>CALFSX010000343.1 GCA_937916515.1 uncultured Planctomycetaceae bacterium | reverse complement strand
GCGTGCAGCATAACACGCTTAAATCAGCGCCCACTATTCACCGGGAAGTCCAAACGTCCGCTCGGCTCCCTGGCGTGAAGCTTTTCGATGATCGCACACAGCCAATCGGGCACATCCGGATTGATCTCGCGAATCGGGCGAGGATCTTTATCGGTGATCAGGCGCAGGACGCTGTAGCTGGATTCGGCTCGGAAGGGGGCGTGCCCGGTACACATGGCGTACATCACACTACCGAGGCTGAACAAGTCGCTGCGATGATCGACGGTTTCGGCGCGAGCTTGTTCGGGGACATGTATTGCGGTGTGCCTGCAAGCGTGCCCGAGCGAGTGAGACTGGCGTCATCGACGGCGCGGGCTAAGCCGAAATCCATTAACTGTACTCGTTCGACGTTTTGGTCGAGAAAAATATTGGCGGGTTTGATGTCGCGATGCACGATGCCTTGTGCATGAGCGGTAGCGAATCCCTTGGCGGCTTGCATGCCGATGCGCAGGATCTCGCGAACTTCCAACGGCCCGTTGTCGCTGAGTCGCTTTTGCAGCGAAACGCCACGCGAATAAATCATCACCAGATACGGAACGCCTTGCCACTCGTCGACGCAGTGAATCGCCATCACATGATCATCGACGACTGCCGCGACCGTCTGGCCCTCGCGAGCGAACCGTTTGCGAGCGGCACCCGAAGCCGCCAGGTGCGGCAGTAACATCTTGATCGCCACGAACCGATTCAGCGATCGATCAAAACCTTTGAAGACTGCTCCCATGCCGCCTTGCCCCGGCAGACCGATGATTTCATAGGGACCGATGCGGCCGAGCATGTTGGGATCATCCGTCGGGCCGAGCAGATTCAGTATTTGCTCTGTGATCGTGGGTTCTGCATCGTGCGTCACTTCCGCTTGATGACGGGAGCGTGTTGCCGAAGCGGCCAGCGAATGTCACGCATCGTCCCACCAGAGGGAATCGGCGATCATGGATTCAATCACGCTGCGGCACGACTCGCATTCCGCAATGTGACTCTCAGCGGCCGCGGCTTCATCAGCTGGTAGATCTTCCGACAACAGCAATGGAATCTCTGACTGGGGCAAACAAACGTTCGATGGTTTCATGAGAACTCGCTCCAAATATCTGATACTTCATCGATTTTTTCTTTCAGCCGCTTCATCACTCGATAACGTGCCAGGTAGACAGCTCCATTACTTCGACCGTGAGACTTCGCGATGTCCTTGACCGATTGTTATTCAACGGTCGACTGCCAAAACATGGTCCATGTTGCGGCCGTGAACTCATGTCGAACCGCATCCGACGCCCAGCGAAATGCTTCCATGCGACCTTCACGCAACAATTCGACGCTCGCGTCCGAATCGTGTTGTGGAACCGTGTGCAGCATTTCCTGCACACTGCTTGAACCGGCGGCCGAGCCCGGTTTGCGCCGAGTGATCGCTTTGAGGATTTCGTTATGAGCGATGCGGTACAACCAGGCTCGAAAGGGTGGCCCGTCCGCCGTCGGTGTCCAGTTCTCGACGGCTCGCGCGATCGAAACGAAGACCTGTTGAGCCAAATCATCGGCGTCGGCATCCTGCAAGCCACGACTGCGAGCCAAGCGATAAACCACCGGACGATAGAAGGCCAGAAACGCCGACCAGGCAGCGGCATCCGCTGCGTCTGTCTTTCACGCGTAAAATCAGGCTTTCGCTCGTTTCCGGCCAATCGTTCATGTTATCTCCATAAGAGAATCATCCACAAATGGCGGGGATCTTTCATCCAGACGGCAGAAATTCTGAAGTTTTGCTCTTCGTCCTCAGATTTCACGGGACGGTGAATTTTGCGTAAGGGGTTGGTGTCGATTCCCTTTGCCTGAACCGCAAATTCCGTTCGAGTCGCCAAGTGCCGTGTGCTGAGACGATTGCGTGAGGAACTGGCCGGGCTGCTGGATTGAGCAACAGTGTAGTGCAGAAACGTTTCTCCACCGAAGTAAATTTGGAGGTGGATGATCGCCTATTCGCACGGAATCTAGTTCGGAGCGAATAGGTTTTTGGGCTACCGCCAGAATGCAAGAACACCGCAACGCTATTGCCCTGAATCCCGGGTAACAGCTTTACTTTTGGTTGCTGTTTCGGCCATAATGTGAGTCCCGCCGAATCTCCTTCCACATGTATTCCGCCCCATGCAAATCACTCGACATACAATTCTGCTGGTTGTCGCCACTCTGACGCTATGTCAGGCATGTGCATGTGAGGCTGATGAACAGAAGTTATCAGCAGATAATCTCCACTTCTTCGAAAGCAAAATTCGACCGGCGTTGATCAAGCATTGTTATGAATGCCATTCCGCTGAATCGAAGGAAGTGTGCGGAAAGCTGTTGCTGGACAGTCGCGAAGGTTTGCTGCAGGGTGGTGAAGCTGGAACGGTTCTGGTGGCTGGCCAGCCCGATGCTAGCTTGCTGATTCAGGCAATGAGGTACAATGGCATTGAAATGCCTCCCAATGGACGTCTGCCGGAAGCAGTCATTAATGATTTTGCTGAATGGGTCGCTCGAGGTGCACCGGATCCTCGCACGACGGATGCCATCGCAAAGGAAGCCGCCGCTCATGATGCGGAAGCGTTGTGGGCCTTCGAACCCGCAAAAAATCCACCAATACCAGACGTGAACAACGATGCATGGCTTCGTGATCCGCTGGACAGTTTCGTGTTGGCAAAGATCGAAGCTGCTGGCTTGAAACCGAATCAGGACGCAGTTCCACAAACGCTTGCACGCCGCCTTTACGTCGACCTGACAGGACTTCCGCCGTCGTTTGAAGACGTCGAAACATTTGTGGCGGCCCATGAACAGCAACGTGAAAAGGCTACTGAAGAACTTGTCGATAGATTACTGGCGAGTCCACAGTTTGGCCAACGCTGGGGGCGACACTGGCTGGATGTTGCCCGCTACGGAGAATCCAACGGCAACGATGGTCTTGGTCGCAATCCCACGTTTCCTCATGCGTGGCGATATCGAGACTACGTGATTGAAGCGTTCAATTCCGACACGCCTTACGATCGATTTCTGGTCGAACAAATCGCTGGCGATCTGTTAACAGCGGAGAATGATGCTGAGCGTGATCGAAATCTGATTGCCACTGGTTTTCTGGCGATGGCGGCCAAACCTGCCAAGGCGATGAATGATAACTTCGACATGGATATCGTGGCCGATCAGATCGACGTCATTGGCAGCGGTGTCATGGGAATCAGCGTGGCCTGCGCACGCTGCCACGATCACAAATTCGATCCCGTGCCGACTCGAGATTACTACGCCATAGCGGGCATCTTCACCAGTACCGAAACGATGTGGGGCACCGCCGCCAATGAAGGCCTAACGGCCCCGAAAACGGATCTGCACGTTCTTAAAGCGGCCGCCCATGTACCGCCGCCCGAAGATTTTGTTGAGACCGTGCTGGTGCTGGAATCGAATACTGGAATTCCCAAGGCGATTCCCAAATCGAAGTGGCCCGTCGGAACGCCCTTGGCTATGGGAGTTCGTGATTCAAAGAAGCCAGCAGACTGCAAACTGAACATCAAAGGCGAAGCAAAAAAACTGGGCGACGCTGTGCCTCGCGGTTTTCTGAAGGCATGTCGGTTTGAGTCGGCCAATATTCCTGCGATCAATCCACAGCAAAGCGGACGTCTGGAATTGGCTCAGTGGTTAACTCAGGGCGACCATCCACTCACCGCACGAGTGATGGTCAATCGAATCTGGCAGCATCTGTTTGGTGAAGGCCTTGTTCGCACGCCAAACGATTTCGGAGTTTACGGCGAACGTCCAACTCATCCGGAACTGCTGGACCATCTTGCCATTCGATTTGTCAGCGAACACTGGTCGATGAAGACGATGATTCGCAACATCGTGCTAAGCCGAACATACCAACTAAGCAGTGACGCGGATGAAACTCTGCTGCAATCCGATGCAGCCAACGTATTACTGACGCGGCATGTGCGGCGCAGAATGGATGCAGAAACGCTGCGTGACAGCATTCTCAAAGCCAGCGGCCAGTTGGACTTGACCCCTGCAGATGGTTCGATTGTTCGGCATCGTGACATTCTGGTCAACCTTGCCGGCAATCTGCATGAACCCAGTAATCATCGAAGTGTGTATTTGTGCTATTTGCGAAGCTCGCCACCGCCGGAACTTGCTGCGTTTGATTTGCCCGATTTCACAGCCGTGATCGGCAAACGAGACGTCAGTACCGTGCCTAATCAGGCACTGCATCTTTACAACAACCCGTTTGTGATTGAGCAGTCTCAACATCTGGCAACTGTTGTGACCAAAGCCACCGTAGATAACAACGACCGAATCCAACTTGCGTGGCAGCAGGCTTTGGGGCGCAATGCAACGCCAGATGAACTTCAGCAGGCCGATGAATTTCTGCGGCTGACGCTGAATGAATTGGGTTCGGAAGAGCGGGCATGGGCGAGTCTGTGCCAGGCGTTGCTGGTCACGAATGAATTCCGTTACGTGGATTGAGATTGATAACCATGAATCACTCACGACGAAGCATGTTGCAATCCGCAAGCTGCGGTTTTGGCTTTCTGGCTCTTCAGGGCCTTTGCGCACAGCAAGCGTCAGCTACGGGGTTAGCGTCAGGCATCGGGCAAGCTGCAGGCACGGGGAGAGGCAATCTTGTTCCACAAATCCCGCGGCTGCCAGCGACGGCGAAGCGAGTGATCTTTCTTTGCATGAGCGGCGGTCCTGCTCAGATGGACACGTTTGACTATAAACCGCAGACAGGCAAGAAGCCGCATCCCGGTTCCGTTTCGAGATTTCGTCAGCATGGAGACAGCGGTCTCTGGATTTCGGAACTCATGCCCGAAACCGCCAGACACGCCGACAAGCTTTGCGTGATCAACGGCATGTACGCAGACACGGGAATTCACGCTCAATCGTTTTTGCAACTGCATACTGGTGAGCGTCTTCGGAAGCGCCCAAGTCTTGGTTCATGGATCAACTATGGACTGGGAACGGAAAACCAGAATCTGCCCGGCTTTGTAAGTCTGAATACGTCGAAGAGTTCGATCTATACGAGTGCTTTCCTGCCTTCGATTTACAACGGCACGCCAATCGGAGTCAACGGCGAAGACATGTCCGCCGCCACCATCAGCAATGTTGGCAGTGATCATTTGCCGCTGGCCGCCAAACGCCGACAACTGGATTTTGTGCAGTCGCTGAACCGAAAACATCTGGAGGATCGCCGCGGTGACGACAAGCTGGACAGCGTGATTCAGTCGATGGAACTTGGCTTCCGCATGCAGGCGTCGGCTCCGGAGCTTCTGGATCTGTCCAATGAAACGCAGGACACTCTTGAACAGTACCGCGTTGGAAAGAAACTGCAGATTGGCACGTGCCGTCCCACAGACTTCGGTCGCCAGTGTCTGTTGGCACGACGCTTTGCAGAAGCCGGTGTCAGGTTTATCGAAGTCAATCACGGCGGCTGGGACCAGCACAAAAACCATCGTCGCGACCTGAAGGCGAATTGCGATACGGTTGATGCACCGATCGCCGCATTGTTGCAGGATCTTGATCAACGCGGACTTCTGGAAGATACGCTTGTGGTTTGGGGGGGCGAATTTGGTCGGCCCGGATTAGTTCCCAACGACGGCAAAGATGAGACCGGCCACAATTCAAACGGGTTCACGTTCTGGCTGGCCGGTGGTGGCGTGAAGAAAGGTCATGTTCACGGAAAGACCAGCAACACAGGCGACAGAGCCGTCGAAGGTAAAGTGCATTTTCGAGATCTGCACGCGACGATCCTGCACGCACTGGGATTGCCAGCCAACGATCTGACGTTCTGGCACGAAGGCCGCGATCATCGACTGACGGGCCCGGAAGGCGGCAAAGTTGTGAACGAACTGTTTACCTGACAAGGGCTTCCCCCGTTACCCCGTGGCGTGGATCGCCGAAAGACATGGAAGGCTCGAATCGCCGAGCCGCTCCGTTGTCGCTACGAGCACCGTGCGCACTACGACCAACACGCGCACCGTGCGCGCGTTATTCTGAGTATGACTCTAATGCTGCCTCAGTTTTGCGGACTTCGTTCTCATGACCGCATTCGCAACATGCGTTGTTGGATCACGTTTGTTGAACATGGAACGCACAGTTTGTACTCTGTGGCATGTCTGAACCAAATTACAACGCCGGAAGCCTGTGGATGAATCGAACATGTTCGCGAAGTTGCATGATTTTCGGTTCATTTGCCCGACTCACCACCTTGCTGCTGCTTAGTGTATGTTTCAGCGGATGTGAAGCTGATGACTCCGCTGGCAAGCCGTTGCGTCTGCGAATGGCTCATGTTTATGAAGTCAATTCGCCCAGTCATGCCTACGGCACTGCTCATCTTGCTGAGCGTTTAGCGGCGGCGGGTAGCGATCTGGACGTCACCGTCTATCCGGGAGGCCAACTGGGTTCCGAAGCAGAGTTGCTGGAACAATTGGTGGCCGGAGAACTGGATCTGGCAATTTCCGGTCCGTCGTTTCTGGCAATGTGGCACGCTCCTTTGGGAGTCCTTGACGCTGCCTATGCATCGCGCGATCTGGACCAAATGCTGGAAACAGCGGGCGGCAAAGACATGGCACCGCACTGGGAGGAACTTCGTAAACGATACGACGTGCGAGTTCTGGATACATGGATTTATGGTTCTCGACACATTACATCCAACGTGCCGATTCGAAGCCCGGACGATCTGAAGGGCTTTCGATTGCGATTACCGGGAGCCAGAATCTGGCAGGCATCCGGAGACGCTTTGGGAGCCAGCCCGATGCCGATTTCTTTTAGTGAAGTCTATCTGGCGTTGCAGCAGGGAATTGCGGATGGTCAGGAAAATCCGGTTCCCGTGATTAAGGCCATGGGGTTTCAGGAAGTGCAGAAGTGTCTGAATTTGACCGGTCATATTCAGTCTTCAATTCAGATTTTGATGAACGACCGAGTCTGGCAGAAGATGACCAAAGAGCAACAGGCTGCCTTGATGAAGGCGGTGCACGAACTTGGTAAAGACGTCTACAGAGGCACCGTTGAAGACGAACAACGCCTGATCGAAGAATGGCGACAGGATGGCACCATGCAGATTATCGACGACGTCGATGTGGATGCTTTTCGTAAACGAGCCAAAGAGTTCTTCGCCAGTGGTTACGTGTTCAGCGAGCTTTACAACCAGATTACTGCGGAAGGTGATGAAGCAGGAGTTGCCGTGGAGACTCCCGACTGACACGGTGTCGCCGGCTTTTATTTTTGAGCCTGCCGTGCTGTCATTATCTGGCCAGTGCCAAATCAGCAGACAAATCGCGTCAGTTTAGACGGACTTTGAAACCCATGACTTCCCAGGACAATAAAGCAACTGTCAGCGAGCCCGTCGTTGGCAATGCATTCGTGAACAAACTTGTTCGCTGGATGATCGCGGGCGAACAGGCCGTGGCGGCGCTGTTTCTGTTTGTGATTCTGGCCACCATGGGAGCTCAGGTGTTTGCTCGCTACTTCTTTGGAGCTCCCTTTTCGTGGAGCGAAGAGGTGGCTCGGCTGGCCCTTATCTGGATGACGTTTATCGGGGCTGCGTTCGTCATGGCCGAAGGGCGGCATATCACTGTGGATGTTGTTTCTGAACGGCTTAGCCTGCGAGGTCGGTTGCTGCTGGAATGTTTAAGTCACGTGATTGTGGCGGCAACGTGTCTGCTGCTGCTGATTGGCGGCCTGCGGTTTGTGTGGTACGTGGGCAAAGTGGGTTCACCGTCGTTGGGGATTCCGATGAGCTATTGGTATGGAGCCGTGGGTTTCGGTCTGCTGCTGATGGCGGTGCATTCCATTTTGAACCTGATTCTGGCTCTGTCTACCGGGCGGCCGGTGACGATGGAAATGTCTGCAGGCACCGCGGCTGATGAAGCTCTGCATTTGGATCTGGAGTCGAACGAATGATTTTGGCAATCCTGATTGTCGGCATGCTTGTGCTGCTGTTCATTCGCGTTCCAGTGGCAATCAGCATGCTGTTGCCGTGTCTGGTGTATGTGGCGCTGTCTCCCGACATTACCCTGGGCGTCGCCTTGCAACGCACCATGGCATCGATTAACTCCTTTCCGCTGTTGGCCGTGCCGCTGTTTGTGATGACGGGATATCTTAGTAATGTCGGCGGACTTGCTGATCGTCTGTTTCGTTTACTGCTGTGCCTGTTCGGCAGAATTCCCGGTAGCCTTGGCTATGTTAACGTGATCAGCAGCCTGCTGTTTTCTTGGATGAGCGGAGCCGCCATTGCCGATGCGGCCGGGCTGGGTTCAGTGTTGGTGCCAGCGATGAAAAAGCGAGGATACAACGAAGGCTTTGCGTTGGGACTAACGGGAGCATCTTCGCTGATTGGCCCCATTATGCCGCCCAGCATTCCCGCGATTGTGTACGCGGTGACTGCTGGCGTTTCTGTGGGTTCGCTGTTTTTCGCGGGAGTCCTGCCGGCTTTGGTGCTGACGGCGATTCTATGCGTATTTGTGTTTGTGGATGCTCGCCGAAACCCATTGCGAGATGAAGACGCGGCTCCAAAGATTCCCTTGAAGTCGGCTGTTGCTGCCGCATTGCCGGTACTGCTGACGCCCGTGATTATTCTGGGCGGAATTTTGGGAGGCGTGTTTACTCCCACAGAAGCCGCGGCAGCCGCTGTGATGTGGGTGCTGTTTTTAAGCGTCTGTTATCGATCGTTGTCGTTTGGTGGCTTTCACGACGTGCTGCTGAAAACGGCAACCACAACCGGATCCATTATGCTGATTGTGGCCGCAGCAGGATTGTTTGGTTGGGTGATTGCCAGAGAACAGGGGCCTCAGGCGGTTACCGAAGCCATGCTTTCGCTCACGGATAATCCCTATGTATTTCTGTTGCTGATCAACGTCGCTTTACTGGTGACCGGCATGTTGCTGGAACCAGTCGCTGGGCTGTTAATCACTGTTCCCGTGTTGTTACCGGCCGCGTTGCAGTTCGGCATTGACCCGTTGCAGTTGGGCATCGTGATGATTTTGAATCTTGTGCTGGGCCTGTTAACTCCACCGGTTGGTTTGGTGCTGTACGTGCTGAGTTCCGTCACGGGAGCGTCCGTGCAAACGGTGATTCGAGGCACCGTTCCGTTTTTGATTCCTCTGCTGATCACGCTGCTGCTGATCACGTTCTTTCCCGCGTTCAGCTTGTGGCTGCCGGGCCTGTTGGTGAAGTAGCGACGAAGAAAACAGGGACGGAGCGAAGCGGACTACAGCCTTGCTCCCAGGTGATCGCCGATTTTTGCGTAGAGTTCGCGGTGATGCTGAGAATTTTGAATCAAGTCGTCGTCAAACCGAATGCGGCCAGGTTCGAAAATCGTAATCGTTGAAGAGCCGCCAAAACGGAAGTAGCCTTTTTCGCTGCCCTTAGCCACAGGCTGGCCGGCGCTGAAGGTCTGGCAGATGCTGCCCACGCACGTGGCACCGATTTCCAGCACCAGAATTCGCCCCAACGATTCCGTTTCCAGAACTGTCACGCAGCGTTTGTTCTTTGCCAGAATGTGGATATTCTGACAAAGTGCAATCGGATTAACGGAATACAGCGGCCCGTTGATCAGTCGCGTCTTCCCCGGAATTCCGGCGGCGGGAAAATGGAAGCGGTGATAATCCACCGGGCACAATCTGGACAACAGCAGGCTGCCTTCCGCGAACTGCTTTGTCAGTTCATCGTCTTTCAATAACGATGCCAGATCAAACATTTCGCCCTTCACAAACAATCCCTCATTGGAAGAAAGATTGGGAATGCACAGGTGACGACCATCCGCGGGAAAAACCACCGACGCTGGATCTGCGTCAATGGGCCGAGATTCCGGCTTCAGTTTGCGAAAGAAGAATTCGTTGAAGTTGCCAAAGTCGTCTACGTCGCGCACGAATTCCGACGCATCAAGTTCGTACTCCTTGATGAAAGGTGCAATCTTTTGGCGAGTCGACGAGCGATCCATTCTCCACCCGTACCAGTGAGAAAACGCGGCTCGCTTCACAATCGCGTTCAACGAAATGCGGCCTGCCACTGTCCCGTACGTCCAGCGCAACGCTTTATCCCCGTACACTTTTTCAATGCATGTCTGGTTACGGTAGCGATCGAAGTAAACGATGTCATCCATGGTATGGTGTAGACTGTCTTTGGCGTGCCGAATTTGATTTGTCAAAGCGACCGGTTTGTCGCCTGAGAAGTTTAGCTGGACAACGGCAGTTTCAATGAAAGTTCAGAATTTCTGCTAGCCACATCAGCCGCAGAGCGTTAGCCCCGGTTGCAATTTACATATTGTTGTGGACGGTTCTGGCTCGTGGGAACCGCCCACATAGTTAAATGCGCGTTCTCCGCGGCCACAAATCAGCGAAAATCGCAGTAGTGCGGATCACAGAAAAAAACGGGGCTAACACCCTGCGGCTCATTAAGAAATGACGCTGTCCAGTTAGAGTAACACTCAAAATGATGCGTGTGTGTTCATCCTAGCGACAACGGAGCGAATCAGCGATTGCAACGTCCCACGTTTTTCCGCATGTCACGCCACCGCGTCAAGGGCGAAGCCCGTGATAGAACAGGACAGACACATGAAACAAGCGGCCCACTCGCTGAAGCCCGCGACAATGCGTTTTGCTTGCAATGCAGTCGCAGTTACGCAAGATACCAGCTTAGATGTACAGCACCAGGTTCAATGAAAGTTCAGTATTTCTGTTAACCACATCAGCCGCAGGGCGTTAGCCCCGGTTGCAATTTACATATTGTTGTGGACCGTTCTGGCTCGTGGGCAACCGCCCACATAGTCCAATTCGCGTTCTCCGCGGCCACAAGTCAGCGCAAATCGCAGTCGTGCGGATCACAGAAAAAACCGGGGCTAACGCCCTGCGGCTCACTCAGGCATGGCGCTGTCCATTTAGTCAGCTTAGTCAGTGTTACTGGTTCAAACCTGCCGAACCTTGAAAAAGAAAGAATTGCGTTGCCCCCTTCGATAATCGCAGCAAAGCAGATTCGAAAACCAAGTGCGTTCTTCAGCAGCCGCCTGCCCGTTGCTGCGGTTTGCGTTTTGCTGCAGTTCTGCAGTGTTGGTGAAACACTGGCTCAGGAATTGAACGCCACCGAATCTGAATTGCTGTTTGTACGCCGCGTCGGCCCAATACTGAGGGCGAAGTGTCTGGGCTGTCATGGCAAAGATCCCGCTGCTGTTGAAGGGGCATTGGACGTCAGTTCGCTGCAGGGATTGCACGCGGGCGGCGACAGCGGCGAAGCTTCCATCGTGAATAGAAAGCCGGAAGATAGTCCGTTGTATCTTGCGGCAACTCGGCAAAACGAAAACTGGTCGCCGATGCCTCCCAAAGAAGCTGAACGGCTTACGCCAGAACAGCTTGCATGGGTGAAAGACTGGATCGCATCCGGGGCCGCGTGGCCGAATGCTGAGCGGGCTGTGGCGATTGAAACGGAGTATCAAAAAGCGTGGTCGGCAGAAGATGGAATTCCCGTCAAAACATCCGGCGGCCTGGACAGCGACTGGACGAATCGCAAGTACGACGTTGCCGGATTGTGGGCTTATCAACCGATCGTAAAGCCGGACGTCAGTTTGCTGCAGGCCGCACAGGAAACCGCAGCGGGCCATGCAAGTGATGCAGCACGCTCGACAGATCCAATTGACATACTCATTGCAGAAGCTCTGCCGCTTGATCTGCCAGTTGCGTGCCGAACAGACCGCCGCACGTTGATTCGGCGAGCAACCTTTGATCTGACAGGTTTGCCTCCCACGCCGCAGGACGTTGCTGATTTTGTAAATGACTCACAGGCGGAGCATGAAGCTTTCGCGACCGTACTGGAACGCTTATTGAACTCTCCGCACTATGGCGAACGCATGGCTCAGCACTGGCTGGACGTCGTTCGATACGCCGACTCCTCCGGCTTTGCCAACGACTTTGAACGAGGCAATGCGTGGCGCTATCGTGATTATGTGATTCGATCATTCAACGGCGACAAACCCTTTGATCAGTTCATTAAAGAACAAATTGCTGGTGATGAGATCGATCCGGATAACCCGGAAAATCTTGTGGCTACGGGCTTTCTAAGAATGGGACCATGGGAACTGACGGGCATGGAAGTCGCCCGAATCGCTCGGCAGAGATTTCTTGACGACGTCACCAACAGCGTGGGAGAAGCGTTTTTGGGACATTCCTTACAGTGTGCTCGCTGCCACGATCACAAGTTCGATCCAGTGCCAACGCGCGATTACTATTCCATTCAGGCTGTCTTCGCGACGACTCAATTGGCAGAACGTTCGGCAAAGTTTTTGCCGCAGGAGAATACGACCGGATTCGACGAACAGCTTTATCTGCAAAAGGCAAAAAAGCAGTATTCTGACTCCAGGAAAAATCTGGACGACGCCTTAGTTGCGAATGCCGCAACGTGGTGGACACAAAAGCACGGCGCTGACAACAAGGAATGGCAAACGGCCGTTGAACAGGCCACTGGCAAGAACGATGTGTTTAAGGCCGCCATCAAGGTGTTGCAGGCAAAGGGCTTTGACGAATCGGAACTGCCTTCCAAACTGGACTGCTATACCCCGGAACAATTCGGACAGGAACGCGTTGTCAGAAAGGGGCTGCAACGTCTGGCGTGGGAATTCGATCGCTATTTGCCGTTTGCGCTGAGCGTGTACAACGGGCATACGCCGCAGGTCACATCGGTCACCATGCCCATGCGTTTGCCTGCCAACACGTCCAAAGGCGAACTGGAAACATCGTATATTCTGACAGGAGGCGATCCTTTTACTCACGGTGAAATTGTTCGTCCGGGAATCCTTAGCGTCGTTGCACAGCAGGCCGACGCACATGTGCCTGATGCTATTTCCGGACGCCGTCTGGCTTTCGCCAATTGGGTGGCCGATGAAGGTAATCCGTTAACTGCACGAGTGATCGTGAATCGAATCTGGCAGTGGCACTTTGGCAAAGCGATTGCGGGCAATGCCAACAATTTCGGTTCCACGGGTGCTCGCCCCACTCATCCGGCATTACTGGATTGGCTGGCCGCTACATTCGTAGAAGGTGGGTGGTCCGTTAAATCCATCACTAAGCAGATCATGTTGTCAGACGCGTATTGCCGTTCCAGCGATTGGCCTGTTGAAGCGGCCGTTACAGCAGATCAGCACGAACTGGCCGCCAGGTTGTACGCCGTGTTCGAACCCAGACGTCTGAGTGCCGAAGAATTGCGAGATGCGATGTTGAAAGTAACCGGAGAATTGAATCCGGTGCTGGGCGGCATTCCGTGTCGGCCTGAAATCAACCAGGAAGTGGCGTTGCAACCAAGACAGGTGATGGGATCTTTTGCATCGGCATGGATTCCGAATCCTCAGCCGGAACGCAGAAATCGTCGTTCCGTTTATGTGCTGAAGTTGCGAGGACTTGTTGATCCGATGCTGGAAGTGTTCAACGCTCCGTCGCCTGACTTTTCCTGCGAACGGCGAGAATCGTCCACCGTGACGCCTCAGGTGTTTTCATTGTTCAACAGCACAAATTCGCACGCGCGAGCTCTGGCTTTGGCAAATCGTGTGGTCGAAGAAACGGCCAATGATTCGGACGCCGTTACGTTGTGCTTTCAGCTGGCACTCAGCCGCAATCCAACCGCTGCTGAGCGACAGGAAGTGTTGGCTCATTGGCAGGCGATGATCAAGCAACAGCCGGAACAGGCCGCTGAACTGGAGCCTCAACCATTGAAAGTGGTTCGCAAAGCCGTTGAGGAAAACACGGGGGAAAACTTTGCGTTTGAAGAAACGTTGTTTTCGAACGCAGACTACGTGCCAGACCTTCAACCCATTGATTGCGACCGGCGTACCAGAGCACTCGCGGACGTGTGCCTGGTGATTTTGAACAGCAATGAGTTTGTGTACGTCTACTGAGGTGGCCATTGGGCAGAGTAGCTGGGGAGCAGAGG
>CALFSX010000342.1 GCA_937916515.1 uncultured Planctomycetaceae bacterium | reverse complement strand
CACACTACCTAATTTACCCACCTGGCGCCAGTCTCCCGTGAAATGCGCTCTAGCTATCGCCTATGTCGTTCCGCTCCTCCCAACGGAACGTCGATCCATCGATGAAATCCGGTTAGAATACAACTCCGGCAGCGTCAGGCTGACTGTTTTGGGATTTACACGCGATCTCTAACGATTTTTCAGGCGCCTTTGGCGCTGCAATTGGCAGGTTTGCCGGGCCAACTTAGGGAATTGCGTGAATCGGGTGATTCGAGAGCAATCCGGGGTCGATCGTACGTCAAACCATTCGTAAACTCTATTAAAACGCTGGGGTTTGAGTTGTTGAGTTGGCCCGTCCAACTTTCCAGCAACTCGCTGACTTCCGCATTCCATTCAAAGCATTTCGCGTGTTATTGGGGTGACTCAATTGGCCACTGTTGATCAAGATAAATCGGTAGAAACAATTAACGGCGCTGAGATTCTGGTTGAAATGCTCATCCGGTTAGAAACCGAATACATTTTCGCCTATCCCGGTGGTTGCAGCATGCCTTTGCATCAGGCGCTGCGAGCTCAAAGAGATCGAATCCGCACCATTCTGCCCCGACACGAACAAGGCGGCAGCTTTGCCGCTCAGGGGGTCGCACGCACCACCGGCAAAGTAGGTGTTTGCATGGCGACCAGCGGTCCAGGTGCGACCAACCTTGTCACCGGTATCGCAGACGCAAAGCTGGACAGCATTGCGATGGTGGCAATTACCGGCCAGGTGCCTCAGAAGTTTATTGGAACCGATGCGTTCCAGGAAACTCCAATGGTGGAAGTGTGCCGAGCCATCACGAAGCACCACTATCTCATAACAGATATTAACGATGTGGCTCGCATCGTAAAAGAAGCCTTCTACATCGCCAACACAGGCCGCCCAGGCCCGGTGTTGATTGACTTCCCGAAAGACGTTCAACAGGCAACTCTGCCCTTGAAGGACGTTGACTTCGATCCTCCGTTCGATCTTCCGGGCTATCAGCCGAAGGTTCGCAAAGCTGCTCCTGAACAGATTAGTCAGGTCGTGGCCGCAATTCGTCGATCCAAGAGACCAGTTCTTTATGTCGGCGGTGGGTGCATCTTAAGCGATGCCTCAGACGAACTACGAAAGTTTGCTTTACGCACCGGCATTCCTGTAACCATGACCGTGATGGGATTGGGGGCGTTCCCCGGCGAACACGAGCAATCTTTGCACATGCTGGGAATGCACGGCACTGCCTATGCAAACTATGCCGTTAACGAATCCGATCTGTTGCTGGCCTTTGGCGTTCGCTTTGATGACCGAGTGACTGGCAAGCTGGACGAATTCGCCAAGCACGGAAAGATTGTGCATGTCGATATCGACCCATCAGAGATTCACAAAAACAAAGAAGCTCACATTCCAATCAACGCCGACCTGAAGGAAGCGTTGATTGCTCTGAACGCTGCTTTGACAGACGCAGACATTCCGGACATCAAAGAATGGTCTGCCAAAATCGCTGATTGGAAGAAGAATTTCCCGCTAAGCTATCGCCATTCTGATGAAGAAATTCTTCAGCAGGCAGCCATTGATGAGCTGTATCAGCAGACCAAAGAGAAAGATCCCTACATCGCTGTGGGCGTTGGCCAGCACCAGATGTGGACAGCTCAGTTTTATAAATTCAGCAAACCTCGCCACTGGCTAAGTAGTTCAGGCCTGGGCACGATGGGTTTCGGTTTGCCTGCCGCTATGGGCGTACAAACGGCTCATCCAAACAGCCTTGTTGTTGATATCGATGGTGATGGTTCGTTCCAGATGAACATTCAGGAGCTGGCGACGCTGCGTTGTGAAAACCTGCCGGTAAAGATTCTGCTGCTCAACAACCAGCACCTGGGCATGGTGACACAATGGGAAGACCGGTTCATGGACGGTCGTCGAGCTCACACTTATCTGGGTCCGGTCGAAGATCCGGAAGCTTTGGGTGAAGGCGACGGAAGTCTGCCTGAATTGACGTACCCGAACTTCGTTCAGATCGCCAAGGCCTACGGCATCAAAGCTCGACAGGTTCGCCACAAAAAGGACCTTGCGGAAGCCATTGCCGAGATGATCAATCACGACGGTCCGTACTTGTTGGACGTTCTTTGCGTCTATCAGGAACACGTTCTGCCGATGATACCAACCGGCCGAACCGTGGATGACATGATTCTTGAATAGTCACGTCGCAACTTCAACAGGTGCAGCACGCGACAAGTTTATCCTGTCAGTTTCTGCAGCGTTGGCAGGTTAACGCCGCGTTCAAGTTCAAGTTTGCCTTGCCCGCTGCTTGAGTACTCAAGGGGCTGGACATAAGTCCGAGACAATGCCTTGGGCCCCGTTGAGTGCTTCTGCTGACGTGGGAGATGAGTGGGCATCGGTTTCCGGAAGGTTAATAGCCGATGTCATTTCAGTGGCCGAAGTGGCGCGACCATAGAATCAACGGGCCACCCGCTTTAAATTATGCCTTTCGGCTCAGGCTGACTGAAGACGGGTGCGGTCACGGATTGTGGCCGATCGGAGATTGTTGAACGTGCGGGGCCGGGGTTGGACTGAGCTTGCGAAGGCCCCCCTGGGGTTGCGCTCGTGCCTCGCTCCAACCCTGCCCATCCTGCCCCGGTTTGCGATCATCTATGACTGCAGCCCCCTGAAGACTGCTTCGCTATTCATCAAAAGCAGACCTGAGGTCATCGATGACCGCCTGTTCTGCCTTTGATACGGCTCCATATCCAAGGCATCCGCCGGACGCTTCCGCGACAGTGATTGCCTGAAAAACGGTAGCGGCTCGCAAAGCTGCATAGGACTCCCGGCTGACTATTCGTCGTATTGCGGCGACGTAGTCTTTCCATGTCTTCAGCAGTGTGGGATTCGGACGCTCTTTCAGCCATCCGGTCAACAACTCAAATGCCTTCGATGTCGGTTTCATGCCGTTTTCCTGAGCGGCTTCCAGAATCGCCTGACGTTCACCACGTTCGACAAAACCATTTGCCCAGGCGACTGACACCATCGGAACCAGAGTCAATACGTGAAGTGATTCTGCTCGCAGTCCGCAGTCAACAAGTTCATTCAGCACGTCCTGCTCTGTGATTTGCGTGGAGATCTGCAACTGTTCAATTGCAGCTTCACGATCCCATTTCTCCTCAAGTTGTTCCCGTAGACGGAGGTCCGTCTCGTATGCGTGGCTCATTTCCAAAATTGAACCAAGTTTGCCAAGTCCATCACCGTACATAGAATCTCTCCCTGGAAATTGATTGAAAGTTGCATCTGAATTGATCTTTTTGTTGGCCAGGGAGACCGGAGAACGGGCTCAAAAGAACTCGTCCCTGTGCACGCAACAGCGATGAAGGGAGGCTCGATTGAGGTGTTGCAATGTGAAATCCATGTCACAGGTTATCTGTCACAGACAGACGGCGTAAAGATGGAACAGCTTTGGAGTCATGGATGCTCTGATCTTGTTTTTTAGAATCAGAAACTGCCTATCCGCGACATGGGTTATTGAGCGATTCGCAGGACACAACCATCCGTTACGACCTGCGGTAGGAGTTCCACGTAGCGCTGGGCGCCTTTTCTTACGACGTGGTCACTGTCCGGCAAGATTCCAGAGGTTGCATATTCAATTTCGGTGATCTGGAATGCAGAAGCGCCTCCACTTACCACCGGACAAGTTGTTCAGAAGCAGCCTGCAGGCTTCCACGCGTCTGGTACACGACATGTCCGGCGGATGGTTTGCAGAGGGAAGTCCGGGATCAGTCAAATGATCAATCGCACTCCGCCAAGTTCTGCCAGTCCGTATGGAAGTCGGCTGCCGGGAGATCCAATGAACATCAGGTTCCTGGGGATGCCCCATTCCTCTGAAAGCTGCTGAATCAGTTCCGGTGTAAACTGTCCTTCTATCCGAACAAACTCAACGTCGATCTCCGGATAAGCCTTATCCAGAAAATCCAGTTCCTGCGCCAGATTGTCCGGGACGACCACATCCTGATTGGTGACCGTCACAATTTTCAGCCGATTGGTGTGTTCATTCTGCCTCACGTACAAAAGCGCGTTGTTCAGGTTGGCGATATTGTCGCCTCGAGTAAAGAACACAATCTGCTGAGCATTGATTTCGTCAATCTTGACTCGCACCCAACGACTGGTCTGCGTGAGTGGCCCCACAATTCCAGCCGTCATTGTTCTTACCACAGACAAAGCGGCCTTCAGCAGCTGAATACGGAACAGCATTACACCAATAACCACCATTGCGGGCACAAAGTACTGCAGAAAAGTCCAGACGTAAGCACTGTCTATCATTGCATTGCCAATCAGCCCGGCAAGAACCGCTCCGATAGCAATCAGCACAGAAAGCCATGAAGCTCGAGCCGGTCGCGGCAGATTGTTGCGTTTCAGTTTCAGCAACACATTCCCGAGCCCGAACAACGCCATTACGGATAGGAAAGAAATCGTGTAAATGCCGGCCAGTTTCTTGATTTGAGCATTTTCACCGGCCACTTTCAGACGCTCGGCAATCTGAACTTCAGTCAGCGTCTGCAGTTCGCTGCGGTCTTTGGGAGACAGCGTTTTAAAGTGATTCTTGCATTCAATCGGCAGCACACCATCGTCCAGAGAAAGAACGGCCCGGTTTACTCGACGACGTACAAGATCCGGACTTTCGCCATCAACTGCACCAGGCACATCAGCGACGGCTTTAGCAATCGCAGGTGCGACGTACTGTGGAACGTTGTTCTGAGTAATCAGAAGCACAGATACGCACAGCAGAAAAAACGCAACAATGATTCGATGTGTCGTGCCCCGTGAGTTTGTCTTCAACAGAAACTGCGGCAGGCAGCGGTCCAGTGTCATCCGATGAACCAGGCCTGTGACGCCCACAAAACTTGTCAGGACGGCTCCACTAAGCACCATCGCTGCATCAATCGAAATTAACGTACTAAACCACGGACCGAATGTGGGGCCACCCGCGACCTCTCCCATATAGGCCAGCAGAGCAGTCTGGTTCTGGTCAACCTGAACCATGGTCAAAACAGACAACGCCAACAGCGCCATCAACGGATTGAAGAAGCTGACGGCAATCCACATGTTGCGTAATGTTTTGGGAAAGACTCCGTCCTCCTGTTCTTCAACAAAATTTGATGAACTTTCAAAGCCGGAAATTCCCAGCATAGAAACCGAGAACCCAAAGAACAGAGCCACCCACAAGCTTCCCGACGAACTACCGTCTTCATCAGAATCGAGGTCAGCAAATTCGTCGTTAGTACCGGGAGCTGCTGGTAAGGGCTCAGCAAAGTTGGCTTTGGCCGTTGCCAGCCCACCTTCCGGATTGTCGGCTCCGTTGCCGAAGACAAAGGCCGCTCCCACAATCAGCAACAGCGTAAGGGTCACCAGGTGAGTAATGAAAATCACGATGGCGACAATCGCTGATTCAGTGATGCCGACGATGGTTAGAATCATGAAAAATGCCAACAACGCGATGGTGCCCGTCATCACGTCCAGCCCATGCCAAAGGTTGTGAACATAATGCATGCCTTCCAATGCCGAAATAACGGCAGTTGCCATATACGACAACACTGTCAGACACGCGGCGACTGAAGCAGCTCGTTTGCTGGTTGTGTTTAGAAGCGCGTTGTAGGCACCTCCGTTTAACGGTAAGGCACCGACGACTTCCGCATAGATTTTGCGGAACAGAAACAACACAGCCGCAACCATCAACAACGAAATGGGGGCCAGCTTTCCGGCATACACAATCGCCAGGGCAGAAACATACAAGCACGACGACGTAATATCGTTGCCGCATATCGCAGTGGAGGCCAGTTGACCAAGTCGCGGGTGGTGTTCTTTCGGCATTCTGGTCGCCGGGACTGGCTGTGGAGAATTGACTGACACGGTCGATATACCTCGCTTAAAACTCTTTGAAAGTTCACCGAACACTAATCGCTTCGCCATGCAATCGCAACGCAACCGCAATGCTGCAAGGTTGGCGAATGTGTTTCTCCGGCTTCCAATCAGAACCGACGTGCAGGTTCATTGGATCAGAGCACCGCCGCATCCGCTTTTCTGCCGGCATTTCGGTGCGAACACAACGAATCATTCGCAGTTCGCCTTCAGACAAGGACGACGTTTTGTTCTGCTAAGGAACGCACGGACGTTCTTTCACTTCACGAAGCAAAAGGCGACCAGCCTCGTCCACAGGAATGGGAAAATTGCTCAATTGCAGACGATTTAACGCAAACGGATTGCGGCTGACCGCGGATCATTGAACTTGCCGAGTTTTTCTGCCGCTGACGCTTCATGCCTGATTGGCGACCTGTGAATCTGGCTGATACAAGCCCGAATGATGGTGATTGAAAAAGCAGACATGCACAGCCCATTCCTTTATTGGCACCGGGAAACTGCTAGACTTTGGCCCACGCGGGCCACAATTTTTCTGCACGAACGATCAAACGCGAGAGGCGACGAAATGAATCCGATGGATATTCTGGGCGGACTGTTGAAAAATAAGATGGGCGCTGGAAGCAGCAGTGGTGGTGGAGGCGGCGGTCTTGGTGGTTCTATTCTGGAAAGCATCCTGAAAGGCCAGGGGCGCGGTGGTGCTCAAAGCCCTGCCAGTCGCAAGGGCACCGGGATTCCCAGCGTTCCTGCGGGCAGCCCGCGAATAGTCGAACCGCGTCGCGGACAGGAGGACGAGTTCAATAGTCTGGAAGATTTTCTAAGACACGCTCACAAGGGAAGTGACCAACGTCAGCGATCGGCCCCCGCGCCTGCACCAGCCCCGCAACGCAATCCATTTCCCTCTGCTGAGCCGCAGATTGCTCGCCGACAAACCGAGTTCACCGCTGAGTACGAAGGGAACCCGGAGCCGTTTAATCGTCAGGCGGAAGTGCTGGTGATTGCCATGATTAATGCGGCCAAAGCCGACGGGCAGATTGATCAAAAAGAACAGGATGCAATCGTTAAACAGCTGGGCGATCTGTCGCAGGACGAAGTGCAGTTTCTGCGTTCCGAGTTCGCGAAGCCACTCAACGTAAAAGAGTTCGTGTGGTCGGTGCCGATCGGAATGGAACGACAGGTTTACGGCGTGTCGCTGATGGCGATCAACCTGGATCAAAATTCTGAAGCTCAATATTTGAGAGAGCTTGGGCATGGGTTTCGCCTTAGCCTTGAAGAATGCAACCGCCTTCACCAGGAATTCGGTGCTCCCATTCTGCGAGCCTGACAGCACCCTTCGACGCTGCTGTATTTGGATTCGCAGGTACATCGTTCGGGAATGCGTGTATTGGCAAATCGCTCTATAAACTCTTCCTGATTTTCTGCGACTGCGACTGCTGAATGGTCAGCCTAAGGACCTGCGTCTGTGGCGTTTACGCGATTTAAAACTTGCGAAACAGGCACAGCCAGAACCGATTCGCGAGATCGCCTGGCGATGTTGATGGCGACCAACTGACCGGCGGCGTTGACTAAAGGGCCACCCATTTGTTGTGGCGTTAACGCTGCATCGTGCTGCAAAACACTCGCAAAGCCGGCGCGGCGGCGGCTGACTTCGCCGCCGCGACCGTCAGCGAATTCCGTTCGCTCAAGAAGATTTTCCGGCGAAGATCGAAGCCGTCCGACGCATTCGATGTTCCGGCCTGATCGCCGAATGGCAAACTTAAGCTGATCGCCTGGTTGGCAATGTGTCAGCAGTTTAGCCAGATCGTCGAAATCCAATATTAGACTGCCGTTCGCCGAAATAAGCTGATCGCCGCTTTTCAGCCCCGCATCCATGGCCGCACTGTCTGCACTGACTTCGTCAATTTGCAGCGACATTTCGTCGGTGATACTCAAGATGCAGCCAAGTTTCGCAGCATCACGTGGCTCCGTGTAGTTGGTGCGACCGACGATCGCCACCATGCCTTCAGTACCCGCATAGACAAGGCTTCCGGCTTTCACTGAAATGTCTTCGCTGTGGCGGTCTTCGCTAAAACCGTCTGAGCGGCTGGGCAGTGTGACGTTGCTGTCTGTGGTCTTCAATACGGCAAGGTCTGTCGGCTGATCAGCAGTGTTCAAAGTTAAACCTATCGGAGTCTGGTCGGCTAGCTGACAAGACAGATCGTTTCTGTATTGCAGTTCGCTAAGTTTGGACACGATGGTACCGGAATTCACAATCGTGCCCAGGCACAAAGCCTCATCTCCCGAATAGATCGTAACGGTCATTTGCCGAAGTGCATCCGTTACAACAGTTGCTGCCGTGGGTGGTAGTTCTACGTCGGAAGTTGCGACGTTCGAGCCGGCAAACAATGACTTCAGCGATTGCTTTTGTTGACAGGCTGCGCGAATCAGCCCAGCAGGCAAATGCTGATTGGCGGATGCTCCCAGGCCAATGCGTGCGTTAAGTCCGACAATCTGGCCGTGCTGATTCACCAGCGGACCGCCCGAATCGCCAACGGTCAAAGCACAGGTTGTGCGAATGGTGTTTCTGGAAGCAGCAACAACCTTGCCGATTCGCAAGACAGCCCTCGCCGCATTGTCTTCTCTCCCCGGACAACCGGCCGCCAGTACCATCGCATCTATGGTCACACGCCCGGAGATTTCGTTGGCAAACGGCAAAGCCTCAGGCAATTGTTTCTGCGAAAGCTGTTGCAGCTGCAGCACTGCTAAGTCGCGGTTGGTGTCGCGAAGAACCACACTAGCCTTTGAGACCGAACCGTCAAACCAGATAACATTGGCCACAAGATCCGTCGATTTAAGACCATGAGCCACAGTGAAAATGAATCCGGCCTTCGAAACCAACACTCCGGAGAATCGATCAGAAGCGGTTTCAATTCGCACCGTCGCCTGCATCACTGAATTACACAAAACTGACAGCTTGTCGTTGCTTCCGGATGCGGCCGCGCTGCCTGAAGTTGTCGTGCTGCCAGCTGAAACGGTGCTGAAAAATAATCCGACATAGACGGCCCATGCAAACATGCATGCTGTAACGGCGCTCAGCAACGAGCAGCGAAGCTGAAACCTACTCATTTGCATTGGGTGTCTCTTCCGGCGCTGTTGGTGTTGAGTCAATCAGCACGCTTCGTGCGGCAAGGTCGTAGGCTGATCCGGCGGGCAAAGCCACGTAGTCCGGGCCACCCGCTGAAACTGGCTGGTCTCGATCATAGAAATAGACTTTTCCACGACCAATCACTTCAGCCTTCGACTTCTGCACGATAATCGCCGTGGCTTCGTCAAGGCCGATGCCCAGCAACTGCGGATAGCGGTTCACCAGTTGTGTCATGTCCTTCTGGCGTCCTCGCTGCGAAAAGTGCTGATCAATGGCAACGCCTCTAAGAAAGCCCAGGCCGCCTCGTTCGTAGCCGGAAGCCATGATGTCGAAGTTCTCGATCGGTGTTGCTCGAGCAAGATATTCAGCCTGAATGGAAGCCCCTGCAGACGACCCGCCAATCACGCCGCCGCGTGACAATACGTCTTTCATCAATTGATGGGCCTGAGTTCCGTAATAAGAGTCGGCAAAATTCCACTGCCGACCTCCACCAAACCACAAACCTGTCGCGTCCTTCAACGGAGCCAGAAACGCTTCATCAGTATTCGCCAGGTTGCGGTCTTTGGTGTGTATGAAGGTTGCGTTTTTTACGCCACCGCGTTTCCATGCCGAGATCGTGCTTTGGTTGGGGGAAATATGTGCCTGTTCTTCGCACGGCACATATACCATTCTGGCGGATTCAGGACCACCCGCTAGCTCAACAATACGATCCATGAGGCCGTCCGGCATTCCTCCCCCGCCAACAATCACCAGCGTTCCGTTTTCCACGTACGGCGTCTGCCGTTCAGTTGGCGGAAAGACATCCAAAGTGCGTTCGATGGATTCGCGTCGCCATTGTGTCCAGTCTACGATGTATTCCGCTGGCGACTGCCGTCTGGATGTGGGCCTGGCAAGCACTTGCTGCTTGCCGGCATGATGCGCACCATTTGGCAGCAGGAAAGTGGCGGTTCCTGAACCAGCCATGCGAATTCGCCGAGCATTCAGGACCAACACGGATTCTGCCGACAAGCCTACTCCAACAGTACGAGGCTGATCGCGGAGGACACTTGTTAGCTGTACTTGTTGCGATTCAGAGCCGACGTAGTCGCTGACAATTACCGCATCCTGAATCAGGTCGAGTCCGCGTATCGGCTGACCTGAACCTGTCGCATTCAGCTTTCCCGCCAATGTTGCAACCGGGCCGATCAATATCAGCACTCCTTTGTTGCGTACGAATGCGTTCAGAAGTTCAGAACACTCAGCGACGTCCCGTTGTTCAGCATCTGAAGTTACTGAACTGCTAAGCCAGCACAGAACATCGCAGTCCTTTGTCAATGTCGACAGCGCGGCTTTGTGAGCATTGTTCTTGCGGTCGATGGATAATGTGATACTTAGTGGTTCAAAAACCTGCTGCAGCGCAACAATTTGTCCGTGAGTAGATTCTTCGCCAGAAGCGTAGATCCGCACCACTGATTGTTCGGCGGGCGTTCTAATGGCCTCCTTCAGAATCGATAGATCGTTCAATGAAGCAGCCAGCACGACGGTTCCGTTGATGCTGGTTTCCATCGGCCATGCGTCGAAGCGTTCGTGAAGAACCTGCGCAGACGTACCACCGGTACAGACGGCCACGCAACCGACTGCAAGAACTATCGCCAACACACGAGATAACACCATTTGACACCTGCCGGAAGTAGGGCCACTGAATCATCAGATCAATCACTGTTTGCGACTTGCCGAATGTGACGGGCAAAATATCAGCGATTGGGTGTTAAGAGCATACTCTATGGCGTCATGAACGCAACATAGTAGAAGACAAGCCCCGTAACGGCGGTAAGCGTGATGTCTATTGTCGACAGCCACCCCAGAGTTTTGTGAGTCCGGCTATGAACGCCGGTCGTCGGTGGCGAAGGAAATCGCTTCAAGGCCAGAATCAAGGTTGAGAACCACAGAAATGGCGTCGTGACGGCAAACAGCAGGTGGACCCACAGATACGGGCGAGCTTCCGCCACCTTCGCCGCCAAGGCCGCTTCATCGGGATGCGACTTTTGAACGATATTCTCCCAACCACCGTGAACGACCTGCAGATCGATTTCGAAGGCTCCCACGGCAATCAACAAAATGATCCCCAGTGCAACCTGCAGCCATTTGTGAGCCGTGAAATTCTTCTTCACCTTCACAAGCCACAAGCTGTAGACCAACAGTGGGACAATCAAGACCAACGCACACACGACAAAGTCGAGCATGAACGATGTGCGATAGCCGAGAAATCCGTCCGTGAACATGTTAAACCAGTGATCGAAGAAACTGCTTGAAGTACAAAAACGCGTTCGTCTACAAACCGGACCGCAGAAATCGCGATTGGTCCCGGCATGTCGTGAGGGCGAGTTGACGAAGGCGATTGTTGCAACAACTCAGCATTTCGCCAGCCGAAAACAAGGTATCCGGCTGGCGAAAGCAAGCATCAAAAAAACTAGCCCAGCAAAGCCTGCATGGCCGCTGAAATGCCTTCAGGGTCAACGCCCTGATAACCCATCTGCTGCCACAACCCGCCGGAACCTTCTTTGTTTGTACCGATGTTGTTATAGCTACCTTTGAAACCACGTTTTAACAGCTCTGTGCCAAACCGCGACCCAAGTCCAGTGTTAACGTTGAAAGACTCAGCCACCAATACCGCTGGTGAAGCAGCAAGTTTCGCCATCACCTCTTCGTCGTAAACGTTCAGAGTTGATTTGCAGATCAGGCCGACATCATGGCCAGCCTCTTTCAGGCCAATCACAGCGTCGAGTGCTCTGTAAGTGGTTTCGCCGAAACTGACGATGTAGCCAGCCTTACCTTCGCGAATGATGTCGTCTTTGCCAACAACGAATTTATAATCGTCGCCAAAGACTTTGGATCCGTCTTCTTTCAGCAGGTCTGGCACACCAGACCGAGTTGAAAAGATGAAACGCAAACCTTCGTCGTTGTAAATCTTGTTCAAGCACGCTCGGAACTGGTGCTGATCGGCTGGGAAGTAAAGACGAGTCGTATCTTTTCCTTCGTCAGGCAACCCGTTGGCCGCGAACATGTTGTTCAAACCGAAGTGGCAGGTGTTGTCTGCCATGTCGTCGCAACCAGCATGGCTGAAGTGAGCCAGCACGTTGCTGCCGTTCAGGCGAGCCATCGTGATTTCTGAAACCAGCATCTCCAGGAACGCAGAAAACGTCGCAAAGATTCCCTGCTTCCCTTTTTCGAATCCGAAACCTGCCGCGGCCGAATAGTTGCCGCGTTCCATGATTCCGCCGCGAACAAAGACTTCCGGATGCTTGGCTCGCACGTGATTCAGTCCACAGCTGCCTTCCAGGTCGCAGTCGAAGACTTTGACAGAAGCGACTCGCTGCTCTTCAGACATGCCTGCCAGGATGTCATTCAAAATGTGACCAAACAGGTCTCGGTTCTTCCCAACGCTGCTGTTGTCGGAACCGCGAGGCTTCGGTCCGCTGGGGCCTTTTTCAACTGTGCCCAGATATTCGGCCGCTGCTGTGCGTCCCTTAGAATTCAGGTAGCTGATAGCAACCGATGTTTTGATGACGTCGTGGCCGTGAGCACTACCTTCCAGACCTTCAATTTCCGGACACATCTTTCGACGATTGATCAACGCAATTGGGCCATCTGTAGTAACGGCGGCACACATGCGAGTGTACAGGCTGTCAAGATCCTCTCCGTCGCCGATGTCGATCTTAAGACCGTGACCGTCCAGAGTTTTAGAGACATCATAGCCGGGCAGGTAGTCTGATGGGTGGCCCGCAATTGTGACGTCGTTGTCGTCAATCAGCAGTTTTACGTTCAGGCTCTGAGCAACAGCCAGTCGAGCAGCTTCCGCGTCGTTGCCTTCCATCTGAGATCCATCCGAACCCAGCATGAAGACAACTTTTTCAGGGTTGGCGATGGCCACTCCGTTAACGAACGGCCACATGTGTCCCAGTCGTCCGGAACTGAACTTCACGCCGGGTGTGAATCCCTTTTCCGGGTGCCCAGGCAGGTGCGACAGGTACTCGCGATAGTGATACAGTTTCTCCAGAGGCAGATCGCCGTCCAGAACGGCCATCAGGTATTGCGTGGCCACGCGGTGGCCGGCTTCGTCAAAAAAGACAGGCAGCACATCTGGAGTTCCGCCCTGGCGAGCGTGCTCCATAAAGCCGTGCATGATCAGGGTTTCTGGAACGGTATCGTATGGCCCCCCCGTGTGACCACCCAGACCTTTCGCGTCTGCGATGGCGGTGAAGAAAATGATCGCGTCGCGACACAACTGAATGTTGAAGGCCAACTGCTTCTTCTGATCATCCGTCAGCTTCGTCTGGCTGGGATCAAGAGCAACAACCTTGTATTCATTCAGCGGGATTGGGAATTCCGTAGCCACAGACATCAATTTTCTCCGACGGGGCAGTTTTGCATAAAATGGGTAACAGCACGGACGCTAAAAGTTCTCGCCCTATGGACCGCGCGAAATGTCATCCCTGATGATTTGTCGTTTCACGCGGAAAGTATGAAGCCAGCGTGCAGAATTGCAACGCAACCCGCTGGAATGACTGTATTTCCGACGACTGGCACATCGGATTCCGGTCGTAGGGAGCAAAATCGGCGGAATGCGTACTGTGGACCAATGCGAAATGTGGCCAGAATCGCCCTTGGCTGTATGCTTCCTTGCCGCTCGCGGCGCGTTAAGCGAAGTAGTTCAGTTGCTGAAACGGACCAGACTTCTTATCGAACCAAACTTGTTCCCAGTGAGTCAAGATATCTGAGCAACAGCGGAGCATTCCGAGCGACAGCTCTCTTGGTCTGAGGCACAGCCTTGTTAGACTTCTTAAAGCCGCGAAGTTGTTCACATTGAGTCAAGTTTTCAGAGCAACAGCGGAGCGTTTCCGAGCGGTAGCTCGAATGGTCTGAGGCACTGCCTCGTTAGAGACTTACTCAAACGAGGCGTACACGGTGCGTCCATCATTCTCGTAGCCACATCGGAGCAGCTCGGCGATTCGAACGTACCGCGTCTTCCCGCCATCCACGCCATCCACGCCACCGGGGCAAGGGCGCCGCCCCCTTTTAGTGGTGTTGGCGATTAAATCGACGGTCCTCAAACCAGGCCTGCAACACGGCGAGCAGCGTTCCCAAAGCCGTACCGGCCGCGAAGCCCTGCATGGCACCAAGTGATAGCCCGAAGCTAACCGGATTGAATCCCGGACGACCAGCTGAGTTGAAAATCGTCTGGTAGTAGTCTGGGGCAAAGACGCCAATAATCCAACCGCAACACGCTCCAATGATTGCTCCCACAAGGCCCACAGTAAGAATAAATCGGACAGTCGACCAACTCATCAGCCTCACTGGCCCGACAACGTCAGTCTGTGTTGCCGTCGTCGGTGGTTCGTAGGGATTGGCAACCATTGCGAACAATGCTTCTGGTAAGAAAAAAGCCCGGCGTGTTTAGGCACGTCGGGCTTTTGAAGTTTCAACTTATTACCCACTCTTTATGCAGCACAGCAGTGTGCAGCACTCACTTTTAGTGACCAGCGGCAATCGCGCTAATACCTTCCAGAAATCCCTGAAGCTGACGGCTTCGCACTGGGTGCTGAAGTTTGCGAACAGCCTTGGCTTCAATCTGACGAACTCGTTCTCGAGTCACCTTGAAGATACGACCGACTTCTTCCAGAGTGTAGGTATAGCCGTCGCCCAAACCGTATCGAAGCTTGATAATTTCACGCTCGCGATAGGTCAGAGTCTTCAGGACTGAATCAATCTTGTCCTTCAGCATCTCTGAAGCAGCGTTGCTGACCGGGCTGTCGTTACTTTTGTCTTCAACAAATTCTCCGAAGCTGTTGTCTTCGCCTTCCCCCAGCGGTTTGTCCAGGCTGATTGGCTGACGGCTGATTCGCATCACGCGTCGAGCTTCATCAACAGGCACATCCGCCAGTTCGGCCATTTCTTCGATGGATGGTTCTCGACCCATTTCCTGAAGCAGATCTCTGGCTGCAGCTCGCAGCTTAGACATCGTTTCAATCATATGAACCGGAATACGAATCGTGCGGGCCTGATCCGCGATCGCTCGCGTAATGGCCTGACGAATCCACCATGTGGCGTATGTCGAAAACTTATAGCCGCGACGATATTCGTATTTGTCGACGGCTCGCATCAGGCCGGTGTTGCCTTCCTGAATCAGGTCCAGGAAAGTGAGTCCGCGGTTTCGGTACTTCTTGGCGATCGACACAACCAATCGCAGGTTACCGCCGGACAGGTCACGCATGGCCTGTTCGTATTCTTCGTATCGCTTGGCCAGAGATTCCATTTTCGCGGCCAGCGAATTTGGAGTTTCCATGGTCAGGTCGATCAGGTCGTGAAGTTCCTTCTGCATGCTGCGACGTTCGTCTTCAGCAGAAGCAAGGTCACGCAGGTTTTCGATTTGGTCCTGCAGGTCCAGCATGCGAGCGGAAATCTGTTCCAGTCGCTTCATGCACGGTTGCAGACGCTGAGTTCGCAGGCTCATTTCTTCCAACATGGTCACGCTGCGGCGACGACGCTGATCAATTTGAGCTCGAAGTTCAAGCCCTTTCTTCGTGTCCAGGCCCAGGCTACGAGCCATCGCAAAGTCAGTCAGGTCGCGTTCTCGAATGGAGGCAATCGTCACCAGATTATGCGGCATGCGGCCGATGATCTGTTCCTTTTCGAGACTTTCCGTCATCGAAACTTTAATCGTGCGGTCGAACGGAAGTTCGCCACGACCAACCTGAGACAGGGTTTCGAAGGCGTAGTTCATCGCGAAGTCGGTGCTTAGCAAAGCACGACGGAATCGACGACGAGTGACTTCGATCTGCTTGGCAAGAAAGATTTCTTCTTCCCGGGTCAGCAGTGGAATCTCACCCATCTGAGTCAGATACATCCGAATCGGATCTTCTGTACCGCGAGTCGATTCTTCTTCCAGACGGATTTCCGGACGACGCTTTTTGCGATCGGTCAGGCTTTCCAGTGTGTCGTCGTACACTTTGGGGTCGGTCAGAAGTTCCAGGCCGAGTTCCTCAAGGCACATAATCAGGTAGTCCAGCTTTCGAGGATCTTCAGCCTCGTTCGGCAGGTACGTGTGAACCTGAGAAAAATACAGGAAGCCCTGTTTTAGCCCAATGGACATTAGTTTTGAAAGTGATTCATCCAGACGATGCATGTCCGTAAGCTCCTGAGCGACGTTTTGTTTTTAAAAGGGAATAATTCAGTTCGTCTTCCGGCCCTGATCAACAAGTTGAAGTATCCAGGCGTGAATACTTTTTGCTGACCAATTATTTGGTGGACGAAGGATTCCCCATTTCGTTTTTCCTTGACTTCTCTATTCGCCGAAGTGCTTCCATTGTGTCGCTGTGGAGTTCGCTCGTTGACGTCTGAGTCTGAGCCATTCGTTGTTTCGACAACATAATCTGGTTTTTGGCACGCCGAAGAATCAGCGGGCGTAACACCCGCTCCAGATGTGGCGGAACAAATGCCCCGTCACCATCCTCATAATCGAGCGGCAGCTCGTTCATGAGGTCTGAGATTCCTTTCTCTCTCGCCGCGTCCAGCAATGCGTTTATCAGGTTGATCATGCGACCATCTGATTCAGCAGCTGCTATCACGTTTTGAGGCTCGGGAAGGATTCCTTCTTCCGCGACCAAATCAAAACAGAGTTCTAAAAGTTGTCTGTGTTGATCGTTATCAAAGTCTCCGGGACCAATCTGGTACCGAATGTATTCTGTTGTGTCCGGCTGACTAAGAATGATTTCCAAAAGCTCGCGTTCTGCCAGATCGCAGCCTCTGAATACCTTTCTGACTTCAACGGGAACTTCCGGTTCGTCCTGACGAATGTAGCTTGGAAAAGCCGGTTTGTTTCTAAGTTCAAAAAGTTGTTTGCGAGCATTCGTTTCATCAATCTGAATTCGCTGGCAAACGTTTCTTAAAATCAGGTCCTCTCGAAAAGTTCCCTGCAACCCTTTCGCGGCGGCAAGAAAGTCCATCATTTGATTCATGATCTGCTGGCGACCGCTGACGGAATCGAATCCGTAGCGATCAGTCACAGATTGCAATTTGTATTCCCAAGCTTCAGGAGCTGACTTAATCAGCGCCTGAAAATCTTCCTTTGTGTGTTTTTCCAGGTAGTCAGCAGGGTCTTCACCTTCGCTGAGCGTCAGAATTCTGAGGTCCAGGTCTTCCGCCAGAAAACGTCCGATTGATTTTTCCGCTGCGGCAATTCCCGCTTTGTCACCGTCGAAAAGCAAAACAGTTCGTTCTGCGAATCGTTTCAAAAACTTTACATGATCCTCAGTTAATGCGGTTCCCAGAGTGGCCACCACGTTGGACATACCTGCTTGATGGCAGGCAATGCAATCCATGTATCCTTCAACAACAATTGCTTCTTTGCTGGTTCTAATTGCGTCTCTAGCCTGATCAAACGCATAAAGAGTGCGTCGTTTCAGGAAAATGTTACTCTCCGGACTATTCCAATATTTCGCCGGACTTTCGATGTTGCTTCCGGGCAACACTCGTCCGCCGAATGCAACAGCTCGGCCTCTCTCGTCAATGATGGGAAAGATCAAACGACCGACAAGATTGTCGAAGTAACCGTCCCCATTGTCGCGTTCTGTAACCAGCCCGACACTTTGTAGTTGCTTTTCCGAAAACTTTCCGCGAGCCTTGTTAAGCAGCCAGTTCCAGTTTTCCGGATGGTAGCCGATCCGAAATCGGCGAATCGTTTCTTCGCTTAGATTTCTTTGTCCCACATATTGTTTTACCAAGTCGTCAGCCGCAGCAGACTGATAGGCCTGCTCCATCAATTTGATGGCCCATTCCACAATCTCGTACTGATTAACCTTGTTGTGTTCTACCTTCTGAGCAAACTCGGATCTGGGACGAGCCGGGATTTCGATGTTTGCTCGACGAGCCAACAATTCCAGAGCTTCCGGAAATGTGACTTTTTCAATTTCCATCATCCAGCGAAAGCAATCACCGCCGGTGTCGCATACCCAACATCGATAAGTTTGACGATCTGGATAAACGTGAAAGGACGGGTTCTTGTCTTCGTGAAACGGGCACAATCCAACGTAATCAACTCCGTTGCGAATAGGAGTTAGTGAGACGGTGTCAGAAACCACGTCCACAAGGTTTGTGGCGGCTCTTACCTGCTCCTTGAAGTCTCCCCCAAATCCAACGGACACTTATATCTCCAGCAGCTATCTTGCTGCTTCCGTAATTTGTTCAATGATTGGGAAGATCGTGGCAATCATTTACCAGTTCTCAACCAATCCGGGTGACTCCGAGTCGGGCGTTTGGCCCAACTTCCGGAGTCGGGCAATTCTACACGCCATTCGAGGCGGGTCAAGATTTTCAAGACCTGAGCGAGCACTATTCCCAGAACCATAAACCCAGCTGAGTAACAACGTTCCGACTCTGGTTGACCGCGAAATTCACCGAAAAACACGCCAGTTCACCAGAGTCCCGAATGCGGACAGCCGACAAACTCTTCCCGAATTTGTTAACCATCTGGCCAGCACAACTCCTTAAGGTGCACACATGATCAGCGCACCTCGTTAAACTTTTCATTGCCGCGAACATATTCACATTGAGTGAAGTTTTCAGAGCGACGCAGTCGCGTTTCTGAGAGTGAAGCTCAATTAGTCTGGGGCACAGCCTCATTAGAATCCCGGCCTCTCCGCCGTCACATTTTTCGCAAAACCCAAATGTCGAATCGTCCCCTCATTGCTGTCACGGCTGGCGATGTTGCCGGAATTGGTCCGGAAATCGTCGTTCAAGCCTTCAAGAACCGCGCCGTTCAAGACGCCTGTCAGTCCGTTGTTATTTGCAATCCCGATGTGCTGCAGAAGGCCGTGCAATTGTGTGGCCTGGAAGATGAATTAAACGTCGTGCATCTACCGACGATTCCCCAGACACGTGCCGATTTGCAGCACGCTTTTGCCAAAACAGTAGTCAATCGTGGCACGCTGCTGTGCCTGAATCCGGCCGGAAACGCCGCGGCAGCAGCCCCCACAGGAACCGTTAGCCCAGCAGCAGGAGACGCCGCCTTTCAGTACCTGACGCTTGCCATTGAACTGGCGAAAGCGAATATCTTCGACGCCATCGCCACTGCACCACTGAACAAAGCAGCACTTCATGCAGCAGGGCACCACTTTCCCGGCCATACCGAAATTCTGGCAGACCGCTGCGGTGTCACGGATTTCGCGATGATGCTGCACCTGCCAGAATCGCGAATCGCGCCATTGCGGCAGCTGGTTCGCACAGCCAATGAAAGCGACTGGCCGGCACACTTCGGGTTGAGCATCGCGCACGTCACGCTGCACACGTCAATTGCCAGTGTGCCGCAGTTGCTGACCACGGAAAGTATCGCTGAAAAGATTGGTCTGATGGATCAGTTCCTGAAGACCATTGGCTGCGAAAGAAGATCCATCGGCGTTTGTGCCTTAAATCCACACGGCGGAGAAGACGGCTTGTTCGGTGATGAAGAGGCCCGGTTGATTCAGCCTGCCGTTCAGCGATTTGCCAGAACTCCGGACATCTCCGTAACGGGACCGCTTCCTGTAGACACGTTAATTCGTCGATCGGTGGCGGGAGAATTCGACGGAGTGATTGCGATGTATCACGATCAGGGCCATATTCCCGTAAAGCTGATCGGTTTTGATTCGGCCGTCAATATTACTCTGGGGCTGCCGATCGTCCGTACCAGCCCAACTCACGGAACAGCCTTCGACCGAGCATGGAATCCGGCAACCCCCGCAGACGCAGCCGGCATGATAGAAGCCATTTTGACCGCCGCCCAGCTAACGAATTGAAGTTTGCTGCGATCAGGTGTGAGCCACACCTTTAAGCCAGAGCCAGCCGCTTCCGGAAGACGCGCTTCGGACTGTCCCGAATAAAATTGCTTGATTGACAACAATACACGACTTCACGATGGCCATCCCATGGCGTTTAGAAGGAATCGCGATTTGGCATTTTCTGTTTTCACAGTCGCGGGGCGACGACATGTGATAGCCTCGGACTTCGGTCCGAGGTATCCGCCTTGGCGCTAAATTTCCTGGATGAGAAAACATCCACGTCAGCAGCGGGGTTCTGCCCGAGTTAAACTTGCTCAGCGGCATCAGATTTAGATGCATATGTTCTCGCTGGATCAAATGATTCGCGAAGATCATCCGGTAAGAATTGTTGTTTCGTATGTCGAGACAGTTGATCTTTCCGAACTCTACGCCGACATCAAAGCCACGACAGATGGTGTGGGACGAGATGCGATTGATCCGCGAATTCTGTTTTCGCTGTGGTTGTTCGCCACTCTCGAAAGCGAAATCAACGGCCGTCGAATCGCTGAATTGACGACTCGCCACCTGGCCTCTATGTGGATTTGTGGAGGCATCTCGGTCAACTATCACACGGTGTGTGAATTTCGTACGGCTCATCGCGATCTGCTGGATAAAGTATTCACCAACTCAATCGCATCGCTTCACCATCATGGCTTGATCAACCTGGAAACCATCGCTCAGGACGGAATGCGAGTGCGGGCGTCCGCCGGATCAGGTTCTTTCAGAAGTACGGAAGGGCTGGAGAAAGCCCGGCAGAAAGCGAAAGCCAATATGGCAGAAGTATTCAAAGACGAAAATGACGACGAAGACCACAGCTCGCGTTCGCGACGGAATTCATCATGCTGCTGCTGAGGAAGCTCAAAGAAATTGGTTGCAGGATCTCGTCAGCCGCTGCTTCACATGTCCTGCGCTAAAGCAATCTGCAGTGGCATACCAGCAAATCCCACGCCATTTGCAGGGACTGCCGCCGGCGCATAAAAAAAACAGGGAACCGTCACTTTGTGGTGACGATTCCCTGCTTGTGGAGTCTAGCTCCCCGTGCTTGATACGTTTCGAACTTTTTTCCGCTCACCGACGCTCGATTTTCGGCTGCATTTTCAGGCGTTTCAAGAAGGTGGAAGGGCTGCGTGATATCACTGGCACGATGGGATCTATGTCCCGCTCGGTGGTGGCCCATCGAAGCCTGATAGTGGAGGAACCTGTCGCGATTCGGGATCGTCGATATTCGCCTTCCTCATCCCACCACTCGACAACCTTGAAGAACGCTTCGAACGAGCATTCTCGTCGTTGTTCGTCAGTCGGTCCATGTCAGCCTGATCTACTTGATTACGTAAATGCCACCAAGCACTGCTCACTGCCGTCAGGAACCGCTCCCATTCCTTTGGAAACGTGTCCGCAAGGAAAATCTCCCCATCGTATTCCACGTCCCAGCGAGAGTTTTTAGGCTCCAAATGCCTGTGGTATGCCTCTGATTTAATTATGCGAAAAACTGCAGCCCCTTCGAAGGTGGTAGTTGGCACAACTCGCGAGTGAATGAATTGCGATCGACGGTCATATGCGTAATCGAGATCCTCGTATTTTCCCGTAAGGTAATCTCGTCCTTTTATTTTTGTGCCGATCAATTTGGCGTCCACGAACGCTTGCCCCAAATTGTCGATGACGGAGCCAATGTGCTCCCAGAATGAAGCACACGTTTTATGGACCTCGAGCAGGAAAGGTCCCAGGTGATTCTGATTCGGGCCATGTTCGACCAACCGCAGGAGCTCATCGAGGGCCTGCTGCGCATGATAAATGCGAATGAGTGCGGTGTAATGACTTCCCGCAAAATTCATCCATTCATCCGGCACTCGAGAGCCATCCCCAAGTCGCCGAGGCAAAATGTGCTTTGCCCATACCTCACAGTATGGCTGTAGAACTCCACGCAGTTTAACTACGTGATTGGCGATTTCCTTCTCCAATGGATCGCCTACGGAAATCAGTTGTCGAATTTGGGGTGACTCTTCCATCGTTGGCCTGTGCGTTCATCGTCCAGTTAGTTTCTCGCGTTTGGAAGCATTATGGCATCGACGCCGAAAGGCACCTAGTCGCACTGCAAATTGTCTGAAAATGTCGGGTAAGAGCAGTTCGCAACAACATCCCGCTTCCATTCTTAAAAATGTTGATTGAAAAACTTCGAGAATTTCGTGCTTCCGGGGAAATTTCCTTCGGGCGTTAAGTGAACGCCCGAAACGTTGACACAGTCATCTATGCCACCTTGAGTGGCGGCCCTCGCAGAGCTTCATGTCGGGCGTTCTGCGGGGGCTTTTTTATGCGTGCTCATGAATCGCCCGACAGATCCAAAACCCGAATCGCAAAAGCAGCCGCCTGAGCTGCCTCGCCGACTTCGTCGAAACGACGAGAGTCAGCCGACTGCGGAAGACGTTCGCGAAATGCGAGCGAACCTGACGGGATTCTTCGCGGTGCTTCGCGAGTGGTCGGAGAAGGAGAAGGCGAGGCCGCCACCGGGCAAAAGACAGACGACCGTCCAGCGAACGCCGCAGCCGATGCTGCTTGGTGAACTGAACCAGCTACCCAACAAAACATAGCTGTTCTTAAAATCGAAACACCGCACGCCATGGCAAATTTCCAGCCCGGCGTGCTGACCTAAACTCCCAACTTTTTTCAGAGAAAATAGTAATGATCAATCACAGTTACACATCCCACGCACTCGATGAAGACCGAACTTCCGACGGGATTGAAGGATTAACTGATTTTGTTTTTCACTACCTCGTTAATCGCACCGATACGTACGCCACGTATCCAACAGAAACCGAAGTTCACGAACGGCACCGACGAATTGTTAACGAGTTATTAACTAAAGAAGTCATCAAGAGAAGCCTGTTCGCCGTTGACCAATCAGACTTAATCGCGGTGCCGACCAGAAGCCTCGAAGACAGTAGTCGATTCTTGATGATCGAAATATATCAACAACCATCTGGTGATGACCCATTAGGGAAACCTGCTGAGTCGGCAGCGTCAGCAATTTATTGGAGGCTGGTACATACTGGATTTATCGGCGTAATACTCCGATTCAAATATGAAATCCGATTGCAGGTTTTGGTTGTTTTCGGTGAGCCCGTACCCGCGGATCAACTGCATCGCTTTGGTGAAGCAATCGTTGACAGTTGCGATAATCCGGAGTCGGGCATTTGTGTTGACGTGCACCCAAAGCAGCAGAGCCGTACTGAAGATTTTGTTTTGCTGCCATGCTTGAATCCGGACAACATCGCGTGTTCAGAGTTTTGGGATCCATATGACAGCTACGGTGATGAATGGAATTATGCGAACAGATATTCCATACCCCTCAACCATTCCGAATCAATTGCTTCGGGAAACTTTGTCTTAAATCCCGTGATGACGGTGGAAGAATTCAATGCTAAACCACACACGGCGTCTGAAAGACCGATCGACCGCGTGCTTTCACGTCTCAAAGGCGTCCAGCGAAGCGGTCAAGGCTATAAAGGATGCTGCCCTGGGCACGTAGACTTTCACCGGAGTCTGTTAATAAGCGAGGATAAGGATGGAAATGCACTGCTGTATTGCTGTCGCGGTTGTACGCACGAGAGAATACTAAGTGCACTCGACCCGTCCGCAAGAGATGTACTTCGAGGTATTAACCGTGTTGGATACCGGGAGATGCAATCGGCTAGATCAAGGAAATGGGATGATTACCGCACCGCCATTGAGTTCATCGCTGCCTACATTGCGTATCGTCCGCACACAACCCAAGAGCAGGTTGACAACTTTGCTGCTGCACTGCAAGTATCACCCGAGAGCCTTGAGGATCTTGAGGTCGCTTGCGATCAAAATGGAAGCGGTGGTTTCTTTCCGGTACGTGACGCTTCTGGAAGCCTGGACGGCATTCAGTCATTCTTGGATCTTCCACATGCTATCAGCCAAGCTAAGCCTAAGTCTTCAGATAGCGTAGAGGGACATGGGTTAATCATACCGAAATCATTCGACGTAAAGAAGCCGGAGATCATCATTGTTAATGGCGCGATCAACGCAGCGGTTGGCCTGACTCTGGGTTGGAACGTCATCGGCTGTGATCAAGAAAGAGAGCACGTTGCGGAAGCAATTCGCTTACTTGAAAATGCAAAAGGTGAAATCCGGGTCTTGCAAGGTTACAGCCCCATAGTGGAGGCAGAGGTATCGAAGGACTTGGACCGACTCCAACACTGGGAAGACGATGATTATTTTTTGGACGAAGCTCGCAAACAAGAACTTGCCTACCCTTCGATGAATAAGTGCTTCGTGGATTTGCTTCAACGCGGCCTAAAGGCTCGCGTTTCAATAATGGAAGTGCCACGCGAATTTAAGGAAATTCGCATGGCGGCCTACCAGAAGAGCCGGTCGGAGTAATCTCCCGAGCCTCTCGGGGCTAAATGGCCGTGCGTCATTTGGCCTTTGAAGGCTCGGGTTAGGCGAGGGCGAGCCTTGTCGAATGGCTCTCGCCAATGCTTGCCACCTTCGGAGTATGGGGTCCGGCTCTGCACCCCATACTCGTGGAGGAAATGATCGCAATACAGGAGTCGGTCCGCCGTTGAGCACACGCTCGCGGCGGGCCAGAACAGCACGGATAAGCTTGATCGCCGCCGTACATTGGCACCGGCTGCAGTGACCGACTCGCTCGGCCCTCAGCCGGTCGCCGGTGTACTGGTTGCGACTCATCGATTTTCGTTTAGGTAGTTCATCAGGCTAGCCCAATCTCTTATCATTCCGTTTGATATTTTGCCGCTGTTGACTATGCAAAAGAATCTAAACAAACCAAAACACGAGCCCCAGTGGGACGAAGCCGAGAGCGACCTGGGTGAACCGAATGGACGCTGGCAGACCGAACACGCCGAGCGAGCCAAGTACGCAGCCGCTGTACAGTCAGTGTTCGCGATTGGCAGGCGTCCAAAGGACTGGATGAAACGGGATCTACTCTCCGGATCAAGTGGCGATGACAGGCGGAACTGGTTTATACGAACGTTTTTAAAGAATGATCCTTCTTTCCTCCTTCAGCAATCTGATCGCATTAAATCTTACGTTGAGCGATCAACAATTCGGGAAGCTCGTGCTTTTGATTATACGAGTCGGCATCATTTATTCAGGTTAGTGGACAGCCTCAAGGAGAACTCGGACGAATGGAAGGCCGCGGCCAAAGCAGCTGTTTGCCCGACCAGTCTTTACCAAACAAGAGTGCAGATCCCGCATGAATTTTTGTTTACCCGCAAAAACAACGTATGCCAGAACGCTTCGTGCTGCCCCCACTGCTATGCCAGGCTAATGGCAGATCAATTCGATGCATCAAGTCAATGCGTGAAGGACGACCCACCGGAGTTCGTCGCACTTCTTTCCCGATCCAGTGTTGTGGACCTCAGCGACAGCGAGCGATTTCATCAGCATCGTCGCTGCACAAGGAAGGAGTTGCTCGGTCTAGCCAAGTCGGCGGGAGGGACTGGAGGAATCTGGAGTCAACAGGTTGCCCCAGCGTTGAGCAGCGAAACTCGCTGGTCCGGCGACGAAGTTCGTGCTTCCCAGCTTGAGGCCCTTGAACTTCGAGTCGCTGTGATGGCAGTGATCCCGAGAACCAGGCAAAGTCTGGAACGCCTTCGGGGGTTTCCATCTCAGCGTCAACACATTGAGCAATTGACGGAAGTCGATTTACAGCGATTCGACGTCAAGCGGTCGCTGAGGTCGTTCTTCCTCAAAGGCAGGGATCTCAGCACGACGCCAAATAAGTTGCAAGAGAACAGTCATGGGCTGTTTTATTGGCCGCCAGTTAGCATCTGCTCGAGGGCACAGTGGGTGTCTCGTTATTACATGATGCGTAACCAACCAGCAGCCCGTCGTTGGGGAAGCTGGTCCAAGCAAAGCAGCAAAACAGATCCGATCGCTCAAACGACCGAACAATCGAGTTCGCCCACGCAGCAGCGCCGGGGCAAGCTGCTGCGAGCCGCCGAACCAATTCTCATTGGGCTCGGTTTTCCTCAAAACACGCTTCCCGGTCGTGTGAAGCTGCGAGAGCTGCTTTCCGAAGCCGGAATCGTCACGAGCGAGCGGGATGTCCGCTGGCTCATTTCACATCTTTCTTGAACTAGGAGCATTTTGATGAAACCAAAACTCAAACCAACCAACGTTAGATTCGTCGACCGTTTACTCGGTGGCGGAACTAAACCGGTAAGCGTAAACGGGATCCTCAGCCCGACCGGAGTCGGAAAATCAATGTTGGCATGCATGATTGCCGCCGATAGTGCCACCGGTGGTTCTGTCTTTGATGAGGCCGCGACACGCCCCGCTGGACTGTGGGTTTGGTTCGACTTTCACAATCAAGGAGGGTTATGCCGCGAGCGAGTCTTATCGCACGTTGCACGAATCAGTCGGGCTCAAGCCTGGCAGGAGGACCCCAAGGCTGAAGGGTACGAATCTGCATATATGGAAACGCTGCCTCAGATTGATGGACAAGTTGTGCCAGCAACAGAAAGGAGGCAACGTGCAACTGAATGCATCAATCATCAACTCCAGCTGATTGCACAAGATCCTGACGGCATTCCCGTACTCGAACTTGCCACGCCTGCGGGGATCGCCATGAAGCTGCATTGGCTTTCGCAGCAACGCCCCATCGAAGGCGTTGTCATCGATGGCGTTCCCGATATTTGGCACGAGTTTTCAGACGCCACCGGTCTCTCGGAACGTGAGTTCCTTCAGCGGTTCGTTGAGAAAGATTGCCGCATGATGGCCGAACATTTCCAGTGCCCTGTGTGGGTGACGCACCAAATCAGTGGAGCGGCATCTGGTCGCCTTCCAGCTGCCGCGATCTCTCACCGCGACGCGGCCGACTGCAAGACGTTCGCGAACTCGCTCGACGCGTGTCTCGTGATGGGGACAGCCTCGGATCCCGACGATGTGTTCAGCATTCGATGCACCAAAGGCGACCCAAAAGTCGTCAGCCGTGAACGAATCCTCTTGAAACACGACAATGTGTTTTCGAGCATCGTCGAAGCCAAGGACTTCGTTGAAGATCGTAAGAACAAAACCTGGAAAAAGGTTCCAGGTTTGAAACCGCTGCTCGACGACAGCGACAAGAACCACATCGAAGACCAGTTGAAGCAGGTTCGGTAACGGCCGTCGTGGTACGCCCCGGAATCAATTCTTGCCTATAGCTAAAGACCTATTCTTTTTATTTATTACTAATCAAACAGATAAATATTCATTACTACAAATGAAGAACAAAAAAGAGAAAAGGTCTTTAGCTATAGGCAACATTCAAACTCAAAGCGTACCACGACAACCGCTACGCCGATCAGTGGAGCCGGATGCGACAATCGCTTCGATACGCATTTGGGATATCAATGCGTTCTCAATGCTACATCGTTCCAGCATCGGGACTGCCTTCAATGCTCTATCTCGCATTTCCTACCGGACACTCCAATACTGCTTGTCGCTCGACAGACAGTTTCCCTGCTTGCGAGGTACACACGATTCAGTCCGAATACCCGATCGAAGGCTGGGCACAAAAATGGCAACGTAGCGGCAACGCTGCCGAAACGTTGTTTCGGAATAATGCCCCAACAAATTCATCGTGAATCAATCGCTCGCCATAGCCTCAAAGAGCGAGTCTCTCACGAACTTGTCGCGGCCACGTAATTTTACCATGGTTTTTGGCAAGCAGAATGGTTTTAGGAGAATTAGAAATGGCTGAAAGCCGGGTGTTTTACAACAAGCTTGAGTTAACAATAGACGCCGACGACGAACGCCTTTCGCAGTTTGGAAAAGACGTTTGCGAACTTCTTCGGCGTTACCAAGACATTATTATTGGATATGACCTTGATGAGTTTCCAGATGGGCCGAGCGTGTACCACTGCTACTGCGATGATTTCGAAAGAGCCGAACCCAGACTCAAAGAGGTTTACGGTTTCGCGTAGGGTCACTCGTGCCAGCGAGTGCATCAGAGCTCGCAGGTGTTCCGGCACAAGTTCGTGGCGTAGGCGAGACACTAATTGTCTCCACAAGCTTGGCGAATTGCGTTGGCACGGCGTGGCAGTGTGAGTAGTAGCGTGATCAAACGTGTGCTCGCCACCGCTCATCGGCAGCGGCTGCAGTGGGATGTGGCATGACCTTCAGCCGGTCGCCGATGGACGCGTCAACCACCAACGCCCACGTGCACTTCAGCAACAAGAGGTCTTAGGGAGCTTGATCTACAACGAGGCCGTAAAGACCAAAACGCTGGACCTTTTTTCGCCCATCCCGGTTGCACACACAGCCTGGCGTAATCGGGTCTCGAATTACCTTCACCCAGCATGACTTTGGAGCAGAAACACGGTAATGAAACTCGCATTTGAAACTGACCAACTTCAAGTCTTTAAAGCAAAAGTTGATCTGGGGCCGTACTACGACTCAAATCGGACGCTCTACGTTGCATTCCCATTTGATGACCTTCTCGTCGGGAAGCCAATGCAGGTTGCATCCGCCCTGATTTGGCACAGCTCAGGGGCATCCCATTACGTCGACTGGGTCGAGACGGCAGAGGATGCTCGGCGTCAGGGCCTTGCTCGCGAACTGCTTCTGGGGATCGCCCAAGATCTGAAAGGTGAGATGCGTGTGTTCGGCGCAACAGAGGCTGGTGAGGCCTTGGTTAATTCGCTCATGGATGAGCCTGGAGACGTGCCGTTGCGCGTTGCAGGTCACGCATGACAACCCGGGGCCCGTTGTGTTCCCGGCGGCCCTCATCACCATGACTATTGAGGCACAAAAAATGATTGATTCAACCAGCGAGTGTCAAACTCGGCCCTTGGCGATGCAGACACTGGACGACTTCGACGAGTTCTTCCGCAGCTGCCCGGGGATGACATTCATCTTCCTCGCTCCCGGGGAAGTCAATACCGTGTACCGGTCATGCTGTTCGTTGTTGTTGAATGCTTGTACACAAATTTGGTTCAACAGTGGGCTCGACGATGAAGCGTCACTTTCCAAGGTTGACGACGATCTGTTCTGAACGTGGTCGGTCACCAATCTGAACCCGATTGGTTCATGAACTACAGTCATGCCATACCTCGGGAACATCGGCAAGTGGTTCTTCATGACCGCCTGCACTGTGTCGTGACCTGTCTCGTGAGCCATCCATGCACCGACCTGTGAACCGCCCGCCGTTGGCTCCATTGCTGCATGACTCCCCTGCCTGGACGACCGCGACATCGTTCATGCCGTAGGTCGTGGCCGGTTCGTGACACGTATCATGAACGGGGCCAATCACCGGGGGTAGCTCGTGAACCGATCACGTTTTTCCTGGTCAAGCTGGCAGACTGCTGTAAACTGAGGCCATAGCATTTCCCTTTGAATTATGAGTCAATATCTCAACGTGAAGGATGCGACGAAATTCGTCGGAAAGTCCGAATCCACAATCAAGCGTCTGTTGCGTGAAGTTACGTCCGAACCAGACCATCCCGACAGACACTACATCCAGCCTTCGCACGATGAAGTCGAAGCCCGCAAGGCCGCCGCAGAACCGTATGCCTGGAAAATCGATCAGGACTTGCTGACCAAACGCTATCCACAGGATGCAGGTTCGAAGCAGGGGACTGGCGATGACAACACGTCCGCTGAAGATGCTCAAAAGTCTGGAGCTCACGACGTCATCATTTCTGTTCTGCGAGAACAACTGCAGTCAAAAGATCGGCAACTCCAAACACTGGAACAGCAACTTGATCGCAAAGACGAACAGATCGGAAACCAAAATGAACGAATGCGAGAACAGAACATTCTGATGAAAGACCTGCAACAACGACTCGCAATTACCGCCCCGGCAAGACCAGCCGACGCCGTCGTTGAATCTGTTACACGAGATACAGAACAGGGGAGCGACGCCGTCGAACAAGACTCGACGAACGACAACAAGAAACGCTCGTTCTGGCAACGTGAGTTCCGACTGTTCGGAAGATAATCCGCGGCAGCACCCCACTCCACTTGTATGAATTCCCGGGCCACCACCCAACACCGGCCGTCACAGAATGCCTTCGCGGGATTTGAACCGTTGACCGGAAACTACGTCTACTGCCCGAACCAGTTCTTCGACGTTTGCCTGGCTTACTGCTCTCGCGGCGCCGTGCGGATTGTCGCATATGTGTTACGGCAAACGCTGGGGTGGCTCGACAAACAGGGGAACCCGCTGCAGCAGGAATTTGCTGTCAGCTATCGCGATCTTATTCAGCAGGCTGGCGTTAGTCGTGGAGCAATCGGCCCGGCATTGCTGGAAGCCGTCGTTAGTGGTTTCCTGATTCGGTGTCAGCAGGGGAGTCAGCATGCGGCCGGGCAGACCGGGCAATCGTCGTCGTTCCAACTTCGCTGGGATGAAGCAGGGGACTACATTCGCCAGATTGATTCCTTCACAGGTTTCTTTGCCGGGGAAGGCCATCGAACACCAGTACCGAACCGCTTCTTCGATGAACTCATTCCCAAGGAACCACTGTCGGTCACGAAGGTTGTGGGAGCCGTCATTCGTCACACGGTTGGTTATCAGAATCAGTTCGGAGGTCGTCGCTCTTCGGCACCTCTGTCGTATACTCATCTGCAGAATTACACAAAGCTGAGTGACCGGTCGACGCTGGCCAGTGCGATTCGTCACGCTCAGGACGTGGGCTACATTCAGTGTGTCGCATCCGGTACTTTCAGTGCTGATACGGCTCAGCAACAAGCCGCCGCCTATGCTTTACGCTGGAGCAACAATCACGACGATTCCGGGAACGGTACAAAAACCAGACCAGCGGTGAAACAGTCCAATAACCCGACCAGCAACGGTTCAGAATCCCAACCAGAGAAAGCGTTCAATAACCCGACCAGTATTAAAACAACAGAAGTAAAAGACACTTACAAACAACAGCCGGTTGCTGCCGATAAGAATTCGGTTGAAGCATTGATCAACGCAGGACTCGATCGCCGCACTGCAGAAAAGCTGGCGATCGTTCATTCGCCGGAAGCCATTCAACAGCAGTTGACGTGGCTTGACGCTCGCAAGCCAACAGAAAACCGAATAGGCATGTTGCGTCGAGCAATCGAAGACAACTGGCCGCCACCTCGCGAAGTTGCTGTGCGAGAAAAACGTCAGCACCAACGACAGCAGGAACGCCTGAAGTCCGTCGCAAAAGAACAAGAGGACTCTGAAACTCTGCGGCGTAAGCAACAGCGGAAGCAGCGTCAACAGCGAATCCTGCAGGAATGGGGGAGTGCTTCCTTGGAACAGCGAAGGCACTGGATACAAATCGCCGTCGAACGTGAAACCAGTCGTCGCCTGGCGGACATCCTTCGTCGCGAAAACGCCACCACGACAAAACCACATCTGCAAGTTCAGGAAGCGGTTGCGGCAACATTAAACCTGCCGTCGCTTTTCGAACCGGCGATACAGTGAACACAGCGTTCAACGACGCGTAGACAAATGCAAATTTTCCGTCATCGACTTGGCGACCAAATCCGCTCCTCAAGGAAAACGTCGAAGCCCGTTAGCTGATGCGAAAGTTGATCCGATAGGGGACCAGCCAGCGGGGCAGTCAACGGGTCGATACAATCGAACCCGTTCGTCGCTCGGACAAGCCGAGATCCACTCCACGATCAGGGCGACAGCGTCGACGGGCTAGCGCCCGCGACCCGCGGAGCTTTCGACGACGCCGAGGACGGCTGCTTCACCTCCGCGGGTCGCGGCCACTCGGCTCGTCCCTCGCCCGGCCCCCGACGCTGTCGCCACACCCCGCTTCCCCATTCCGGAGGAAGCTCCGCCAATCGGCTACCGCCGATTCCGATCAATCACCCCGCTCGCACCACCACAAGATTTGGCTAAATCCGGAGAGTCTACAGGACACGCCCAAATGAGTTGCTTGGCCTAGACATTTGTACATCGCAGTCGAGATAACACTTGCCGCCTCGTCAACGGGCACTTGTGGCCATACTGATTGCGCTGTTTCTGGGTGAGGTTAGCCGTCGCAAATTGAACTGCTGGCTGCTCCGGTGTGTCGGACCGGAGCGCGCATGACAAGTTCAGTTTCACTCATCGATCGTGATCACCGACGCAGGTAACCACGTAGCCATAGGCGGCTATCAGCGGTCTTCGTAGTTGTCACGGTTCGGGCAAGGAAGAGTCGGAGAAGTTCACTCAGCACGGCCCGTCCTGGTGACAGACGTCGCTGGAAATTCCAGTCTTTTAGTGTCGTGGCAAGCTGTTTAGCAACTCAACAATTTTTTTGGAATTGATCCTCCGTTGTCGCTATCGGGGAGCATTGTTCGCGGTGGCGACGGGCCAGTGATGTCTCTGATAGCAGCGATTGCCGGAATTGAACCGGACCGATCCGTCGCCGAGACAGAACTATGCACCGCCGACGTGATGGCTGCTCGAATACTGCTGTTGTGGCCACACCGTGCAGGTCCGCGGTGTGAAGGTGACAATCCGCGCGCTGTGGCGATTTGATCGGCAACTGGCCGATCAGGTGTATGGTGCTGGTCGAAGAATCAAAACCGCCAGCAGAGAAAATTCCTTTGCAGTGGATTCTACTGACGACGCTTCCGATTGGTTCACCAGATGCCGTGCGCCGGTTTGTTGCGTGGTCTTGCGAACGTTGGGGAATCGAAACAGCGCCGCCGGAAGTCTCGCCGACGCTGCACGTGATGATCTGCTGGATCGCATCCATGCGCGGGCACGTGCCCCGCTCAACAACGCTTGAATCAGACTTCCTTCATCGGCGTCTGCACATCTTTGCCGCTCACGGACGATCAGGGTGTTATCGTCGATACCTACGAGCGATTGATGATCTGCCTGGTCCGTTTGAAATCTGTCCCGGAGACTTATCGACTTGTTCGGTCTTCTTCGAAAACGTCTCCGATGCCGAAGGTGGCGGCGGGGCCGAAGGCGGTTTGGCGGGCGGCTTCGTATTCTTCTCGCGTTTTGAAAGTGATGACCTTACCGTTGACGTTGATCGAACCGGTGAAGTTCGGCTTGCCTGAGTTACCTCCAGCCTTCTGGACGTTCTCCAGCATCTGACGTTGCATTCGCATCACATCCTGAAGGCTGCCGAACGGCATTTCCTGTCCGTTGAAATTCATGGTTCCCTGCATGTTCTTCTGCATCGAATCCACGAACTCTTTCCATTGCCGTAATGCAGTCTGCTGAGACCGTGCCAGTTCTGTAACAGCGCGGCGGCGAACGTTGTCGAAGGCTTCCGGGGAAGAGAATTCAGCCGTTTGTCCGTTCAGCGAAACAAACCCCTGAAACTGACCACGCGGTCCACGAAGTGAGGCCGACATGGGAGTTGGTCCCTTTATTTGGGGCCGTGCGAAGAACGAGGCTCGATCAAATTTGCCGGGCAGCAGTCGCCACTTCTGAAATTCTTCGCCGTCCGCGATGACCGGTCCGACTTCAATTTCTCCTCTCAGAACCTGAACGTCCGACTGACCCTCGTCATTGACCGCCACTTCAAACTCGGTGCCGAGATCAACGACTTGCGAAGTCGGTGTTGAGACCGTGAAACCGATGGCCTGCTGAGGCACGCTGGCGAGAAGTCGGCCGCGTCTGAGTTCGAGCTGCCCCGTTGACAAGGGGCGGAATTCCACAGGACCGTCCACAGTTACCACCGCGCCCTGATCAAATGTCAGTTCGACCGATCCAGCAAACAGCCGGACGATCTCGTCACCCAGTCGATCGCCGATTGCGTTTGTTCGTTCCCAGACGGGATCTTCGACTTTTGTGAATGTCACAAACTGCAGCGGCGATTTCACATCGGGACGATTCGCGATTGCTTGTGTCGGGACCTCGGGAATCATCTGCGGATTTTCTGCGTGAGCCGGCGTCTGCACTTCCATCGCATTTGGCGGCAGTTGATTTGCATCGCCTGCGTTAGACGCGATGGCATCTGGCGACGCCGTAGTCTCAAGCGCCGTATTGTTAACTGCCGGATCTTCAACCGACGATGAAGCAACGTCCTGGTTCGTGGCGGCTGCTTCCGGTTGCTGCGGCTGTTCTGGATTCGGCCCCTGAACTACTTCCGGTGTTGATTCGTTGCCTGTCTGAGGTGGAAGTGGTCCCAACTGCGTCCAGGCAATCAAGCCGAAACAAGCGAATACGGCGACCGTCGTTGCAATTGCCGACCATGCCGAGGATTTTCGCCGCTTCCGATAGTTCGTGCCGCGTTGTTCGGGACGACTGGCTACGAGTGGTGGCGACGTGTCGTTGACGGATGCTGTCCTGGGAATTCTGTCGGCAGCAGCGACTTCGAAGGCAACAGTGTCCACTTCGCTTTCAACTCGATTTGCTTCCACGCTTCGTCCAACGTTGGACTCCAGCGAGTGGCAGCGTTCGAGGACACTCCGAGTAAACTGATCTTCTGTTTGCCGAACGTCCGTCATGGACCGCAGCAGCGCGTGCAGAGTTGCATCCGCTTCGATCTCTTTTCGCAGCGAGGGATCGTGTTGCGTCAGATCGATGAGTCGTCGCAGCTCGACTTCTTCGAGCGTTTCGCCTGAAATCAGGCGGCTCCAAAGTGTGAGAGCGGCAGTCCGAGGTTCAGTCATGAGTTTCCCCGTTCTTGAGGCTAAGCTTGCCTCGAATGCATTTGCCCAGTTGTTTTCTGATTCTCATCAACATCATGCGGATGGCCCCGGCATTCTTTTTTGTTTCTTCAGCGATTGATTCCGCAGACTGTCCCTGAAAATAAAAGGCTTCCACCAGAGCTCGCGGCTGATCGTCGAGACGCTGCAGGCAGTCCTGAAGTGCGCTGAGTTCAATCTGCGCTGATTCATGTTGAAACGGATCGGCGTCGCCCGTTGTGGCCTCGACTTCCAGTAGTTCCGGCGGAATCGCGCTGCCCGTCAGACGCCTGCGCCGGGACTCATTCCGAAAATGCAGCAGGACCTGATTCCTTGCGATCGCCAAAACCCAGGCACGGACACTCCCCTCCTGTCGGAACTTGGCCATGCTTTGATACACCTGCACAAACACCTCCTGAGCCACCTCGTCGGCTTCTGCGGAATTGCCGAAGTGTCGTCGCATCAACACACGCACATCGGCCTGGTACAGGCGCAAAATGTCTTCGAAGGCTTCGCTGGTGTTTTCGCGAGTCTTTTCTGAGCGTTCTGTTTCGATCGCGTTGCTATCTGCGGTCAATTCTCAGTCATTCCTGTTCCGCCTTTGAGAGTGATGGTCGAGGACTCTTATTCGTTACTCCTCAGGCCGGAGCGTCACTCAGTTTTTGGCACTCTTTCCAAATCTTTTTCTTTTTTCCGAAATCTGCGTGACGCGTTCGTTCGGGAGGAAACAACACATCGAGTGCTCCGTGGAAAAGGGTGCTTAGCCGGATGAGAATGCGATCCTTTTACCCTCCCTCTGGGAGGGTCGAGCGCAGCGAGGGGAGGGCCCTCCCCGCTCGTTCCTCGCGACCCTCCCAGAGGAAGGGTGACGGGAAACAGCATCAAATCGCGACGTCATTTGAGCCGCCAAAACATTCTATCAATTGCGAGTGAATGCCCGTGAATAATTCTGTGATCTCTCCCGAAGCGGGAATGCAGTGTATCGCCTGTGGTCGAGTCAGGCGGGTGAGTCAGGAGCATCTTGGTCGCCGCCTGAAATGCAAGTGCGGCAATATTGCGGTCGCTCAGGAGCAGGATTTGATTCCGCTCTCCGCCAGACCTTCTCGCTCGTCATCGACAAAGCAGACTCAAGCTGAGACGGAAAACGAGCACTCGCCGTTTCCTGACGATCAACTTGCCGTCATTGAATCGCTTCGTGATTCGTTCCGCGAAATTACGACTCAGCTGTCGACCGTCATCGTGGGGCAGCAGGCCGTCATTGAAGAAGTGTTGATCTCGATTTTCTGTCGGGGGCACGTGTTGCTCACCGGCGTTCCCGGTCTGGCAAAGACACTGTTGATCGACAGTATCTCAAAAGTTCTGGATCTCGACTTTCGCCGGATTCAGTTTACGCCCGATCTGATGCCGGCGGACATCACGGGGACGGAGGTTCTGCAGGAAGATCGCACGACGGGGACTCGCAACTTTCAGTTTGTTCAAGGCCCGATCTTCAGCAACATGGTTCTGGCCGATGAAATTAACCGAGCCCCACCCAAGACTCAATCGGCGCTGCTGGAAGCCATGCAGGAACGACACGTGACCGTTGCGGGGCAGACGATGGAACTGCCGAAACCGTTCTTCGTAATGGCCACTCAGAACCCGATCGAACAGGAAGGGACGTATCCGTTGCCTGAAGCGCAGCTCGACCGTTTTCTTTTCAATTGTGTGGTCGACTACCCCGAAGCAGCGGACGAATTTCAAATTATCAAACAGGCAACTTCCGGGCACACGCCGAAGCTGTCCAGGCTGCTCAATGCCGAACAAATCCAGAAGCTGCAGGAGGCCGTGAGAAATGTTCCGGCCGCCGATCATGTCATCACTTACGCTCGTGATCTCGTTCAGGCGACTCGGCCGGGTGGTGGCAGCGCTCCTGGTTTCATCAAAGAGATGGTTGGCTGGGGCGCTGGTCCTCGCGCGGGGATTGCGCTGAGCATCGCGGCGAAAGCTCGAGCCGTTCTGCACGGTCGACTGCACGCGACAACCTCAGATGTCGCGTCTGTCGCCCTTCCTGTTTTGCGACATCGAATTGTGACCACGTTCCATGCGGAAGCCGCTGGCGTGCAGCGCGATGACGTGATTCGAAAGTTGATCGAAGTGATTCGCCCGCAAAAGCCTCGGGCTTGAGTGGACAGCTCAAGAACCATCGTCATTCCCGCGCAGGCGGGAATCCAGAATCCGGGACGCTCATAGCTCGTGGATTCCCGCCTGCGCGGGAATGACAAAATATCATTTTCCTGTTTTTATTGGATCGATCAGCGTTCCAGCGACCGGTGCATGGCTCTGCCATGCAGGAGATTTCCCAATGCTAACTCTTCAAATCCCTGATTACATGAAGTTGCTGCCGGCTGTAGCGCAGGCTCAGCTTGCGCGGATGACGTTTCCTGCGCGGGGGCGTGTTGAGGGCTTCAAGTCGGGCAGTCATCGCAGTCCGTATCTCGGATCGTCGACGGAGTTTGCTGAGCATCGCGAATACAGCCCGGGCGATGATCCTCGCAATCTGGACTGGCGAGTGTTCGCAAGGCAGGACAGGTACTGTGTGAAGCAGTATGTCGAAGAAACGAACCTGCGAGCCACAATCCTGCTCGATTCTTCTGCCTCGATGCGATTTCAGGGGAATGCCGCCAGCGCTCTTGATGGATTCCAACTGTCGAAGTTCGACTATGCAAAATACATCGCTGCCATGCTGTCGTTTCTCTTCGTGAAGCAGGGCGACGCTGTTGGATTGATTCAGTTTGATTCCGAAGTCCGGTCTCATCTTCCCGCTCGAGGAAGTGCCACCCACTTGCGAAGAATGCTGCAAGAGTTGGATGCGGCGATTCCGGAAAACGCTTCCGATGCACCGTCAGCGCTGCATGAGGCCGCGGAACGAGTTCCTCGTCGCGGGATTGTGATTCTGCTGAGTGACCTGTTGTCGGACACGCAGAAGCTCATGCAGGCACTGCACCACCTGCGATACCGAAGGCACGAAGTCGTCGTGTTTCAGATTTTGACCGAAGAGGAACTGACCTTCCCCTACAGCGATGCCGTTCAGTTTCGCGATCTGGAAGGTGCTGTTGATGACATCGACCTCGACCCCGCGTCGATTCGGGCGGAGTACCTGCGTCAGTTCACGGGCTTCGTCAATGACCTCGAACAAAACTGCCGGCGCATCCCGGTCGACTACGTTCGGCTGAACACGAAGGACTCGTACGTCAGTGCCCTGAGCAACTATCTCGGGCAGCGAAATGGAGGTCGCAGATGACGCTCCTGAACGGAACTGCGATGTTCGCCGCTGTTGCGGTGATCGTGCCGATCCTTGTCCATCTGCAGAAGCGCCGCAAATCCAAGGTGGTCGACTGGCCCGCCATGCAATTCCTGCAGCGAACAGTGACCAGCCGCCGTCGCGGATTGACGCTGGAGAATCTGCTGCTGTTGCTGCTGCGTTGCCTGCTGGTGTTGCTGTTTGTGTTCGCCATGGCACGACCAGCCGTTGAATCGGGGCGGATGATTTCGTGGATCTTGTTCGCCCTGTTGGCTGGATGCGGCCTGTTGTTGTTGACTGCAGCGGTCGTCGGCAGATGGCGACTTCGCAGCCGATGGATCGGAGTCTTCGTTGCTGCACTTCTGTTTGGAACAGCTGGTGCAACGCTCTCGACAAGCCCCGAGTCTCTCGTCGATTCCGGAGTTGATCGCGACGTTGCGATTGTGATCGACCGCTCTTTGACGATGACTTTGGGAGATGATGAAACATCTCACTTCGACAAATCAATTTCGCAGGCGCGATCGCTGATCGAATCGCTGTCGGGGAATTCCACGGTCTCGATTGTGCTGGGTGGCCCCATCCCTGAAACGGTCGACGGTTCCCCATTCCGCAATCTCCGGAAGGCCGAAGAGGTTCTCGACACGCTTGAGCCAGTCGCTGGCGGATCGGATTTGGAATCAGCCGTTCGACAGGCCACGTCGCTGGTCAGGAAGGCTCCCAACACTCGCAAGCAGGTTCTGCTGCTGACCGACGATCAACTCTGCACTTGGGAATCGATCGATGAGATGCGACTTGACGGTCATGCGTTCGTCACGAAGCCTGCCGCTTTTGCGTCCCGTCGTGAAGCCGGGGCCACCAATGAAACACGCGGTGAACGCACCGAACAGCGTGAAACGGACGCCCTTCCCGAGATCGCCTGCGCCGCCATCGTGGCGAGTTTGCCGGAAAAGAAGGAGAACGTTTCCGTCGATCGTCTTCTCGTCGATGCGTCGCTTGTGACTGCCAACCGGCCGGTTCCGATTGAAGTGGAAGTCCGAAACGGCGGAACAACGACCGTTCGCGATTTGAGCGTGAAGCTGCTGGTTGATGGCAGAGAAGCCGCGACCGAGTCGCTCATCCAACTTGAACCGGGCGTCCACGCGACTGTTCGTTTCCTGCACGCGTTTCCGCAGGCGGGACAACACGTCGTTTCGGGAACCGTTGAGATCACCGACCTGTTACCCGCAGACAACCGGTTCGATTCTGTCGTGGATGTGATTCCGCACGTGTCGGTTTTGGTAATCAATGGAAGCACCGATGCCGATCTCGCACAGCAATCGGCGACCTTTTTGCGACTCGCGCTTGATCCGGCCAGTCTTCGCGAACCGCCAATGGCTGACGATGGCGGCGATGCGGACGGAGAGAACTCAGGACGCGCGATCATCGCGACGGCAATCGAAGCGGCCCGTCTGAACGAAATCGAATCACTGGATGACTATCAGCTGGTCCTGCTGTGCGACGTTCCTCGTCTTCCCAACGACATGGCCGATCGCATCGCCAGCTTTGTCGAAGGCGGCGGCGGATTGTGGGTCATGCCGGGTGAGCAGTCTGATGCGTCGTTCTACAACAACTGGCGAGTTCCACTGACGGACGAACCAATCATGCCGGCTCAGTTGGGGGAATGGCACCGATGGGGCCACCCACAGAACGATGACGATGACCGTGGCGGCGACGTTGGCGTTTCTCGGCTGAGCGTTGCTCTGGACGCGGCGGGCAGGCCTTTTGTCAGCGACCTGTTCGAACGCGGTGACCACGATCTTGCGGACATCTCTGTCTTTCAGTTCTGGAGCACAGCTCCCGCCGAGCAGGCCATTGTCGGAATGAAGCTGACCAACGGCGAAGCGATGTTCGCGGAGCAGGCCATTGGTCGAGGCCGAGTGCTCATGCAAAACCTCTCGCTCGCACGGCGCGACAGTAACTTTCCGGCCAACCTGGCGTTTCCGGTTCTGATGCATCTGTGGACTTACCACCTGGCAGCGTCTCACGACATGGAGACCAACTTTCAGCCGACTTCTGATCTCGTGACTCAGCTGCCCGCGCGGATCGATCCTGCGGACAGAATGAAGACGCTGCAACTGATCGAACCCGGTGGAACGAAGCGGGATGTTGCCGTTTCGTGGCAGCAGAACACTCCGTTCGCCCGCATCGGTCAGGTGATCGATCCCGGTGTTTATGGTTTGCAGAACCGTCAGTCCGCGGCATTGGTTTCCAGCTTTGCAATCCACCGCGACCGGGAAGAATCCGATCTTTCAGTAGCTTCGGCCGACCGACTGCAGGAGATTAGTCGCGGACTGGGCATCGAGCTCATCGATGATGTGAGCCAGTTGACCGCGCCGCTTGCCACTGAGTCCGTCGGCGAGGAGATCTGGGACTCATTGCTGTTCGCTGTGCTGTGGCTGCTGGCTGCAGAGTGTCTTCTGACGAAGTGGATTCGCAGTCGCCGGAGAGTGGTCCCGATTGAGTCTTCCGTGTTGAACGGTCCTCTCGAGCGTCTCGCTCTCGTTCCTCCATCTGCGGGTACGATGAGAAACTCTGGTCTTTGGCAGGATGCCCCGGTCGATGAATCCGTGGCAGTGTGGGAGGGGGCATCATGACAGACGAGACCCAGATGTTTGACATGGCGCCGCTGCTTTGGTGTGGTCTGGCGATTGTCGGCTGGGTCGGTATGGCCTGCTTGCAGCGATTCGTTCTGCCGGTCTCGATTCGTCGTCTCGCGTACGGACCACGACTCGGTTTGGCGTTCGCCACCTGGTTCTTTGCGATCGACGCACTGAGCCAGGTTCTGGAAACGGCCACTCATCGGCCTCACTGGCTGATTGCTCTTTCGGCTGCACTGGCTTCGGAATTGGCTTTGTTCTGCTATCGGTTGGAAGGGAAAGGTGCGACGTCTTCGCGGCAAGTCAACGTCCTATCGGCGCTGCTTCCATTGCTTCGCGTGGCCTTGATCGCCGTTGTGTCCTTGCTTCTGTTGGAGCCCGTCTTCACTCACGAAGACGAGCATGAGGAAGAACATGTCGTGGCTGTGGTGGTGGATGTGTCCGATTCGATGAATCTCCCAGCACGGTTGGAGACGGATCCGGATCGATCTCGCAGCCAGGCCGCTCACCAGTTGCTCGTGGGGGATTCGACAGAATCGAGAGGACTGCTGGAACGCTTGTCCATGGACTACGACGTCCGGCTGTACGAGCTGGGAGCGTCAGCCCGGGAAGTCGATTCGGCGCAGTTTATCGCTCGAACGGACGCTGGGCCATTGCTCGAATCGGGTTCATCCCACTGGACGGCATCGACCGACTTCGCAGACGCATTGCGGCAGGTGCGAGGCGACATTCCCGCAGCAAAGCTTTCCGGCATCCTGATGGTCAGTGATGGCAGAGACCATTCCAGCGCAGACCTGCAACAACTGTGTCAGTCGCTGGGCCAGGGAAGAATTCCGGTGAACTCAATTGTTATCGGAAGTCAGAAGCCGCCCAAAGACGCTCAGATTGTCGGCGTTCAGGCCCCGTCGCAGATTTATCACGGCGACAGTGTTTCGTTGACGGCCTCCATCAAGGTCGACCAGTATCCGGGAGAGACTGCGGCGGTTCGATTGTTTGATGGCGACGAACTGATTGAGGAACAGTCGATCGCGATCACGAGCGATCATCATCGCGATACGGTGACGTTTCAGCATCAGCCGGAAACGCCTGGAGTTCACGAGTACCGCGTTGAGCTCGCTGAGCTTCCGAACGAAGAATCCGCACAGAACAACCACTTGCTGAAGCCGGTGTGGGTCTCGCAGGACCGGATCCGCTTGCTGCTGATTGATGAGCGTCCTCGCTGGGAGTTCCGCTATCTGCGCAATCTGTTCGCGGGGCGTGATCAGACAGTTTTTCTGCAGGCCGCGTTGCTGCACGCCGATCGTCTTGCCGGAGTTCCCGCTCCGCCCATCATGCGTGCCTCGGCTCAACGCGCCTTTGACGACTGTGAAGCCAACGCGCTGCCGCTCGACGAAGCAGAATGGTTCAAGTTCGACGTCATCATTCTCGGAGATGTCTCTCCGCAGAAACTTGGCAACAACGGCATCGAGGCGTTGGAACGATTCGTCAAAGACCGTGGCGGCGCACTGGTGGTCATCGCCGGACCCAATCAGATGCCGCATGCTTATCGAGCAACACCTCTGGCCGATGTGCTCCCCGCGCTCATGAATCGTCCGGCCATCACCACAGCCCGCAGTCCCGTCCCGAGTTGTTATTTCTCGCTGACTCAGGAAGGCGTTTCCGATGAAGTTCTACAAAACGCAGCCGGAGCCGCTAACACATCTTTTCCGGAACTCACCTGGAGGCACCCGGACTGTGAAGCGAAAGCCGGAGCGAATGTCCTCGCTTATGCATCGGCCAATCGAGAACGCCCCAACGACGCGAAAACCGACGTGGCCGATCAGCGACGGCAGGCACTGATGCTGTGGCATCGGTTCGGAACCGGCAAAGTGCTGCAGCTGAACTTCGACGAAACATGGCGTCTGCGTTACGGGATTGGTGATCGACTGCATCATGAATTCTGGGGGCAGATCATTCGCTGGGCCGTCACGGATCGGCTGTCGGCCGGGACCGACCTGGTGCGGATGGGAACGGATCGAACGCTGTACAAAAGCGGCGAGCCCATTTCGATTCAAGCTCGACTTCTCAACTCAGATCGCAGCCCGATAACTGATGCTCGAGTGCAGGCCAAGGTCTTGATCGACAATGAAGTCGTTCGAACAGTGGACCTGACTGCCGATCCGCAGAATGAGGGAATGTTGCACGGTGAAATTCGCGATCTCACTCAGTCGGGCAAGTACCGCATCGAACTGTCAGGAGAAGTCGTCGACAAGCTGTTGGCACTCGAAGCGACCGGAACTCAAACGGTGGGCCTGGAAATTGGCGTCGAAGCGAGTGCTGAGAATCTCGAACAGCTCGACCTTGTATCCGATGACACGGTGCCCAGGCAAATTGCGGATTGGACCGGGGGGACTGTGGTCGACCTGAGCAATGCCGACCTGACCAGTGTCGATTCGGTGCTCTCGAACTTCGGACCGAAGTCGACGTTCGTGCGGGAACGCTGGACGGTACCGCTCTGGAATCGGTGGCCGGTCATCGGCCTGTTTCTGAGCGGGCTGAGTGTGGAGTGGCTGCTTCGCAAATGGATGGGCCGAATTTAATGAAGGTTCAGAAAAGGGGTCAGGTGATTCAAATGACAGCAATAATCAACCCATCAAACAAAACGAAAGCAGCTTCGCCTCGCAAGGCGGCCGCGATTCATCGAATTCACCATGAACTCGATGAAATGGTGAATCGCCTGCGCCGGGAGATCTGGACCGGGGGAGCTCTTGTCGTTGGAACGGCCGTGATGGTGTCGCTAATGGCCATGCTGGTGATCGACGCCATCTTCCAGCCCGAATCGGTGTGGTTACGGTGCGCTCTCTGGCTGCCGCTCATCGGGATCGTTGCGGCGGTCACTCGACGGTTTCTCATGATGCCACTCAAGCAGGAATGCGACCGCCTGGCCATGGCGTGGACACTGGAACAAAAGCGGCCAGCGATTGAGGAACGCCTCACAACGTCGCTGCAGTTGACTGCAACTCCGAATGCAGCAAAGAACTCGCTCATCGAGGCTGTTGCTCAACAGGCTCAGAGTAATATCGCCGGATGCCAGGAGGAAGATCTTCGAGGGCAGGAAGTTCTCAGCAGGACCATCGTCGCAACCGTTTGCTTTGCCGCATTTGTCTTGTCGATGTGGATCTGGGCACCCTATCTGATTCCTTCGCTGAAAAACGTGATGAATCCCTGGAGTGCGCGAGTGCTGCCGCACTTGAGTGCGACGATCGTTCCCGGCAACGCGGTTGTTGGGGAAGGCGGCGATGTTCGAATTGCCGCGACAGCAAGTCACCTTGCAGACGCTGTGCTGGAAATCGTCGAGCAAGATGCCGTCGTCGCCTCGCATCAAATGGCGATCGCAGCCAATGGCAGCGCCGCCGAATTCACTCTGGCGGGGTTGAAGTCGGACCTTCAATATCGCGTTCGTTCCGGTGGTCTCTTTTCTGACAGTTACCAGATTACTGTTGATCCCAAGCCGGTGATGGAAGGCCTTCGAGTCAGCCTGACGTTTCCAGAATACACACAGCTGGCTTTCCATGTCATCAATGATCTGACTGAACCGATCGAATTGATTCATGGCACGCGAATCCGCATTGACGTGGATTCCACGTTGCCTTGTGCCGAGTCTTCGCTGACTCTCAACGGAACATTGATCCCTTGCAAGGAAACTGTTGCCGTCGAAGAAGCAGAGCTGTGGCGGCATGGCTGGGAGTTCACAGCAACCGAAGGAGACTTGCAGCGCGGCACGATTACGCTGGTCAGTGAAGCGGGAGTCCCCGGCGATCCGATTCTGTTTGAAATGCGAATTCTGCCCGATCTGCCGCCGTCGATCATCATTGATCAACCAGCGCTATCCGAAATCATGACAACGTCAGATCGCCGCATCGACATCGCCTATCACGCCTTCGATGACTTCGGCTGTGGCGCCTTGCAACTGATCTCGCAAATAAACGGCGAACCGCCTGCGATCAAAGACGTTCCGCACGAATCGCTGCCAGAGTTCACTGGCGAACTGGCCATCGATCTGAATCAACAGGAAGTCACGACCGGAGACCAACTGACCTTCTGGCTGTCGATCACTGACATTCGGCCCGATGAATATGGCGGATCGCAGACTGCCGAATCTCGCAAGATTCATCTTCAGATTGCCGATGAAGCGGCTCCCATTGGTCAGCAGGCTGTTCAGAACGAAGCGCAATCCGTGCTGGCCGATCTGACGGCCGCCCTGGATGGTCTCAACACAGCCAAACAGATGGCCGATGAACTTCAGAACGAAGTCGGTGAAGTCGCCGACGCTGCGGAGTTTCCGAAGGCTCCAGCCGATGCGACGGAGAAAGCGAAACAGCTTCAGGATCAAATCCGTGAAGCCGAACAAGCGCTGCGGCGATTGACAGAGCAGAATGAACTCGCCGAACAACGCCTGTTCCAACCGGAGATCGAACGAATTCAGCAGGTCGCTGACAACGAGATCGCGGAAGCGAAGAAACAGGCAGGGCTCGTCCCGCTATCCGACGATTTCGCTCAACAGCGGGAGGCAGTCGCGGCGACGAAGGAGTCACTCGGTGATGCCATCGACAAACTCACGGAGGTTCGGGAAGACATTGATCAGCGACGTCAGCAAATGGAACTGGCCGCTCAGTTGGATGAGCTTGCCCAGCAACAGGAACAGCTTGCACAGGAGCAGAAACAGCAGAACGACGGGCAGGAGAACGGCCTGGAAGCTCAGGGCAAACAGCAGCAGGTGGCCGATCGGTTGCAGGACGTTGTCGAACAGGATCTCGACGCCAGAAGTGAACAGTTTGCTCAACGAGCAGACGAGGCAGCCGAACTGACTCAGGCAGCGGCGGATCTGCAACAGCAGCAGGACGCATTGGCAAAGCTCGATCAGGTTCGCAGCAAAGAGGAACTCGACGACCAGTTGCTGGACATGATTGCTCGTGAGCAGGAACAAATCGCGAACGAAACCCGAAAGCTGGAACAGCAGGCGACCGACGTTCAGCCACCAGCCGCCGATGCACGCGAGCAGGCTCAGCCGGATGCCAACGAGCCGAACGAAGCCGAACAAAACGGCAAACCCAATCGACTCGCGGACGCCCGGAAGCAGATGGAAGCCGTCCCTGAGAAACTCCGACAGAAAGATCTGGAGCAGGCAGAAGCCGAGGCACAGCAAGCGGGCGAACGTCTGCAGGAAGCAGCCCAGTCCAAGCCAGAGAACGCCGCTTCGCAGCCCAACGGTGCCAGGGATGACAAAGCCTCGCCTCAGGAAGATGAGCTGCAGCGACTGGCAAAGCAGCAGGAGCGAGTCCGCGATGCCATCCAGGCGGTTCGTGAAGACCGACCTGAAGAGGCGGTTGCGAAGTTGCAGCAACAGATTGCGGATCGAACCGAAGGACTCCGAGACAAGGCCGACGAATTGCTGCAACTGCCGACCGATGATCCCGAAAACCAACAGGCGGTTCGCGAAGCCCGAGAGAAACTGGAACAAGCTCAAAAGGAAACCAAGGCGGCGGAGCAACTGGCAAAGCAACAGCAGAAGAAGCAAGCCGGTGATCCCAA
>CALFSX010000341.1 GCA_937916515.1 uncultured Planctomycetaceae bacterium | reverse complement strand
GAAGTCTGGCGATCGAAAAATTTAGTGGGTTGGTTCGCGTTTGGGTTCAAAAATTGCATCGCGACCTGAGGTAATTACAGGTTCCGTCACGTGGAATCTGCTTGCTCGACAGCAATGGCAGCATTTTGCGGTGATTTGTCGAGCGATGTGAGGTGGTTGTTGCGAGTTTGTCGAAGTAAAAGGACTTGTGGCCCGTATGTTGAAATTGGTGGTTTGTCGACACGGTTGGGGAGTGCCAGTTTTTCCAGCAGTGAAAGCAAATCGCCATCGCACAGCGGACTTGCCTGAGGTCATTTGGTCGCGTGAAGAACGTGTTTCTTCAGCTGTTAATTCAACGAAAAATTAGGCTTACGGGTTTCATATGACATTTCTGAATGGGTCTGGCTACGACACAAAGGGATTTCGTGACGAGCTGTTTTTTGATGACGGAAAACCGCGGCCCGGTGCTCGCCTGCTGATTGAAAGCCTGGACCAGCTTACTCCCGAAGAAATCCGTATGCGCCAGAGTTCCATCAACAGCGCTTTGCTTCGGATGGGGATTACGTTCACGGTTTACGGTGATGAGTCCGGCACGGAAAAAATCTTCCCGTTTGACATCGTGCCACGCATCGTAGAGGCCTTTGAATGGCAGCATATCGACGCCGGTTTGAAGCAACGCATTAAGGCGTTGAACATGTTTCTGGATGACATCTATCACGACCAGAACATCATCAACGATGAAATCATTCCGCGGGCAATTTTGGAGAAAGCAAAGTCGTTTCGGCCGCAGTGCGTCGGCGTGAATCCTCCCAAAGGTGTCTGGTGCCACATCACGGGCACAGACCTGATTCGGCACACAGACGAAGCGATTTATGTACTCGAAGACAATCTACGCTGCCCGTCGGGCGTTTCGTATGTGCTGCAGAACCGTCTGGTCATGAAACGCAGCTTTCCGCACGTTTTCACCAGTTCACACGTGCGGCCGGTTATTGATTACCCAAGTCACCTTTACGACACGCTGGCCTATCTTTGCCCCAACGACGTTGCCAAACCAAACATCGTGGTTTTGACGCCGGGGATTTACAACTCAGCCTATTACGAACATTCGTTTCTCGCCCAGCAAATGGGTGTTGAACTTGTTCAAGGCGAAGACCTGGTGGTTCAGGACAACTTTGTCTACATGAGAACGACGAAGGGGTTTGCTCGAGTCGACGTGATTTATCGCCGAATCGACGACGACTTTATGGATCCGAAGGAGTTTCGAAAGGATTCCATGTTGGGCGTTCCCGGCTTGATGTCAGCGTATCGGCAGGGAAATGTGGCTCTTGCCAATGCTCCGGGAACCGGTGTGGCAGACGACAAAGTGATTTATTGCTACGTGCCCGATATGATCAAGTACTATCTGAACGAAGAGCCAATCATTCCGAATGTTCCGACTTACGTTTGTGACCGCGAGGACGATCGCAAGTACGTGCTGGAACATCTGCATGAACTGGTGGTGAAGGCTGCCAACGAAGCCGGTGGATACGGCATGTTGATCGGCCCTCATTCAACAAAGGCAGAACAGGACAAGTTTGCGGAGCTGATTAAAGCTGACCCTCGCAACTATGTTGCTCAGCCAACTTTGTCTTTGTCGCGGGTTCCGACTTTGGTGGGCGACAGCTTTGAAGGACGCCATGTCGATTTGCGTCCATATGTACTTTACGGCAAGGATGTCTGGGTATTGCCAGGCGGGCTGACTCGTGTTGCGTTAAAGAAGGGCTCGCTTGTGGTCAATTCGTCGCAGGGCGGGGGCAGCAAAGACACGTGGGTCATTGCGTGCCCGGGAACAGAAACCGGCGACGTTAAGGAAATGTTGTAGCGCAGTTCAGGTCGCGTCGCTTTACGTGGGCTTCGTGTACAAGCTGAACTTGCGTTTGCCGAACATCCAAGTCATTTTCCCTTCCATCCGAAAACACACAATTCATGCTAAGCCGCGTCGCAAATTCCATCTATTGGATGGCCCGAAATGTTCAACGAGCCGAAAACATTGCTCGCTTTATTGAAGTGACTCAAAACCTGATTCTGGATCAGCCGGATTCGTCCATCGATCAATGGGAACCGCTGGTACGAGCGACGGGAGATGAAGAGTATTTCGCTGAACATTACGGCGATTTTACCCCAACCAACGTTCAGCAGTTTCTGACGTTGGATCGTGATTATCACAGTTCTATTCTGACCGCCATCACGAACGCCCGCGAGAACGCTCGTACCGTTCGTGAAGCGATTTCGTCAGAAGCGTGGGAGCAGCTCAACACGTTCTATCACTTCGTGCGAGATTCCGAGACCGCGGACAAGACTCAGCCCAGCGCTACGTTTTATGCAGAAGTCGTTCATAACAGCTACACTTTTAACGGCATTCTGGATGGCACGATGACTCGCGGCACTGGCTGGCGATTTGCCAATGTCGGCAGACTCATCGAAAGAGCTGACAAAACCAGTCGTATTCTGGACGTCAAGTACTTCACGTTGCTGCGCAACGTGGCAGACATGAACACAACGCTGGATGACCTGCTATGGTCGGGCGTACTGCGTTCCGTAAGTGCGTTTGAAATGTTTCGCAAAGAATACCATGCGTTGACCGTAGAACGTGTGGTCGAATTTCTGGTGTTGAATCGCGAATTTCCTCGAGCGATTTATCACTGCATACGCCAGATGCGAGATTCACTGCGAAAGATCGAAGGTCCGTTGGAAGCCGAACAGAACGAAGCGATCGTCAAATCGACCGAACTGATTGAACATTTGAAGCGGCAAACCGTGGAATCCATCATCAACGGCGGGCTGCATGAATTTATCGATTCGTTCCAGAGTTCGTTAAACGAAATCGGAGCGGCCATTAACTCAACGTACTTCGTGACGCGTGCATTTCAGTCGCAGCCACAACAGTCTCAGCAGCAACGACAATAGCCGCCCTGAAAACAGTACAAACGCGTTCCTGTTGACGTGGTATGCTGCTATGTTTGGCAAACGACCGAATCCCACGTTGCCGGGGTGAAAGCTGGACCGCTGTTTTCAGAATTCGCCTTTACTCAATCAACTCTCAGCACAGCACGGCTTAACAACCGGCCGCCGGAAAAACACATGCCGGGAAAACACATGACAGATAAGTAGGTTAATTAAATTCGGACGCCCCAACCTCTACGGCAGTATCGCATAGAATGCCCGAATCCACCTGGCGTGCTGTAATCTACCAGTCAAACACTTCAGACCAGCTTTTTCTCAATCGAAAACCAGACATGACCATTCGCGTCGCACTAAATCATCGCACAACCTACAAGTACGATCGGCTGATCAACCTTGGCCCACATCTGGTACGCCTGCGTCCTGCGCCGCACTGTCGAACGCCAATTCACAGCTATTCGCTGAATGTATCACCTAAAAATCACTACTTAAACTGGCAGCAGGACCCGTTTGGGAACTTTCAGGCCAGAGCTGTCTTTGAAGAAAAGACACGAGAGCTTTCTGTTGAAGTGGATCTGATCGCCGAAATGACGGTCATCAATCCGTTTGAGTTCTTCGTGGAATCATCTGCGGAAATGTTTCCGTTCGAATACGATGAATCTCTTCGTAAAGAGCTGGCTCCTTTTTTGGAAGTGAAGAAGCCAGGAGCCAAATGGCAGGCCTTCATCGACAGTGTCGACATCAGCGAAGTCAAAACGGTTGACTTTATTGTGGCGCTGAATGCTCGGATGCAGACCGAAATTGATTACGAAATTCGTATGGAACCGGGAGTTCAAACTCCCGACGAGACGCTGGAGCTGAAGAAAGGTTCGTGTCGCGACACAGGATGGCTGCTGGTGCAGACGCTCCGACACCTTGGACTGGCCGCCCGGTTTGTGTCCGGTTATCTGATTCAGCTGACGCCCGACCTGAAATCTTTGGATGGCCCCAGCGGCACCGAAGTTGATTTCACCGACCTGCATGCATGGGCTGAAGTGTTTCTGCCAGGAGCTGGCTGGGTGGGACTCGACCCAACCTCCGGACTGCTTGCCGGTGAAGGTCATATTCCGCTGGCGTGTACTCCCGAACCGTCATCAGCGGCACCAATTTCCGGTGCATTGGATAAATGCGAAGTTGAATTTGAATTCAGCATGACCGTGACTCGCGTTCATGAAGATCCGCGAGTGACCAAGCCCTACACTGAATCGCAATGGGCGGCCATCGACAAGTTGGGCCAGGAAATCGACAAACGACTGGCGGACGGCGACGTGCGTTTGACCATGGGCGGAGAGCCGACCTTTGTGTCGATTGACGACATGGAAGGCGAAGAATGGAATTCGGCAGCGGTTGGCCCCAACAAACGCCGGTTGTCTGAAATATTGATCAAGAAGCTGCGAAGTCGTTTCGCAACAGGAGCCTTCCTGCATTATGGCCAGGGAAAGTGGTATCCCGGCGAATCGCTTCCGCGCTGGGCGCTGGGCTGTTACTGGCGAAAGGACGGAGTGCCCGTCTGGAACAACCCGAAGCTGATTGCAGACGTGGATCACGATTATGGTTTTGGAACAGAAGCCGCCGGTCGGTTTGCGAAGAAGCTGGCATCTCTGCTGGAAGTCACGGACAAGTATATTGTTCCAGTCTACGAAGATATCGCACACTATCTGCTGAAGGAACGCAGACTGCCGGTCAACGTCACCCCGGGCGATTCCAAGCTGAAAGACCCCGAGGAACGAGCACGCGTTGCTGCTGTGTTTGAACGCGGTGTTGCCGAACCCGTGGGCTTTGTGCTTCCACTTAAACGACCGTGGTGGCAAAGCAAACATCGTCCGTGGACATCGGGCCCGTGGCCGCAACGCCCTGACAAAATGTTTCTTTTGCCGGGCGATTCGCCCATTGGGTTGCGCCTGCCGCTGGATACTTTGCCGTGGTTGCCGAAATCGGAAATGCCCGTTCTTCAGCCGCCGGATCCGTTGTTCGAACGCGGTCCGTTGCCAAACTTCGACGATCGCCGTCAGGACTTTCTACAGGGGGAATCAGAAATTCTGGGGCGACCGGGAATCTCCGACCAAAAGCTACCTGCACACGATGCGGAGCATTCGGAAGAAGACGACACGCCAGCCGGGCAGATTGTCCGCACCGCGTTGTGCGTTGAACCTCGCAATGGTCGTTTGCATGTGTTTATGCCGCCCGTGGAAGTTCTGGAAGACTATTTGGAATTGATTGTTGCCATTGAAGCCACGGCTGAACAGCTGCAGATGCCGGTCGTTATCGAAGGCTATCTGCCTCCTCACGACGACCGTCTGGAGAACATCAAGGTCACTCCGGATCCAGGTGTGATTGAAGTCAACATTCATCCGTCGTCCAGTTGGACAGAACTTGTTGAACGTACAACCGGCATCTACGAAGACGCTCGGCAAACACGACTTGGTACTGAAAAATTCGACCTTGATGGACTGCACACCGGTACCGGTGGCGGCAACCATGTGGTGATGGGCAGCAGCACGCCTTCAAGCAGTCCGTTTTTGCGGCGGCCTGATTTGCTGAAAAGTTTCGTAGGCTATTGGAACAATCATCCATCGCTGTCGTATCTGTTCAGCGGTCGTTTTATAGGGCCAACCAGTCAGGCTCCCCGTGTTGACGAAGGGCGAGCTGATTCGTTATACGAACTTGAACTTGCGTTTTCGCTGGTTCCCGGGCGAGATGAACCGGCAGCTCCCTGGCTGGTGGACAGACTGTTTCGTAACCTGCTGATCGACTTGACGGGCAACACTCATCGAGCAGAATTCTGCATCGATAAGTTGTACTCGCCAGACAGCAGTACCGGGCGTTTGGGTCTGCTGGAACTTCGTGGCTTCGAAATGCCCCCGCACGCTCAGATGAGTTTATCTCAACAGTTGCTGATTCGAGCGTTGGTGGCAAAATTCTGGGAGTCTCCATTCAACGATCGCCTGATCGATTGGGGCACCTCGCTTCACGATCGATTCTTGCTCCCTCACTTTGTGTGGGCAGATCTGGGAGACGTTATTGATGACCTGAATCGCGCGGGCATCAACTTTGATCGACGTTGGTTTAATGCTCAATTCGAATTCCGGTTTCCTGTGATTGGCGAATTGACTCAGCAGGACGTACATCTTGAACTTCGCACAGCGATTGAACCGTGGTACGTTTTGGGTGAAGAACCCGGCGGCGGCGGAACAGTCCGTTTTGTGGATTCATCCGTAGAACGACTGCAGGTGAAGATGAGCGGCATGACGGGCACCCGCCACATCGTGACTTGCAACGGTCGTCGAGTGCCCATGCATCCGACGGGCGTTCAGGGTGAATTTGTGGGAGCTGTTCGGTATCGTGCCTGGTGTCCGCCGAGTTGTCTGCACCCGACGGTTCCCGTGCATGCACCTCTAACGTTTGACGTTGTCGATCAATGGTCAGAACGTTCGATCGGCGGCTGCCAGTATCACGTGGCGAATCCCAGCGGATTGAATTCGGCTACGTTTCCGATCAACGCGTACGAAGCGGAATCTCGCCGAGTTGCTCGGTTCTTCCAGATGGGGCATACTCCCGGCAAGGTCGAAATTCCGCCAACGGAAATCAACCCTGCGTTTCCGTTGACGCTCGACCTTCGTCGCAAAGTGTCTCCCGCATAGTTTTTTTGTGCGACGCCCGTTCCATTTGAACGGGCGTTTCTTATTGTTGTTCGGCTTTGCTTGGAGAGACTTCTCAACTAAATATTCCCCAGAGTTAGAGTCTTGCTTAGACCAATGCGCCTTGGGCACGTTGGCCGTGGCGTCAGCGGAGCGACTCGGCGATTGGAACGTTCCACGTCTTTCTGTGTGCCACGCCAACGGGTCAAGGGCGAAGCCCTTGTTAGTGTCTTATTTTAAATGATGCGTGCACGGTCCGTGCATTTTTGCCGCAGCGACAACGGCTCGGCGATTCGAGCGTTCCACGTCTTTCTGCGTGCTACGCCACCGGGTCAAGGGCGAAGCCCTTGTTAGTATGTTTTTTTGCGGATACCGGGAGCTCTCGACTGCCTGACTTTGTCGTTGTGGGCTAACCGTTGAACAAGGTGTTATTGTGGACAACTATGCAACTTTGCGAACGCTGGCGGCGGATTCCGCGATGACTGATACCTCTGCGAGAAACAATTTATGAGATCATTTCACTGTCTCTGTGGTAGTCTCGCGTTCTTTGAGAACACTCAATGCCTGTCGTGTTCGAAGGAACTCGGTTGGTGCCCTGTCTGCCAGAATCTGACTTCGTTGGTGGCAGTTGCAGACAAGGCTGGACACTACCGCTGCGGAAATGCTGAATGCGGGTCTCTGTTGGTGAAATGTCACAACTATGCTGTTGAGTCGGTTTGCAATCGTTGCTGTGCAGTGCCCGACTCGCCTGAGAAGCCTCCGGAATTCTGTGACTACTGCCGCTTCAACGATACGGTGCCCGACCTGACAGTACCGGGAAACCGCGAAAACTGGCGTCGTCTCGAAGTTGCCAAACGCCGCCTGCTGTACACATTGGATCTGCTGCAACTGCCGTATGGTCGCCAGGAAGATGGTGTCGATCCGCCGTTGACGTTTGATTTCAAGGCAGACACCACTCACAAACCCAAATGGTGGTGGTCGATGGGACGCGAAGAACGCGTCTATACCGGTCACGCCGGGGGCAAAATTACGATTAATGTTCGTGAGGCGGATACGGTTGAACGTGAAAAGGCTCGAGTGCTTTTTCAGGAAGCACACCGCACAGTCATTGGTCACTTTCGGCACGAGATTGCTCACTACTATTGGCAGATGCTGATTGAAGACGTGGCGGAAGCCGAATTTCTGAAAGTGTTCGGAGATCATAAGAATCCCGGATACACAGAAGCTCAGACACGCTATTACAAGGATGGCCCTGTTCCGAATTGGGAAACACGCTTCGTCAGCGCTTATGCAACCATGCATCCGTGGGAAGACTTTGCCGAAACGTTTGCCACCTATCTGGACATGGTGAGCGTTCTTGACACGGCCACCCACATGAAAGTGGCCGAAAGCTGCGATCCAACCACAGCAACATTGCCTGACATGTTGGTGCGATACATCAGCCTCGGGGTCGTGTTGAACGAGATGAATCGAGCCATGGGACTGACAGACCTTGTGCCGGAAATTTTTGGAGCACCGATCGCTGCAAAACTGCAGTACGTTCACGATCTGGTTAGAGCATCCAAACGGCCAACTTCCGTAGCTGAATAATTGCATTGCCACGTGTCGTCCCTTGCGTTTCTTCAGATTTCCTGACCTAACCACGAATACTTTTTAGCTTTTCAGCCAGTTACCAATGCCTGTCGACTTCCCCCAAATTCTGGCTGAAATATCTCATGAGATCGAGCCGCATCGAGGAGGCGGACAGGTGGCTCAGTACATTCCGGCGTTGGCGGCCATTGACCCAATGAAGTTTGGCATGTGCGTAGCTCTGGGTGATGGCCAGGCCTTCTGCCTGGGCGATGCCGACGAACGGTTTTCCATTCAGAGTATTTCCAAGGTGTTCACAATGTCCATGGCCCTGCGAAAAGTTGGCGAGGCGTTGTGGGATCGCGTCGGGCGCGAACCATCCGGTTCGCCGTTTAACTCGATCGTGCAATTGGAAATGGAGCGCGGGATTCCTCGAAACCCATTAATCAACGCCGGAGCAATCGTCGTATCGGATCTTCTGGTTGAGGAAGTCGGTGCAGCTGCTATGATTGAACAGCTGCTGCAACGCCTGCGGTTGTTGTCCGGCGATGAATCTGTAAGCGTGGATCACATTGTGGCGGATTCAGAAGCGAAGGCCGGATCACGAAATCGCGCATTGGCCAGCTTTATGGAATCGTTTGGTAATCTGAAGAATCCCGTTGAAGAAACATTGGCGGCGTACTTTTCTCACTGCGCGATTTCCATGAGTTGCCGGCAACTTGCCAGAGCAGCTTTGTTTCTGGCGTTCGACGGTCGCGATCCCATCAGCGGTATGACCATGGTTACCAGCGAAGCCTGTCGCAGAATAAACGCCGTAATGATGTCCTGCGGCCACTATGACAACAGCGGCGATTTTACATATCGCATTGGGCTTCCGGGAAAGAGCGGCGTGGGTGGTGGCATATTGGTGATCGCTCCTGGGCACGGTAGCGTTTGTGTCTGGTCGCCGGGCCTGAACAAAGCGGGAACTTCGCATGTCGGTAGTGTAGCGCTGGAAACACTTGTTAAACTTACCGGATGGTCAGTCTTTGTCTAAGGCAGATCAGATCACCGTGGTTCGCCCGGAACATTGCGAGCGATAGCTACGCACAAGGCAATGGGGATGACGTCATTCTTCTGAACCAAATTTTTTACTTCAAGACGGAACTCCCATGCAAATCACCATTCTATCTCGCAATTCCAAACTTTACTCCACAGCACGGCTGAAAGAAGCCATCGAAAAACGCGGACACGAAGCTCGAGTGATCGACTATCTGCGTTGCTACATCGACATTGAATCTCGAAATCCGCGAGTCATCTATCAAGGCGAAGAACTACGCCCGGATGCCATTATTCCGCGAATCGGAGCATCTCACACATTCTACGGAACTGCCGTTGTGCGACAGTTCGAAATGATGGGGGTCTTCACCGTCAACGAGTCTCAAGGAATCACGCGTTCCCGCGACAAATTGCGGTCCATGCAGTTGATGGCACGCGATGGAATTGGTCTCCCGGACACCGGCTTTGCTCATTCTACAAAAGATATTAACGGGTTGATCGCCATCGCTGGTGGAGCCCCGTTGGTCGTGAAACTAATCGAGGGCACTCAGGGAGTAGGTGTTATTCTTGCCGAAACGAAAAAGGCCGCCGAAGCTGTTATTGAGGCGTTTCGAGGTCTGAATGCAAATATTCTTGTTCAACAGTTTATTAAAGAAGCTGGCGGAGCGGACGTCCGTTGCTTTGTTGTGAATGGAAAAGTCGTAGCTGCCATGAAACGGCAGGGAGCAGCCGGCGAATTCCGTTCTAATCTGCATCGAGGCGGCAGTTCATTGAATATCAAACTGTCCCCCAAAGAGCGTTCAACTGCCCGACAGGCCGCCAAGTCTATGGGATTGGCTGTGTGTGGAGTTGACATTCTGCAATCAAACAAGGGGCCCGTTGTGATGGAAGTGAATTCGTCACCTGGCCTGGAAGGCATTGAACAAACGACTTCGATTGATGTCGCCGGCAAGATCATTGAATACATCGAACTCAACGCCAAACCAGGAAAGCAAAAAGATCGCGGCAAAGGCTAGTGGTCTGTCACGGCTGAACACCAGAGCCCTTGCCAGGCTTTAGCGATAGCCAGTCGACTGCTGAAGTCTGGCGACTTTGGCGATCGATGGATTGAAGCCAATCGCCTCAATTAGCGGCTAACGAACGAGCGGCGTTTTACTGTCGAATTCCACGCGCGCCTGAGCGTAGAATTCCGCCGTCTCGCGACAGCAGTTACGAAAAAACAGTCATTTGCCACTCACCTCTAAGTGTCCCCAAGCACTAGACGCGTTTGTTTGGGATCAATCAGCAACACAGGTGCGACCATGGCGACCTGCAGAATTCCGGCGATGATCAGCAGTTGCGGAATGCTGTAGTTCAGGCTCAACCTTCCAGCCAGGTAGCTGCCGATGGTGGTGGAAAGGTTCATCAATGCCATGTATGAGGTGAACTGAGTTGCGGCGACTCGTGGCCACGAAATGGACATGAACAAGCTGAACAGTGACACCGATAGCACCGACAGCAAAAATTCCTGCCCCATCAGCATGCCTTTTACCTGCGACATCGATTGCAGAGAAGACGGATGCACTCCGAACCCAATCCACAACACACCAATCAGCCCGGAACTAACGATGATCATGGGTTTCGGCCCGATCTTATCTGCCAGCACGCCGCCAAGTATTGATCCGCCCAGCCCCAGCAATACCGCGTAACCTCCCGTGACCGTGGTGTAGTCTTCCTGGCTCCATCCGCCGTCCTTCAGCAGATAATCTACAAACACGGCTGTCAGCACTCCAATACCCAGTTTCACTCCCAACGCGACAAACACACCGAGGATCGTCGCTCGAAGGCTGAAAGCTTTTAGCAGGTTTTTCAGAACGCTGTCGGCCGGCTGCTGGCCGCTCGTAACGTGCTCTGGCAACGAGGCCTGCTGCAAAGAACTTACCGGAGGACGGTAAGGAGTTTCGCCAAAGTCGATCGCTGCGGCTGGCGCTGCTGACGTGGCACTAAGAGTCGCAGTTCTCGTGGGGCCATCCGCTGATGGACCCACGTCGCCGGCAGGTCGGCGTTCTTTGATCAGCAGCGGCAGCAGCATGATCAGAAACAGCAGCACGGCCTGCCCCAGCAAGCCCGCTCGAATGCCATAGCGAGCCACCAGAAATCCCAGTCCGGCTCCACCAAGTGCGGTTCCCAGATAGCTGCAACCGTACATCATCCCGTTGGCGAAGCCTCGTTCTTCTTCCTTCAGCAGATCGACGGCCAACGCGTCAACGGCGACGTCCTGCATCGACACAAAAACGTTGGCCAACAAAATCATGGCGGCCAGTGGCCCGGGAACAAGCTTGTAGATGGTGGTCCAGAATGCTCCTTCATTGGGAGCCGCCGTCCAGACCATGCCGGGTAAATCTTCAAACAACAGCATGCTGCCCAGCACCAGAATCGCCATTCCCTGAGCGAACAAAATCCACGGGCGGCGGCGGCCCAGAGATGGCAGCGTAAAGCGGTCCATCAACGGGCCCCACACAAACTTAAACGACCACGGCAACGACGCGACGGCCATGATTGGGCCAATCTGTTTAGCCGTCAATCCGTGTTCCGGTGTTGCCAGCCACGCAGCAAACGTAACGGTCACAAATCCCCACGGAATCCCCTGAGCGACATACAGGCCGCACAAGGTCAGCATTCGAAGAAATTTGCTTTCAGATAAATACACGCGAATCGCTCATCGTTTGAAGTATTGGAAATCGTGTGATTTTCGTTTACCAATCACAATACGAAAGCACAACCGGACATGTCCAATTTACTGGCAACGATGTAGTGAATGGATGCCATCGACGTATCTGCCTTGGAAATTCGATTAGACTTCTTAAAGCAGCTAACATGTTCACATTGAGTCAAGTTTTGGTAGCGACAACGGAGCGGTTCCGAGCGGCAGCTCGAACGGTCTGAGGCGAAGCCTCGCTGAAGTCTTCCTCAAAATGATGGGTGCCCGGAGCACGCATGTTGGCCGTAGCGACAACGGAGCGGCGATTCCAGCGTCCCATGTCTTTCGACGTGCCACGCCACTGGGTCAAGGGCGAAGCCCTTGTCAGGGCTGAACGTCGTCCTGCCAGGCGATCAGCTGATCCACAAAATCAGCATCCATACCAGCGGCCAGACGAGCTTCTCGCTGGAACGCGTCACCCTTCGCGTTCTTCGGTCGAATGGGCCAATGCAGAGCCTGTCGCCAGGCTTCGAAGTCGCTAAGTTGCGGATCTTTTAGTTTGCGCAGCCATTCCATGCCAAACTGTACGTGGCCGATTTCGTCTTTATGGATCGCTCGCATTATCGCTGCGCTGCGTTTGTCATTGTGACCTTTGAAAACGTCTTCCAGTTCGACAGTGTGGTCGAGATTAGCTCCTTCGAACACCAACGGCAGTCCGGCCACGTATTGCAGCACGCTGTTGTATTCCTGAGCCTTGGTCCAGATGTACGAATTCACGGGAAGATCGCCAAACTGCAGGCCAAGTTCGGCGGCTCGCTGAACGTGCATACGCGTATGCCGTTGTTCGTCAAACATGATTTCTGCCATGCCGAATCGGAAGTCCGTATCAGCTTCCGGAAACGCCAGCAGAATCATGGCCATCACTTCCAGAGCCTGAAGTTCGTGATTGGCCATAATGTGATGAGCGATTGCTCGCTTGGCGGAATCAGCCAACGCCTGGGGTTTGGGCATTAACGGAGCCGTCCGTCGAGCTGCAAATTGCAGGTTCGCCGGACGAGTTGGCACGGTCACTTTGATACTCGGCCCGGGACATAAGTCCGTAAGCTTTGCCGTGGGGCGAAGAACTTTGGCGTCCAGTACGTCGGAGTAAAGTACCTGTTCTGCGAAAATCTGAAGTTCCATTATGCCAAGCGTTCAATGCACGAAAGATGTTTTGACTCGCAGCGCCCTGTACGAGTAAGCCGCCGATGTTTCCTGAAGCTGCCGACATTCATTTCGCTTCGCCGCAAACCAACGGATGAAGCGGTGACACTTGTTATACCGCAGTTCTGCAGCGCGTGCGAGTTGTCTGGCTATTCGCTGACCGAGTCGGACGTCAATTCCGGAATGCTGAATTGTCCGCTGCCGCCACCCAAACCACCGCCACCCAAACCACCG
>CALFSX010000340.1 GCA_937916515.1 uncultured Planctomycetaceae bacterium | reverse complement strand
GCTCCAAGCTCCAAGCTTGGCCAACCTCAGCTCGAGTCCTGTGCGTCAAGGCCTGCTGAAACTACGAAGCGGGTTCGTCTGTTGCAGATCCCGGCTTATCGTAACCAAATCTGTCAAACGCTGGCTTCAGCTGTTCGTAAACTCGATCAACCCAGTATGGATCGTCGTGGAACTGGTTCTTCTTGTATTGGCGAAGCGATTCCAGTTCAGGCTGCAAAGCCTTTTCAAGTTGGTCAAAATCTGGCAATCCAAGACCCGCATACGCTCCGCGCAACGTTTCGATGGGATCCACTTCCAGTTGCTCGTAAGAAATTTCGAACAACTGACCTTCGGGCACCAGCTGCCGATCTCGTTCGTAAACTTCGAAGCCGTATTTGTAGCTGTTGATGACTTCTTCTTCAGACCCATCAAACACGTTTTTGCCCAAAGTGTTTTCGTCAATCATGCGATGACGAAGGTGCACAGCGGAACGGAAAATGTTGTAGGGATTCCGGTGGATATAAAGGAATCGAGCATCCGGATACATTTCCAGCAACGTTGAAACGTGAAACGTATGAAACGGCGACTTCATCATAATCCGCTTCGGCGAAGTAAACGTGAGCTTCTTCACCAGCAGTCGCAGGCTGTCTTTCCACCGTTGCAATTCGTTCTGTGGCAGCTTTTCAAACTGCAGCGAACGCCAGAAGTGTGAAAATTCCGTCGGGTGAGCCAACAGCATGCAGGGCGATACCTGGCTCATGATGCATAACGAAACGTCGTCTTCCTGCGGTGCGTCCCACGAAACCGACATGTTGTCCATCGGTCGCGACTTCGGCACAAACGGAGCTGTTAGTTTGGTGACGATCTTTTCCGTTAACAAAAAGTGCCACGGAAACAGACAGCGATATAACGGAAGATGCTGAAAGTTGGGGTCTTTGCTAAGCAGCGTTTGCAGCAGAGTAGTGCCGCTGCGCCAGTAGCCCAGAACAAACAACGGCGGTTCTTTGACTTCCGTCTTTTCGATTCGGCGACCGTAAATTGCGGATTCAGCTGCAGCCATCACCGAATTATACACGCCGCTAAACGGCAGGCTTAAGCTGCGGTGCAGTCGAGACCAATGCAACGACGGACGACTACGAAACAGCCGCCAGACACCGGAGATTGTCATCCCGTGCCAAAGCATCAATCCGCCTTGTGAATGCTTAGCGGCTTTTGTCGACTTCGTAGATGCCATAGTTCTATCGTTGTTCCGCGGGCTCCGCGAAGGGACTTCCGTCGTGAGCTGACTCATGATGTCCTTCAGGTGCTAAACTTGCTTTTTCGCGATTCAATAATCGAAAAACTCACAGCCTTACGTGCAATTCAGCAAAATCAAATACCGTGGTTACTCGTCTGTTACGCAACCAAGCGATGCCGATTTTACGGTCTTGATGTACTTGTACAGGGTGCCTCGAGTTGACTTAAACGGTGGAGCCTGCCATGCATCGCGACGCTTTTGCATCTCTTCGTCAGATACGGCCACATTGATTTCGTTCGCTTCGGCATTCAGCGTGATCACGTCACCATTCTGGATCAACGCAATCGGGCCACCCACCTGAGCTTCCGGAGTAATGTGCCCCACGATGAATCCGTGAGAACCGCCGCTGAAGCGACCGTCTGTCAGCAAGGCGACATCTGAACCCAGACCGGCTCCCATAATGGCCGATGTGGGAGTCAGCATTTCCGGCATGCCCGGGCCACCTTGAGGACCTTCGAAGCGAATAATCACCACGTCGCCCTTGGTGATTTCGTTCTTTTCCAGGCCAGCCAGCATGTCTTCTTCAGAATCGTAACAGCGAGCCGGGCCGCTGAAGTGCAGACCTTCTTTGCCGGTGATTTTCGCAACAGAACCTTCCGGTGCCACGTTGCCGCGAAGGATTCGCAGATGGCCGGTGGCTTTGATGGGCGATTCGACTGGATGAATAATGTCCTGTCCATCCTGCAAGCCGGGCAGGTCAGCCACGTTTTCCGCCAGTGTCTTGCCGGTGACAGTCATGCAGCTGCCGTCCAGCAGGCCTTTTTCCAGCAGATACTTGTGCAAAGCGGGAGTTCCGCCGATGGCGTGCAGGTCTTCCATCACGTACTTGCCGCTGGGCTTCAGGTCGGCCAGATACGGAATTCGATCGCTGACCGACTGAAAATCGTCGATCGTCAGATCAACGTCAACCGCACGAGCCATCGCGATTAAGTGCAGCACGGCGTTTGTTGAACCGCCCAGAGTCATGATCACCACCATCGCGTTTTCGAAAGCTACGCGAGTCATGATGTCTTTGGGTTTGATGTCCTTTTCAAGCAGGTTTTTGATGGCGGCACCGGCTCGCAGACATTCGTCCAGCTTGGCAGGATCTTCCGCCGGAATGGACGAGCTATACGGCAGGCTCATTCCCAAAGTTTCAATGGCGGATGACATTGTGTTAGCTGTGTACATTCCCCCACATGCACCGGCTCCTGGGCAGCTTTTGCGGACGATGTCCTGACGTTCTGCGTCGCCGATTTCTTTCGACAGATACTGTCCGTACGATTGAAACGCGGAAACGATGTCCAGCTTTTCGCCTTTGGCACTGCAGCCCGCTTTAATGGTTCCGCCGTAAACCATAATCGATGGTCGGTTCAGTCGGGCCATGGCCATAATGCAGCCGGGCATGTTCTTATCGCAGCCTGGCAGCGAAATATTGGCGTCGTACCATTGTCCGCCCATGACGGTTTCGATGCTGTCTGCGATCAGATCGCGAGACTGCAAAGAATACGACATACCGTCGGTACCCATGGAAATTCCATCGCTGACACCGATTGTGTTGAAACGAAAACCAACCAGTCCGGCAGCTTCAACGCCTTCCTTCACCTTTGCTGCAAGGTCCATCAGATGCATGTTGCAGCTGTTGCCTTCGTACCAAACACTGCTGATTCCGACCTGAGCTTTGTTCATATCTTCCGGTGTCATACCGGTTGCATAAAGCATGGCCTGAGAAGCGCCTTGTGATCGAGGCTGAGTAATTCGGCTGCTGTATTTGTTCAGTTGTGTCATGTTCGCTGAGTGAAGTGAGATTCAAGAGTATTTAGTGGGACGACAAACTCTATTTGAAATCTGTCGCAGTCAAAATCGGTAGGCAGGTGTGAATTGAAGCCAGAATTGAATTGCAGCCAGTTGTTCACTCGAACCAGGTTGTTCGCCCAAAACGAATCGACCGGAAAGCAGCAGACAAAATCCGCAATGACACGGACGACGCCCGCAGACCGGAAAAACCAACAATTCCACCAATGGAAACACCCGGCCTAAAGCTCGGCAAGTTGATCACCGTTCGGGAACGGAATCCCGAGTTGATTTTCAGCGGAAAATTCCAATTGTGAAACGATTTGCTGGAAAGCTGATGCTAACCACGCTCAGAGCATACAGCACGTTTCCTCCGTTCTCGACCGTGATTGCCCGTAAATCACAGCTTACCGGAGTTCCCGCAGGGCCGAGAATTGCAAAGCTTGCCTAGTCTTCCTCACTCGATAAACGCGGAGGAGCTTTGTGTGCGTCCAGGCCGTATTCCAGCAGCGTTTCGATGGAAATGTGTTCAATCGCCGACATATGAGTCGCTTCCAGCACAATCTTCGGAGCTTTCCCAGCTTCAAGAGCCTCAATCCAGCGAGGAAGACAAATGCACCATCGATCGCCGGGTTTTAGGCCGGGAAAGCTGTATTCCGGGTGAGGCGTGGAAAGGTCGTTTCCCGCCGTTTTGGAAAAAGTCAAAAACTCTTCCGTCACTTCGGCGCACACGGTGTGCATGCCGACGTCGTCTCCGCACGTGTTACACGTCCCGGTCCGGAAAAAACCGGTCATTGGGTCTGTTGAGCAAGCAATTAAATCGCCGCCAAATACATTCTTGGCCATTTACAGTTCTTTCCGTCGCGCCTGCGAATTGTCGCTGGCAGTTTTTTTATGAACTCACCGTGTGTCGAACTTACGCAAACTGCTGAAGTTCAGCCAGTGTTACGACAGACACTCAGGAACGCTCCTGTATACGGGGCCAAAACTTGTTTTAGCGGAAGTCGCGAAAACTTTTAAGCACCACATGTACAAAGCTGCTGGACAAGCCCGCCACTGAATTTACACAAGCAGTATCTCCAAGCAATTGAAGCTTCCACAATTCGCCGCCTCGCCCAATTGTACCGTGACTGATATTCCGCCTCATCCGTGATGGTTGCGAGTGCTGCGAAAATTGTACGGTTTCGTTCAAGGCGAAGTGGCCAACTGGGGCATGGCGGCGACCGTTCAAACGGTCAACAGGTGAACGTTTTCAGCTACCCATTGAATCAAACGAACTCGCCATCTGAACGGCAACGGCGGATGTCGGCTGGCTGATGCCCAAATTTGCTGCCTTTTCAAAAGAAGTAGCCGCGTCGATTCTGGGCGGGCAGGATTCCGCCGTGATTATCGGGTTCTCAAGCGGGCGAACGCCGGAGCGTCCCAAACTCTGACAACGCGATTCCGGCAGAGAAAATAGCGACTTTGGGCAGTTCTGGCATTGCCCGAACTGCCAACTCAGGCAAGCAATTCGTGCTGGTCTGTAGAACCGTCAAGTTATGCACAACCGGACGCCGATTGCATACATCAGGAACATCGTGCGCAGAGGGCGTTCGTTTTTACGGAACCATTCTTGGTCGAATGTTGAGTCGATTGGAACTCAGGAAATGGCTGACAAAAAACAGACGTTTGGAGTGGCAAAGTTAAGCCTTGCTCCCAAAACAACTCGACAAAAAATCGCAGTCATGGCCGGATTGCTGCTGTTCGGCTATTGGGCGACAGACCCGAATTCTTCCGACTCACTGTCTGTGACAATCTCCCCGTCCGAATCCGGCGACGCATTGGGGGAAATTGAAGTCATGCTGACTGAGTTGGAAGGTCGGCACAAATCCGCAACGCCTGCGGATGATTCGCCAAACTCCGATTCGCCCGACTTAGCCGTCGCCGCTATGTCCACTGTGCCCTCAGAATCTGCGATGCCCGCTGAATCTACCGTGTCAAATGCGCCGCCCAGTTTGATCATTCCGTCAGCAGATCCGCAGCCTCGCTCGTTGGTGTTACACAATGCCAGCTATACAAAATCGCCAGATGACGCTGTCGTTCCGCTGCTTTCACAACCGGTCTCCCAGACTTCCACGCAACAGCCTCACAACGTTCCCACAGTTCCACCAACTCGCCCAGTAGCTCCTGCAAAGATCCGCCTGACGGGCACGATTACTCCTTTATAAGCCGCGACTGCCGAAGCCCGGAATTCGGCAGCCTGCACAAGCAACATCGTCTTAGAACCGACCTTCCTCTCACGCTTCGCGAAGTTGCTTTTCCAAATTTCGTCGTTCACCAGCACCTCATTCAAAAAACAGAGTCATCAATGTACGAAAGCTATTGGAAGCTGGAATCAGCCCCGTTTTCTTATCGCCCCACGGGATCCGGGTTGTATCGATCGCATTCGCATCAGGCATCGTCACTGCGATTGCGATACTGCTTCGCGAACAACGCGGGCGCTGCCATGTTGCTGGGAAATTCAGGTGTTGGAAAGTCGAGCCTGCTGCAGCAACTGCGAGCCGAAGAACAGGAATTGCGTCCGTTTGCTCATATTGCCTTCCCGACACTTGCACCCACCGAATTGCTGCGTGCCGTTGTCGTTGAAGTGACGGGCGACGAAAGCCTGAATCAGCTGCCGACTGACGGAATGCTGCTGAAACTGGGACGCTTTCTGGAAAAGAATTCGGCAGAAGGCCGTCACGCCGTTATTGCATTCGACGAAGCTCATCTGCTGCCCAATGATTCACTGAATCAGGTGGTGCTGCCATTGCTGAACTTCGCCGACACGCACCGTCGACTCAGCTTTTCTGTAGTGTTGTGCGGCCAACCAGTACTGGCGTCGTACGTTGCCAGAAACGCTCAATTGCGTGAACGCATCGCCGTCAAGGCAACTCTGGAAAGCTTCACTGCCAAAGAAACCACCGACTACATTCAGTCTCGCATGCTGGCCGCAGGTGCAGAACGAGAAGTTTTTCGGGAAGACGCGATTCGGGCCATTATCGATTTAAGCGGTGGCAACCCACGCCGCATCAATCGCTTATGCGACATGGCATTACTGGTGGGCTACGCAGACCAGATTGAATCCATCACCGCCCGAGAAGTTGAAGGCCTGGAAGCCGAATTTCTGCCAGCCGCCGCCTAACAAGGGCTTCGCCCTTGACCCGATGGCGTGGATCGCGGCAAGACGTGGAATGTTCTAATCGCCGAGCCGCGACGTTGTCGCTACGAACAAGGGCTTCACCCTTGCCCCGATGGCGTGGATGCCGGCAAGACGTGGGACGTTCTAATCGTCGAGCCGCGACGTTGTCGCTACGAGAATGATGCGGATGGTGCGTGTTCTAAACTGGTCGGCCCGTGGACTTTCGTGACGCGACATCTGTGCTGTAGTGGATCTTGATAAACATCCTCAATCAGGCGAATCCTTAGCAAGATCCACTCCAGCAAACCCACGTGTTGAATTTTCCGTGGCCACTAAGAAATTGTCCCGAATTTGGTTCCATAATTGACAGCAAAACACGACTTCACGATGGCCTTTCCACCGCGTTAGGGAAACATCGCGATCTGGAACTTGCTGTTCTCACAGTCATGGAGCGGTTGGGAGTTAGTTCTTTGGAGTGCTTCGGCTTATCGAAGCTTTGATTTATCGGCGTTAACAAAATCGAAAACCCCGCACGTCTGGAAGTGCAGAAGTTTTCGAAAATCGGGGACAAGTCCCACACTCAATAATTCCACAACCTCTTAGGGCCTGAAGTAGCGCAACTTCAAACGGTTAAGCTTCGGGCATGAGCGTGTTAGTTTGAGTTCGCTGGCACTGTACTGGCTGGCACTGTGCGGACGGTGCGAAATCCGTAGCTGTATTTTGCTTCGGTGGGCAGATGCACAAGTCGGTCTGTGCACTTCACTCGAGTAACCACGTTGTCGAATGCTCCTCCGCACAGCAATCGTGGTGCCTGTTGCCCAACGGTTTGTTCGGACGCACGGTCATCGACATTCTGCAGGCAGTGACACCATTCCCAGACATTCCCGTGAACGTCAAACATGCCAGACAGGTTAGGCAACCTGGCGCCGACGGGCCAGGTTTTGTTTTCCGAATTTTTTGCCGACCATGCATAATCAGTAAGCAGGCTGATATTGTCGCCAAAGCTGTATTCCGTCAATGCTCCCGAACGACATAGCCGTTCCCATTCAGCTTCTGTGGGCAGGCGATAGCCTGTTCTTGTTTGGAAGTCCTGCGGAATATCAACTCGCGGATATCCAGCCGTCTTTGAACCTTCATCGCACTTCACTTTGTAACATGGAATCAGGCCATCCTGCCTGCTAAGCCAGTTACAGTACTGCACGGCGTCGTACCACGAAATGTTGTTGGCCGGGCACTGTGCGTCGGCACCATACTGCAGATTCTGATGATGGTCTGATCGAAACGCCCGAAAGTCCTTAAACGTGATTTCGGTTGCGGCGACGGCCAATGTGTAGGGGGGGCCTTGTTGTGTCTGATACGGTTCGTTGCTGGCGCCGCCGACTTCCACCAGTGTCTGGCCAGCGGAATTGACAGTCCAGTTTCGTTCGTGTGAGAACTGCCCGTGTAAATCTGAGATAAGCTGGGTGTCGAGTTGCTGGATGCGATGAGCCTGTTGCCATTGTCGCATTGTCCAGGCGATGGCCGAGTGAACTCCTGCGTCGCCGTCCAGCAGGTAGGCTTGTTCCAGCGATCGAATACTGTCTTCGCGTTGGTCCGCATTCTCGCCAGCTTCGACATTGCCCAATAATATGACGATTGCCTGCCGAATGGATGCGTCGCGTTCTGCCTGAAACTGCTGCACTAAAAGCTGTTCTTTCAATTCCGAATCCGACAGCCGCACGATCAACAGGGCTCGTTCGGATGGATTTGGTGATTTTGCCAACAGGGGCCACACAACGTCGGCACGACCAAAATGAAACAAAACAGCAGCCGCGTTCGCTCGGCGTTTCCGGTTGTTTGCTTCGACTTTTAAGGTTTCCAACATGTACTGCTGCACGCCGTAGGCATGTGGTCTTAAAACGCTTAGCAAGCTTTGAAATTCATCAGGCTTGTGAGTTTCCTGAATCCATTCCACCAGCATTGCCGGAAGCTGAGCTTCACTTTGCTCGTCGACAGAAAGGATATGACACAACGCCAGGGCTGCCCTTCGACGGGTTTCTGTGTTGACCGGCGTTCGCGAAGAACTGGTTGGTGGTGAACTTGAAGTTGCGGGATTTTCGAGACTGTTCGGTGCACCGGAACCGTTGTTCACGAGCTCCAGAAAAGGTTCCGCAAGCCGACCGCCGACGGGCGACAACTGCGCCAGCCATTGTTCCATGTTCTTCGAGCTTAACAGAACAGCCGCGATGTTCTGCGACAGTTCCTCCCAGCGACGATCAGCGGGCGCATATTCCGCCAGAAAGCTGGCGGTCGTCAACAGTTGGTTGTCTGTGAGTTTTCCGGAGGCCACGCGATCCCACAGTGAGGCTGTCACGTCCTGTGCTCTGGAAGTCAGCCGTGTTTTCACAAGCGACTGATGAGCTTCCGGCAGATCCGGAATCATGCTGCAAAGATAGTTTACGCTTTCATCATGCTCCGGCGACATTGCCAGGGCCACATACAATTTATGAGCCGATCGATCGGAGGCTCTGGCAAAATCTTTCATCAGCGTAGGCCTGGCCCAGCGCATCCATGGCCGAAGTTCGTCAAGAATCAGCGGCACTGCCGCAACTTCGGCTCCGTTAAGCTGATGTGCCAGCGTGACACTTCGATTAATCGCAAACTGGTCGTCCAGCTTTTTTTCTGTGGCAATCTGCCGAGCGTTGATGGTGTCGAACACTCGCCAAACAGAAAACGAAGCCAGAAACAACAAAGACGCAACAACGAAAACGCGACGAATGTGATGGCGTTTTGCTGCCTTCATCAGGCGTCGTTCTTTGTTTGACCACCGGTTTTCGTCGGTCAGCAAGCGCACTTGAAGGTATTCGATGCTGTTCGGAAGCTGCTGTGGTTCTGGTTTGGAATTCCACAACGCGGCTCGTTCTGCCAGCAGAAGTTCGGCCCTGCCGCGTTTGGTCGCCTTTTGCTTTTTCGTAAGCCATTCTCTTAAAGAAGGCACAAGATAATCGTGCGACAGTTGATAGCACGTCTTCTGTTCGTCAACGCCGTGCTCAGTTGTCAGCCCGCTGCTGTCCGTCTTTATTTCTGACACTTCATTATCGACAGGGGTAATGATTTTTAATTCGCTGTCCAGAATTCGAATCAGCTGATCAAATTCTTTCGGTCGATTTACGCAGCCCGATGCCACCAGCAGACTTTGGCGCGACTGCATCCTGCCTTTGATTTCGGCTCCGGATTCCGGCAGTAATGCATGCAGCGTGGCTTTTGCGGCTGCTTCATGATATCGGTGATCAGGCGGAGCCGTTGAAGCGGAAAACGTCTCTTCAAGAAACGTCGTACCAACGCCATGCAGGCCGCCAACGGCAAGCAGTGAACTGGGCGTCCACGTGCGACCTTTCATCATTTCCGCAAACAGTGCCACCCGCACACAGACGACTTTTCCTTCCACCGCCATGTCGTCAATGGCCTGCCTCACAAACTCTCGCTGCACGGCAGTAATATCGCCGGGGTTTTCAGGCAGTCTTCCGTAGGCTCGCCCAAATGCACACAGCACTCGTTCAGCGTGGCGAACTTCAAAGAGATCGCAAAGTGAACTGTTTTCGCCTTCGACAATGCGAGTCTCCAGGTGACGAAAAAAGCGGCTGACGGCCAGCCAGAAGTCGTCTCGCACCATAACAATACACTGCAGATGCTCGCCATCGCATTGCCGTAGTGCGTGCAGAAGTCCCGCATCCTCAATGCCTGGTGTTGCGTGCAGCCATTGTTCAAACTGGTCCAACACAATCAGCACTTTGGTGTTGAATGGAATACCGCGACCGAGTCTGATGTTCAGCAAAGTATCTTTAAGGCTGAGGTTCTGTTGCAGGCCCGGACATTGCTTTAACAGACTTTGCAGCAGGCTGACTTCGGTGTTGTCTTTAGAAGCTTCCAGATAGATTGGCAGCACGCTTTCGGTAAGTCGAGGAAGCAGGCCAGCTTTTACCAGTGACGATTTTCCGCAGCCGGATGGCCCGTAGATCAGGCCGACAGAAAACGTACGATCCGCTTCGGTTTCTTCAATTGCCGTTTTCCAGAAGCGAAGTATGTCCGGCAGGCCATCACGATCACGCGGCCCCGGCAGTAGCTCCGGGAAGAAGTCCGTGTCGTGCGAATCGAATGATCTTAATCCCTTGGGAACGATCATCGCCACGCTGCGGCTTGTTTGAAAGTCATTCGTTGAACCGGAGTCACTTTTGCCACCGCCACACACACCTTTGTGTGGCAAATCGAAAGGCCGTTCGCAACCGTCTTCCGATTCCTCCAAAGTCGCCAGAAAGTGTCGCAGTTCGTCAGACATTTCTTTTGCTGTTGCGTAGCGGTCGCTGGCTCGCTTTGAAATCGCTCGACGACAGATGCGTTCCAGATCCTGAGGCACACTCCGATCGAACTGCCGGGGAGGTGGCGGTTCGAACCCCTTAATTTGAATCAACAGTTCGGCTTCGGACTTTCCTCGAAAGGGCTTGCGTCCCACCAGCAGCAGATACAACACTACTCCCAGACTGAACACATCGCTGCGTCCGTCAACGCGATGACCTTCGCCTCGAGCCTGTTCAGGAGACATGTACGACGGAGTACCGCTGTAATCCAGCACAAAGTCTCGCTCGTGATCTCGCAGTGCCAGGCCAAAGTCGACGATGTACGGCTTGCCATTGGAATCAATCAGAATATTGCCCGGCTTAACGTCACGATGTACCAACCCCTGAACGTGAGCATAGTGTAAAGCCGACGCGATGGTGGCGACCAGATCCGCAGCTTCCGCAAATGAAAGTCGATGTTGACGAATCCGTTCCGCCAGACTGGTGCCATCCACATACATTGAAACAAAGTAACAATGGCATTCTTCTGAATTGCCTATGTCGTAAACAGGAGCAATGTTGGGATGGTTCAGGCTGGCAACTATCCTTGCTTCTTCCAGATACTGTTTAGCAGATTCCGGTCGTTCAACTCGACTGCGGTGCGGCACCTTAATCGCCACGTGTCTGACAAGGTCTTCATCGTATGCCAAGTAGACAACGCCAAACCCACCAGTCCCCAACACTCGATCAATCCGATAACGCCCGATCTTTTCAGGCAACACGATCGGCGCAGACTCCCCTTCCGGACAGCGTGGCGACCTGTCCATGAATTCGGTTTTGTCTGTCAACTCTGAATCGTACATCGGCCCTGCTTCCGCACTAGCACATTTGTGCACCCGTCATGATAGGCAGAACCGCGAAAACTTTAAGCAGAAACCAGTGTGAATCTGTTGCTTGTTACGTGACTCCAGCACTCAGCAAAAAATTGCTGTTTTCCGACGAACAAAGTCGAGGCGGCGCGCGTACGGCGACATCCAGAATTTATACCGGCAGGAAAATCGGAGACAAAAGAGGGTGAGGGTTAACCCGCATTCGTGATGTCTCAGCGATGCAGTTCGCAGCCAAGACTAGCAACCGCGAAGGCGTGCAACTTATGCGCGACCTGAGGTCACCTGCCTGAATAATGACACACTATTCGGCTGCGAGGCCAGCATCAACATCACCCCCAAAAGCCGCATACCGCCGCTTTACTTGCCCACAATGTCGAAGCTGACAAAGCCTTCGGCCGTCTTCTTACTGATTCGGTCTCGCAAGCGGACTCGGATTCTGTAGCGACCGGGAGTCAAGTGCGACGGAATCGTCAGTTCAAAGCTTTGAAAATAGTCGGTCCGTTCCGAAGTTGATTCGTCGGAGATATCGGTAAGTTCAATCGTTTCGATTGCGTCTAAACTGTTGTCGTGCAGCACCTGCAATTGAGCGTCAAAGTTGGTCCGGTATTTCCCTTGAGGTGTGATGTCTGTCGAAAAGTTTTCCAGTTCGGCATACAGCAGGATGGGGTCGCCGGTTCTGAACTCGTTTGACGGAAACGGGACGACTCGACCAAAGCTGTGAATTCTGCTGCAGATATCAAGTCGCTTAAGGCCAAGGTCGCCAAACACTGACAAGTGCTGAGCCGCGGAACGCAGCTGCTGTGCCGTTAAGGCCAGGTGGCGTTCTCGGATGGCCCCTTCGCCGTCTTCTCTGTACTGAGCCATCGCCAGCATCATTTCCTGCCAGAACGCCTGTTCTCCGTCGGGCAGTGAGCTTAGTGAGGCCACGGCCTGGCCTGGTTGTCTGGCAATCAGATACAGCATCTGTAAATCCTGCGATCGTCTTTGATACGCCACGGGATTCAGCGGTCGTCCATTAAGTTGTTGAGGCCAGCTGTTCAGCTCTCTGTTCACTTCTTCGATGAGTTGATCCAGCAGCAGGTCTGCAGCGCTGCTGGATTCAGGCAGCATTGAAGCTGGACTGTCCACGATTGGTTCGGCGGCTTCCATGGAATCCATTGTGGCTGGCGCTACCGGACGTTCTCGATCTCGAAACGCGTTGAATGGCGACTGCAGCTTTTGAATATTTCGTTTCCAGATCTGCCGAGCACTGGATTCTCCGTCGGGCCCGTAAAATTCTTTCAGGCGATCCAGCATGGAAGGTTCTGGCTGAATATCCAGCGGCTGGTTTGTCGCAGGCAGGGTGGCTGGGCCCTCAAAAACGGTCGGCCCCTCAACCACTTTCCACGCCGAATCAAGCACATTGCCGCCATTCGGCACGTTCAGGGAATTGATGGCGGCTGCTGGAGTTGGAGTTTCCACTATGCGATTTTGCAGACTGTCACGCAGCTCTGTAGCTTTTGTTTCGGAAACGTTATTCCAAAGTGGTTCTTTCTCATTCAGAACCTGACCGCTTGACATCGGATTGCTGGATTGAGCGTTCATGAACTTGCGGACACTGTCCGCATCGAATCCGATACTGTGCCCGCTTGACGACGGCAAGCTACTGCCCGGAAAAGAACTGTCAGATGCCAAATCAGTCGTCATGTGGCCAACCAGCTGTGAACCTGCGGCAGCTGAAGAAGGCATTGCGGCAGAAGGTGTCTCTGTGGCCGGGGTGGCACCGATTCCTGCGTTGAACTGCGGAGCCAGAAGCCGTGCATTCGGAGCTGTGCTGCTTATTGCCGGGTGATAGACGGTCGTTGTGTTGGCGGAGTCTGCGAGGTTTTCGGACGCGCGAGTGTTACCCGCAGACTGGTACAGCGCTGACTG
>CALFSX010000339.1 GCA_937916515.1 uncultured Planctomycetaceae bacterium | reverse complement strand
TGAAGCGAGACTGGATCATTACTGAATTGAGCAATGATTTACACGTGTTGAATGTCCGGCAGTTGCAGGCCATTTCACAGAAATTCCGAAATCTGTTGACGCAGTTAGCTCCAGAAATTGTTTCAACCTCCGAGGCGTTCTCGGAGGACGTGATTTACATTCCGGTGAGTGCCCTTGGATGTTCACCACGTGAAGTTCCGGGATCGGAACCGGTTGGCGATCCGCCACGGTTTCCACTTGGAGTGCTGCCGAGCGAGATATCACCGATTTGGTCAGAGATTCCATTGCTGTACGCGATGCACAAGACTATCCCCGGCATGATCGGAGGCGCTTTGCCTGGCCGAGGAGATAACTGATGTCGCTGGATCCCAAGCACAAACTATTTGACGGAGCATTTCGATGATTGAAGAGATCATCTACACGTCCGCGCCCAAGGGCCTGAAACAGGGCAGCCGTGGATTCTGTACCGTGGTCAGTACGGCGGGGATGGGTGTCAATCTTGCGGAACGCCTTGAATCAATGAGCGGTTATCGTCATGCCTTCCCGCTTAACGATCCTCAGGCATCGCTGAATCCCGTCTGTTTTACATTCGTAACCACCAGAATGGCGGGACAAAAGCTGCACGTGATTTCACGAGTTGCCGATGCAGGCCAGGACTATTCTGGACGCACCAATAAGCTGGCACACCACATTGTTGTGGACGATACCTCGGTACTGCCGGCTGGTCCTGCACGCGTGCTGGCCGAACCGGATTCGGTCGCAACCAGCTGGGATGGAACGGTCGCCACAAAGCCGCCTCGAAGACTGCCGGTCCCCAGGCTTCCGGCAAAAGTAGATCTGGTCGCATGGAAGTCAGCAACCGGGGATCATGGGTGGGCGGGCTACGTGGCCGAACAGCTTCTGGGAAGCCGTGCGCCGGTTAACATAATCTTCAAGGCCGGAACGGACACTCTGGCCCTTGTGACAGAAGTGTTTGATCTGATTCCGTATCCGCAACGTTGGGGAGTAACATTCAGTACTTACTTTACCCGCCTATTGGCGGGAACTGAGTGTCAGTTGCGTTTCTATCTGGACGGCACAGCCGAAGCAACCAGCATCCGAAATGACGCCCGGTCGATCAAAGTCGATCTGGCAGCAGCTTTGCCACCTGCGGTCGGAGGAGCACTTGTCGAGGCTGCTCGAACTGGGATCCTTCAGTTTCAGCAAGCCAAGGCCATACCCAAATCGAGTCCGGCAACGAAAGCTAAATCACCGCAGTCAAGTGTCACAGATGCTGAATTGGAACAACTGCTGGCGACAGATGAGCCGGTAGCATCAAAGGTTACCCCCGTAAAGTCAGGGGACGGAACGGTTGCGCCAACGCTTAGACGTGTGGGTTCCGCTCCGCCACCGGTATCACGATTACACCAGGCATTTGAGAAGGAACAAAACAGTAGCGGCATTTGGATAATCGGGCTAATTGTGGCGTTACTACTGTGTGCTGTGGGTATCGGAGCTTGGCTGACGTTGCCTGATTTGATCGCAACGTGGAAGATAGAAGACGCTCGTGTGGCTAACACCTCAGCCGATGAAAAAAAAACCGATGGAGAAGACGTAACGGAAGCTCCACCTGTTGAAATCCCGCCTCTGCCCTTTGAAGGCAAGTCACCTTTTCACAAAGCAATCGCTGACTTTGGCGAGAATGCTGAAACTGTGGTTTGGGCGTTAAGTAACGGAGACAGCCCGGATGCGAACAACGTGCTTCCATTGTTGGTCTCCGACGTTGAGTCCGTGAAGTTTTCAACGAAGTCCGCAGGTATCCAGATCTTGGGTGCTGGAGTTGACGGCCTTGAATCCGCAAAATGGAAAGTCAAGGTTGGTGATCTGGTTGTTGGGGATCTTGCCGTGACACTACTTGGCGAAAACAAAGGGGCAGAACTGAGTTGGCAGCGAGCCAGCTTTCCGCTCAGTGACAACGAGTTGCGAACGGCGCTTTATCGGTTCTATAAGTCTGAACTGACGGTATCCGCACCGACGAACAGCAGGACACCAGTCGATGAGTTGAGAGTGATTCAGTTAAACGCCCCCAGCTTGTTTGGCGGTAAAGGGCCATTCGAAAATTTTCAGGGTACTGATGACGAATCGGTCTTTAGGTGGAAAGTGCCGCCAGCGAATGGCGAAACAAAACCTGTCGTGGTTTATTGTCATAGTGCAGAGAATCTGGAATTGACTGACAGCAATGAATCACCGCTAAAAAAAGTAACAACACCGACAGGCGTGACATGGAGCGTGGAGCATTCGAATTGTGGGCTGGGATTTTTCAGTGCCGAAGTTACGGAGGCTCTCGAAACCGAACTTACTTGGCATTGGAATTCAGATAACGAAAGCGATGACCCTGTCGAGGTGAATAGAGCGAGGCACTGGCTTCTTAATACAAAGTTTCCCATGATCGCTCGCCGGGAGGATGGAATCGTAGACAAGAGTTCCATACAGCTCAGTTTTGTCCCTCCATCCCCGTTTCTTGACGCGAACGCGTCTGCTGGCGTAACTCGAATGCTACGCCTCACCAATCCCAGCACAATAAAGAATTTACCCGAAGACGATCAGCCGGTTATCCGAGTTGAGGATGTCAGTTCATTCGACATTCAGTTGCATCCTGACGTTGATTCTGACGTTGGTCCTGATCGTATGCTTGCTCGACATAAAGACCGAAGAATATCAATAATGGCCGCTCCAGGCGAAAATCTGAAATGGGATGCAAAAGTTAGTGTCGGGACAGTTGAAGTACCGTTGGGGCAGTACGAGCTCAAGGAGACGGAAGTTCCGGGCGAATATAGACTTGGTTTTGGATGGGATGATGCAGCAAAGCGAGAAGTAGCAATTGCCGAATTGTTTCGCTGGTCCCCCATTGTGGTAACCGCTCAGGCTCATCGTGCCGTCTTCTTGCAGAGAGAGCCCGACCATTGGGTTATTCCATCGTGGGATCGCCAAAAGGGATTTGTGTTGGAACAAGGACTGTCAGAGGATTTGAATCGAACCGGACATGAGTTTGACGAACTCGATGTAAAGGGAGCAAAGTTTACGGTTGAATTCCCGGATTCCGATGCCGACACGGTCCAACTTGGCCAAGCCAAAACAAATGTAATCCGATATTTCGATTTGGCGGCACCCATAAAATTACTTAAGACGGAGCCAGAATCCACTGAGTATGGTCGGCTGACCATTTCTATTACTCCACCTGAAGCTGACGATGCCACTTCGCACTTTGGTCTGTCGACCAGTGTTGAGGCATGTGTCACATTGCCAGCCAGCTTACCGCAAAGTTCTGATGAACAAACGGTTCTTGCCAAATTACTAGACAGTCGCAAGTTTCGAACAGCATTTGAAGCATTGATGGCGGGGGCAAATGCAAATCAAGATCAAGCCCAGCTTTGGCAGGAAGCGACGAATAAGTGGATATCGGAGTTGAACCAACTGAATGATACACCAAATCTGTCAGGCAGCGGAGTTGTTCGGTTCGTAGATCTCTCGAAGCTACGAACGATAGCAACAGACGAATCTAATAATTGCAAAAGGCTTACCGATCTTTACGTGAAGGAGATCACCAAGGCTCAGTCAGTGTTGACTTCTCAAGCGGAGTTTAGCAAAAAACGCAGAAACCCCACGACGGAGATCGATAAGGTACTTGGCAGTCTGGGACAACAAGTCGCCGAGATTGAATCATTCAGAAAGCAGTTCCGTCCCGGTGAAAAGGACAGCAAATGGGACAGGAAGGCCAAAGAACTGGAGCCTGTAAATGAGGCGTTTTCTAGCTTGCGGGTTACTTTCAATCTTTCATTAGAACTGCCAAGCGACCCCAAGGTTGAAATTCACTTTCTGAATGCAGAAATGGAGGCGTCAAATGACAACTGATGAAGTGAATCAGCTGGTTGAAGATATTCAGCAGGTAATGGCGTTTGCTATTGATGCCTCCGAAGAGGAGCTTATTGATCTTGCCGCTCGCCATGAAGAGTATGTCGATGCTGTAGCAAAACGTCTGAAAGAGGTCGAAAAGCTGCTGAACAAAGGCCTTCGCGACGAAGCAATTGCCGTCGCTGAAAAGTCGCCCAGCCTGAACGACGTCACCACGGCTCTGGACTTTCCCGAGTTCGAAGCATGGAACGATCTATTGATGCAATCCGGCATTCAGCCGATTCGCGAACTTCCCGTGGATATCGCATCGGAATTGAATGACGCCTATTCGGTGTCCGCTCCTTTGGAGCGACTGCTGCAACGCTATCGGACTCAATCTCTTGGGCGAGCTCCGCTGGTCGAAAGAATCGAAACACTGCGACAACTGGCCAAAGAAGACGCAGGACATACTCAGTGGAAGGCCGACGTTCAGAAGTTTGAAGCCCATCGAATCACATTGCTAAAAAAAGACCTGCAGGTCGCCATAAAAGAGCTAGACATAACTTCTGTTGCGACGCTGGACAAAGAACTTTCCAGCAAAGACTGGTCTGTCTCCGTTCCAGCCAACGTCAAAAAGATTGCTCGTGAGGCGCACGAAAAATTGCGTCAACGAAATGCAAGGATCGAATTGGAGCCACTGGTTCATCAGCTTTCTGATGCCTACGCAGCTTTTGACAAACCGCAGGCTACACGCTTACAAAAGCGGTTTATGGCCCTGGCTGACATTATCGACCTGAATCCCACCGACCCGCTTTACGACATTGCCGGGCCAGCGCTGGATTGGCTGATTGAAGAAGAGTCAAAAGAATCCGCCGATTCAGATTTTTCACTGGGTAAGGCTCAATTGGAAGCCGCGTTGGATCGGAAAACCACGATCACGGAGCTTGAGCGATTGTACGCTCAGACCGTGCGGCATGGCCATAACCTGCCGACGCTTCTTGAAAATCGACTTGCCGACAGGATTGAATCGCTGAAGTCTGCTGAAAGCCGGAAGCGAGTGACTTTGTTGACAACTATTGTCGGCGGAAGTCTTCTGGCAATCGTGGCTGTGGTGATGATTGTCCGCAACGTCACGTTTCAGAAAGCTACGGACGGACACGTGGCGCAGCTTAGCCAATTGCTTGACAGTGCTGCCGCCAGCGGAGACCTTCAACCGGTTGATGATTATTTTCAGCGAATGGATTTGGAAGATGCTCGCTTTGGACAGGAGCCTGAACTGCTGGGACTACGGCAAAAGCTGGAATCTGTTCGTGGCACGGAACTGGGTCGGCAAGCACAGTTGGATCAGCTGATTGGCAATGCAATCAACCTCATTGAGGATACACCTCGTTGGGAAAACCTCCCCAAGGCCGAAAGCGTTTTGGTCGAGGCGGAGCTGGTTGCAAAAAACGAAGGCGAGAAAACACGAATTCTCAGCACTCGCGGGCAGGTCCAAAAAGTCCGAGCAGAGCTACAGCGAAAAGCTGACGAGGCATTTGAGGCAGATCAAAACAAGCTCATTGATCGAATTGCCGCTCTGCCAAGGGACTCAGAAGTCGGATACAACAGTGTTCAGGACACGGTCGCCGAACTAGAACGTCGCCAACATGTATCTGTTGAGCTGCGTACTTCATTAACTGCACTGAAAACCAAAGTCGATCAGCAGCTTTCGATGGTTTCCGCCAACCTGGCAACGGCTCGTCAACTTCAGAAGGTGACTCAGGCAGCGGGAGTATCAGCTGACTATCGGCAAACGCTCTTGGATTATGCGAAGCTTTATCCCGGAACTCGCCGAGCTGAAGACTTTCTGGCGATCGCAAAAACTGACCTTGCACTATGGGACAATGCCGGCAAATGGAACGTGTTGCGGAGAAAACTACTGGACGCTTCCCTTGTTGAAACAACACCCGGCGATGCGAAGTCGTTGTTGTCTGATTTCGCCACTGTTACCGAAGCGTCTTCCGCCTATCCGGGACGCATGGATGTCAGCAATCGAATCGAAGCACTGACGGCAATCGCAGCCAGAATTGGAGGTCCACAGGGGACCAGTCGTGAGCAGGTCGAGCGCATGTTCGCGCCTCTGACGATTTCCAAAGCGTATCTAGTTCAGGAAAGCGATGGCAAACGCTACTTTGCAACCAGCCCTCCGAAAACCACCGCCTCCACAATTCAGTTTACGTATTTCACGACGACCACCGGTACGCAGACCGAAGACTTGACGCGTTCGCTGACCAGGTTTCCTGCGACTTTAGGAAGGCTCCCTGATCAATGGAAAGCTCCACAGTCCGTTATGACCAATCGAATTCTCAATCCGCTGACAGAAAAGATGCAGACCGACTTTGAAGAAGCCATCTTTCTGGCGGTCGAGGATTTGTCGTCGGATGGCACCGTCGATTCAATTCTTAGACTGTTATTGATTGAGAAACTATTGACGATTGGCTCCGATGGCAGTTCATTTATTAGCAATCGAGTCAATGCACACCTTGCCCAAATTGGCAAGGCAGGTGTTTCTCGTCTGACAAACTGGGTGGCGCCTGAAGATCAGCGAGCTGACCAGGAACGACAACTGGCGCTTGATTTCATGAACCAACACGGTGAGCAAATACAGAGCGATTTGAAGGCGGCAATCGCCGACAGAGAGCTTGTGGACGCTTCCGTGCCGGGCCCGGAGATCCAATGTGTCGGATGGCTGCATCAAAATGCGGAATCAAAATGGGTTGTGGCTCTGCGAGAAGAACTGAAGGCAGATAATTCAATTGAGCTGTTTGCCTTAGGGAGAGTTGGTGAAAACTCCACCGCGACGTTCTATCCGGTAGCAACGGTGACAGGCAACGTGTTCGGTGAAATTGCGGCGACCAAAGTTGTTGACGGAATTGAGGGACATCCTGTGTATCGTGAACTTTCACTCAAGTAGCGATTGTTGGATTGGGCAGTACCTGCCAATCCTGAATTCGGAAGCGCAATGAACTCTTGTGGTTCCACGTCGAATTTCTATTCCTTCAGCAGATCACTCATGTCTGACCAGTACTACATTCGGATTCGTGGTGAAGTTCGCGGCCCCTTAAACCGTGAACAAATTGTCGCTCAGATTCGCCGCAAGCGTCTCGGCCGCCATCACGAGCTTTCAACGGACGCTGTTACATGGCAGAAGGCTGGAGAAATCGCCGATCTGTTCGAACCGGTGGTGAGCGCTCGGGAAGTTCCAGTGGAACCAGAACCGGTTGTTGCTGCCACCGACATATACGCAGCATCCAGCTACGATGAAGTCGAAGGGAATAGCCCCGGTACCGAGTGGTATTATTCGAAGGGCGGTAACAAGCTTGGCCCTGTATCGGCGTCCGATATTCAGATGTGGTTGGGTTCCGGCCGCTTGGATGCCAGTGATCTGGTTTGGAATGAGAGCTTTGACAACTGGCTGCCGGCTGGCGACCTCCCACAGTTCTCGGGCTCGATTGTGAGTAAACAAAAAAAATCAAAGCTTGGAGAAATGCCTAAAGCTGGATTCTTGGAAGTCTTCCTGGGCACCTCAAAGGCCGCTAGCCTCCCCGGTGATTCAATCCACAAGTACCCCAGCCTGACCCGGTACTTGCGAATCGCAGAGGAATCGACTCGGATATCGTTCATTCTTTCATTGTTGATTTCATTTTCTGCGTGGGTCTATTTTGTAGGACAATCAGTGTCCGAGGAGGACTGGTTCCGCGTGACTGGGCTCTCAATCTTCGGACCGGTCTTCGTAACCATCCTTTGGCTTCTATTCATCACATGTATGGCTGGGCTGGAATTGATTCGAGTCGTCATAAAAATAGAAGACAACACAGCACATTAGGAACGAATTGCAACTCGCAGACTACACTTCAAACCTCACCGGTAGCCACAATGTCCAGCAAGTCATTTTCTGAATTAGACGCCAGCACTGTGGTGCTGGCATGGTCTCGGTTGGACATTGAGCAAAAACTTTTTTTCACAGGAAGTCGGTTTACTCGGGTCAACACTGCTCTTTCGTTCTTACTCGCATTGCTTTTGACTTTAACGTTTCACGGCATTCTTCTTTTAGCGTCGGGAACTATATTACACGACAAATTCATTGGGAACGGGCCAATTCCAACGTCCATCGTTTTCCTGACGTCGTGGAGTTTGGCGATACTGTTTTTGAAATGGCGCAAGCTTGCCCTTCAGAAAAAATGTTTAAAACTGAACGTGATCCCAGACGAGGTTGATTTTGTATTGAGCCCATCGACAGTCGATCGCGTTTTTGACCGAATGCTGGAACTTGTCGATGACCCTCGCCAGTTTGTTTTGTTTAACAGAATTTCCGTTGCGCTTTCGAACTTGCGAAATATCGGCCAGGTTTCCGACGTCGACGAGATTCTTCGATCTCAGGCTGAATCAGACGAAGCCATATCCGAATCCTCCTACGTACTCTTGAATGGATTTTTATGGGCTATTCCAATTCTTGGCTTCATCGGCACGGTATTGGGGTTATCAATTGCGATCGGTGAATTTGGTTCTGTTATGAGCGCCTCTGGTGGCAACGCAGATCAGCTGCTGCCTGCTTTGAAGAACGTCACTGGTGGCCTTGGCGTGGCGTTTGACACTACATTGGAAGCACTTGTCGCGGCACTGACGATCCAAATGTTGGTGACGTTCCTGAGAAAATCGGAGCAGGAATTCTTGGACTCATGCTCTGAATATTGCACCGGCAAGATTGTGAACAAACTCAGGTTGTTACCGTTTCACGAACAGCCCCGGTCCAGCTAAAGCCGGACGTGCCTGAAAGAAATCAAGAAGCTGTACTTTGGCTGGCTGCGTTCGACAACAAAGCACAGAAACACACAGCCTGCACCACGCTGAGACAGTCAATATTGCATTTTCTTAACTGAATCACTTCGATTGAGATCGATGTCAGATTGGTACTACAAACAAAAAGATTCGACTGTCGGCCCGGTAAGTCGCGACGAATTGGAATTTCTTTTGGCGTCCGGGCGCATCACCTCCGCCACACCAGTTAGGCATGGCACCAAAGGAAATTGGTCGACGGGTAATCGACGACCGAAGCGTTCGGGGCAAAAAGATTCGCCAATTGACGACGCACCAAGTCAACTTGCAAATCACGCCGCTGATTTGGCAGTCCTGGAAGAGGATTCCAGCCCAGCACCCGAACAAGTTGATTCACCAAAGTATGATCCAACAAGACGCCAAATTCTGATCGCAGGTGCATTGGCAACGATCCTGTTGATCCTTGTTGCTGTATTCTGGAACCAGCTGCCGACGTCCGGTAGTTCCGACAGTGATAACGACGCAATGGCTGCGGCTAAATCGGCCGACTCAAAGTATGGTAAAACCCTAGAGCAGTCTGGGGGAGAAAACAGTGGTCAGTCGACTGATTCCCCGGGAACTCCAGATAAGCAACCTTCCGCTTCGTTGTCGACTGATGAAGCCTCCAAACTCTCCTCCTCGACGAACAGCACATCAAACGTGGCCGCAGAGCCAAGCCAGCTGAATGTAGCGGTCCCTGTCGAATCAGGCACTGACAAGCCGGATCTTTCTTCGGACACTGAATCAGGGGAAGTTGGTGTAGTGGCAGGCGACCCAACATCAAAGTTCACAATCTCAGCTCCGGGTGAAGCCACCTTTTTCGGACTAAAGGCAAAGGGGCGACGCTTTACTTTTGTTGTTGATCGCTCCGGCAGCATGGCAGGAAGTCGGCTAGTGAAGGCAAAGCGGGAACTCGCAAGTTGTGTGAAGCATCTGCCTGCGAGTATTGAGGTAAGAATCATTTTTTTTGACTTCCTTACGATTTCAAATCCCGGAGGGTATCAAACACTTTCTCCGCAAAATCAACAACAACTGTTGGACTGGGTTAACGATGTCGAACCTGGAAGCGGAACCGCTGTGAAAGCGGGGATCGCAGAAGCATTTATGGAGGAATCACCGGGGGGAATATTCCTGCTGACTGATGGCGAATGCGAAACAGACGCTGCGATGTTTATTCGGCAACATAACAGCCTTAAAAAGTCGCAAATCAACACAATTGCCCTGGAATCAAGAGCAGGTGAGACATTGCTTCGCCAAATCGCTAGGGAAAACAATGGCGACTACAAATACGTTCCCTGACGCCAAATCAAATCGAACGCAGCAAGTCCAATTGGCAGGCCACAGAAACAGAGTCAATGTCACGGCGAAAACGAAAAAACCATAGCAAGTTCTCACTGTTTGTCTTCCAGGACATTATTACGTGCGTCATGGGGATCATGTTACTGTTGACCTTGATGATGTGTCTTCAGATCACAACTGTCGTTGCAAATGCAGGCTCTTCGTCCGCTGCTGAGACGATTCAAGAGATGAGGCGACAGGCAGCTGCGTTGTCAGCGGAGATTGCTGAGTTGCAGCAGTCTGTTGATGACCAGACTTCACTTTTGAACAGCGGAGCCATCAATGACCCTGAGTTGCTCCGGGACAGAACGATTGCGATGAGCACTGAGGTTGATTCCGCGAAAACCGATCTGAAGGGATTGTGGAAACAACACTCGATCACAGCAACTTCACTGGTTGATCTTCAAGAGCTGGCACGGGTTAAAAGCGATGTCAAAACAAAGGCTGATCAAATGCAAGCACAGAATCAGGCACTTGCAGAAAAGCTGAAACAGCTGCAAACGGGTGAACGAGTTATCTACAACGCTCACACCAGTACGTCCAGTACATGCTGGCTCGTTGAAATGAACGGCGAAAACTCGTTTCTTGCAGCAGAGCTTGGCAAGCAGCAACGGCCAAAATCTTTCTCATCAAGTGCAGACCTGCGGCGTTGGATTCTGCAAAAACATCGTTCAGGAGCTGTATTCATGCTAATTGTGAAGCCGAAGTGCGCAGCAAAGCTTGACGAAATATCAGCGGAACTACGCAGCAGCAATGTCGTCTTTGGCTTTGACCTGCTGCCTCAGGATAAGACGGTGATTGACCCAATGACAGGTGCGGCCGTTCAATGAAACATAGATCAACTACAGACGCTAATGAGAGTCTGGAGATGCTGCTTGATACGATCTGCAACACATTTGGAGCAGTCATCTTCATTTCGATGCTGGTCGCGCTGCTCGTCAGCAGAAGCCAACAGGCCGCCCCCGCAACTGATGAGAAAACGGATCCCGTGGCAGAGTCCGCAGCTATCAGCATGGAAATCCAACAAGCGAAGGAAAGATTGCGGATTCTGTCTGGACAAGTCCGCCAACAGGACCTGATTCGTAGCCGTTTTGCGAGCGAAGAATCGCTCGCCCTCGCGGGAACGCTGAAGCAGCAGACTGAGGACCGAGTTCGGTTGATGTCCGAAAAGACTCAGGCGGTGGAACAGCTTTCAGGGTTACGGGAACAGATGGCAGCCACTCAACAGGTAATGCAGGACAATCAGTCCGAACTTGATGACGCTGCCCAAGCAAACAGTCGACTTCGCGAAGAGCTTACGGCAGTCGAGGGGCTTGCGGGACGCACCGCTCGAATTCCACGTGTTCGCCGTACAAATAAGGACGGCATCGTCTACGCTCTTGACGACGGCCGGCTCTTTAGCGTTACAACTGTAAGCCTTGAGGTCGATGACGTTGATTGTACACAGTCCACTGAGGGCGGCATGCAGGTGATTCGCCCCCGACCGGGAGCTGGGATCTTTGTGGAGGACAGTGAGACCTCCCGCAGAAATGTTAAGGGCAAGTTTACGGGCATCGACCCGAAGTCAGCGTTCGTAAAGTTGTTCGTGGCACAGGATTCGTTTGGCGCATTCCTGCCGGTAAAGGACACACTTGTTGAGAACGGAATAGAGTATGAAGTCCTGATAACGGATAACGAGAAAGTCGAACTGTTCCTTGGCGGTGGAGCTCGCGAAGCATTCGTTCAGTGACGCGCAAACCCAACGTAGCAAAATAAAAAATCGGCTCGAGCTGCCACGCTGAATAGCAATCGATTTGTTGTAACCGTACACCAGAACCAGGCCGACAAGCAGCCGACCGAAAGCGAGTCCGCCGCGCCCGACGCCGCAAACTCAAAAAGTAGTCAACCAAGTAAGGCCAACTGGCTCTGGTGTACGGTTACATCCCAACCGGCGATTTGATTTCAAACTCTCGAGGCACAGGTCGCCCAGCCATGGTTGCATCGAATCCGCAACCGGCTGCACACCTTCGCGATTGGTGCAAGTCGCGGCATAGGTAAATTCGATACAGAACCGCGACTCTACGCAGCACTCCGCGAGCTCGAAATGATGACGCCACGATGCCTTGACGTGACAACATTGCCATCAGCCCGGAAGTTGGCAATTTGTTTTTCAATGCGACCAAGTGACGTGTCATTGGACGGGGCGGCAGTCAGAGACGTTTTTGCCCGCTTCGCGTTTGATGGTTCAGAGCCAACGACTCCTGATGATGAATTCGCTGACAAGCTTGCTGGAGATCGGCGAGGATCTGCATCGAACGATGTAGCAACGAGTCCCGCAGGTGTAACCAAACTGATTGCAATCCGGGCACATTCTATTGCCATGTCCGCGAATGCCGGAATCGGGTTGGGTGGACAAACTTGGCAGCATGTTTTCCGACGTCATTACTCCCTCATGTCTAACCGACCGACGATGTAAAAAACTGATGACGAAGGTCACGCCCACGAATGGCACGTAGATCTCTATAAGTCGTTGGGGGAAAATGACATATGCAAAA
>CALFSX010000338.1 GCA_937916515.1 uncultured Planctomycetaceae bacterium | reverse complement strand
GGTGAGTGTGGCACGTGGTGAGTGTGGCACGTGGTGAGTGTGGCACGTGGTGAGTGTGGCACGTGGTGAGTATGGCACGTGGTGAGTATGGCAGGCGTTGAGTGCCGTGCTGTTATTGGTGTTGAGCGGCTTCGATTTGGTCTGTGAGCCACTTGCGAGTTTGGCAGTATAAGTGTTCTGCCAGCGATTCGTTGGTGTTTCCAAGCGAAACGTAGCCTCGTTCGCCGACCGGTAAAAGTTTTTCTGAAGAATGTTGAGCCAGAAGTACGACGGCTTCAAAACGTTGATCGGCCAGTTCCATTGACTCGTCTTGATTGTCCGATGATTCTTTCGCAGTAACGGCCAAAGGTCCTCCATCAGTGGCCGCCAGAGCGGGCTCGTGCAGTCGGCGAGATGCTCGCGGAATGACTCGATTCAGCATGCCGACGGTCGGTGTGCGGGTTCCCAGTCGAACGGGAACCTGTTCTGAAAGCAGTTGCTTCGCCAGCGAATAGTCTTCCTGAGCAACAGAAATTCGTAGTTCTCGTTGCTGCTGGCTGTCGACAACCAGCAAGTCGTCACCTTCATGAATGTAGGTGTTCGAAAGGGTGTCCAGGTTTCGAGCGATCACTGTACCGCTGGTTGCGGCTCGAACTTCCAGAGCCGCCAGTTGTTCGTCCGTTTCCCGAAGTCGATCGTTTAATGATTCCAGATTGTTCTTAGCGACCACTGCAGCGCCGGCGTCGTGTTCTTTCATGGCAATCTGGTGTCGGATCTGTTCCTGTTTGATTTCCAGCAGCAGGTCCGCATGCTTTACGGAAACTTCGTCGTTTCGTAAGGTCAGCAGCAGGTCACCGGCTGCGACGGTGTCTCCGTTTTCTACGAAGACCTGGTCGATGAAACCGCTTACGTTCGAGCGAACTCGACAGCCTTCCGGCAACGTGACGACTCCCGGAGCCGTTGTGGAAAACGGTACCGGCAGGCCAAACATGGTTCCACCCACTACGGCCAGAAAGGCCGTCAAAGCGATTGCTCCTCGACCCAGCCGCGCGGGGTTGTTTTGAAACAGGTTGACGACCAGTTTTCCCAGCTTGAACAATGGCATACCAAACCAGGCAACGATGCCAGCGGCAACCAGCACCAGTCCAGCGCCATGAAAAAGTACAGAACCGGCAATCAGCAGCGTGGCAGAAATCAGAAGTCGCCAGAACATCGCGGCCAGTCCGTATATTCTTAGAATCCAGACATTGCGACCAGTGACTGCGGGCGCCGATTTTCGAAGTCCCAGAAACAGACGTCCTGCAAGGTTTTGAATGGCTTCAGCGGATTGTGTGGCTAAATTGGGAATCTGCAGCAGGTCGGCCATGATGTAGTAACCGTCGAACTTCATCAGTGGATTTGCGTTGAACAGCAGCGTCGACAGACTGGCCATCACGATGATGTTGTGCAGCAGGTGAGACATCACCAGCGAGTCAGCCTGGCCCCACGTGAAGACGGCCACAGACGCCAGAATGAGTTCCACGTACATTCCCGCCGCTGCCGTGTGAATCCGTTGCCAACGAGACGGAAACGACCAGCAACTGGTCACGTCGACATAGGCTAACGGAGCGAAGAATGCCAGAATGACTCCGGTTTCGCGAACGCTGCCGCCGTATCGCTGACAGACAAGTCCGTGTGCGAGTTCGTGAATTCCTTTTAACAGAATCCACGCCACCAGCAGCCATAGCCAGTTGTCTGTGGCAAACACATTGGAAGAAGCCGCTTCAAATCGGTCCCAGTCGGCCGCCAGTCGCAGACCGGCAGCGACCATTAAGCAAACGCCAAGCAGCGTGCAGACGGGCGAAAACAGCCAGCCCAGCACCGGTTGCAGGGCCTTCAGCAGGTTGTCCGGGCGACCGAAGGGAATGCGGATCCAGAACGGATTTAGCTTCTGCAACGCTTGAGCCGCGTTGGGGGGAGCTTCGACTTTTGTGTTGGCGGCCGGATCGTCATCTGCAAAGACGGCGATGTTGTGTTCCAGCAGCCATGTGTACATGGACATGGCCTGAGGTTCGGCAAAAGCGGATGCTCCCAGAGCTCGCGCGGTGAGCGCCAGAGCTTCACAGAACGACGTGGTTCCATCCAGCAGTGATACGAAAACGTATTCCGCAAACCCGATACGATAGAACTGCGACTTCGACGGCACTTCAATGTGATAGTAGGTTTCTTCGCCGTACAGCTGTGGCGCAAGTACGACTTCTTCGCACAGTCGTAGTCTTGTGCGAGTAAGATCGACGGTTGAGGCGTCTGGTGCAGCATTCAGAGCGTATTGCATCGGCTACCACCCCAGCCAGCCGGTAACGTGAGCCACCGGTTTGTGGAACAGGTTCCAGCCAAGTGCTCGATGTCCGGTCGAGATTTTGGCAGCCCCCTTCATTCCGGGACGCAGCAGTTGTTCTGAATTATCAAGTTCCGCTTCGGCAATAAACACGTTCTCGTGGTCTCGAAGTTCCGCTTTGGGGTGAATTCGCAATACGGTTGCGGCCACAATTTGTGATGGCATGGCATCCAGCTGAACGCTTAGATTCATGCCTTCCTGAACGTGGCGAATGTCTTCTTCTGGAATTGCGACTTCGATGACCAGTCGGTCCAGCGGAGCGATTTCGAACAAAGACTGCCCGGTCTCCAGAGGCACGCCTTCTGTGTCTTTAAGATCGCCGGAAACAACGATCCCTGAAATCGGGCTGCGAATATCCAGTTCGTTATCTCGATTGGAAAGCATTGCCGATCGGTTACGCAGTCGGTCGATTTCGTGGCGAGCGATCGCGGCGTCGCCAAATTCCTGTTCGGATAAGTAAGCGTTGTGTTCTTTGGTGGCTTTCCCAAGGTCGGCCTTAATTCCCGCCTGTTCCCAATGCAGTTCGCGACCGTCCAGACGAGCCAGAATCTGGCCAGCTTCGACAACATCGCCCGGATGAACAAGGCATTCATCCAACGGTGCATCAAATGGAGCGGCTACATACCGGCGAGATACCGGTTGAAGTTCTGAATCGCAGGTTACTCTGTAATCCACAGGTATCAACATCGCCGCTGTGATGATACCCGCAATGATACCAGCGGTGAGTGCCTTCTGGCCTGACGCCGCTTTACGAAGTCGCGACGTCCAGTTGCTGATTTTTCCCGTGGTGGTTCGATGAACGACGTGTACTGCCGTACCAATGGAACGTGTTCCGGCGTGCAGAAAACGCAGTCCGTCTTCCGCCAGTCGGCGAGCACTGGTTACGTCATCTGCCGACAGTGGTTGAGTCGATACTTGTGTGCCGAAGGATGCAATGACGCAGCCAACGACGTCGCCAGCTTCGTTTCTCAGGGGGCAGGCCACCACGGATGTGACTTTGTTTTCTTCAGCGAAATGTTTATGAGACAGCAAAGCATGTCTGTTGGAATCTTCAACGGCGGGCCAGATCGACGCAGCAGATCGTGCAATCGATTCCTGCATGACGGCTTCAGCAATCTTTGTTGCCTCCGAAAAACGATCAACCTCGGGAGTTCCGGAAACTGCCGCCAGTTGACACTTCAGACTTTGATGTCGGCACGCTCCAAACAGTACCTGCGATGCCTGCAGATGCTGTTTAAGTTGATCTACCAGGCACTGCCCGGCGGCTTTGCGACTTTCGCTGGAAAGTACCAGGCTGGTCAATTCCACAAGGGCGGCCACATGTCGTGAATCATCGCTTGCCTGAATGGATTTTCGGCCTGCCAGCCATTCGCTCAGGCGTGAGGCTGCCAGCTCAAGGGCTGTTGTTTTCTGAAACTGTACGGCTGCGGCGTTTGGTGCGCCGTTTGGTACGGCGAAGGTGACCACAAGACATTGCCCGTCGGCTCCTGCAACGGGAGTTGCCACGGCGCAAGCGGAATTGTCCGGCAGCATCTGTACCGCCAGTATTTGTTTCAAGCTGGCGACGTTGGCCAATGTCTGCAACGAATGACTTAGGGCCTGCGGCGTTTCTGTGGCGGAATGATTAAGCTGACGCAGTTTTGCCGATTCACCGATGCGATCGCCCGCAGGTTGAAACCAACCAACATATTGACAGCCCACAGACTGAACCAGCGCTGCTGCGACAAGAGCCTGTGCCCGTTCAAATGTTGCCGGTTGTTTAACTGCGTTTGCCAGCTTTGCCAGATAGTCGGCAGCAACGGCGTCGTAATGTGTGCGGGTTTCTTTAGCTCGTGTCGCAACCGGAACGGCGGCAATGATGTCTTCGATGCGTGCAGTGGCTGAGCTTTTGGTTTTCGGCTTCAGTTCTGGCGAACGCAATTGGCAGGCATCCTGTCCGTCGGGCTGGGATGCGGAGGAAGCATCAATACCCGGATTTTGCCCAATTGGTTTCATTTTGTTCGATTCGCAATTTGTTCTGACGGAGCGGCTGAAGGAGACGTTTCATCAAGTAACAAAACAGATTTTTCGCCACCATGCAGCGAACGATCAGGGTTCGGGACTCGCACTTTTACTCGAAACGTTCCGCTGGAAGCGTCTGCGGTTGGAGACACGAATTCGACAAGACCCTGGGTCAGCAGTCCGTTTTCGCCGATGCTCATTTTGACAGTTTGCCCTTTTTTGACGTCACTTCGCCTGGCGGATGGCACTGAATACACAACCAGCAAAGGGTCAAGCTGTACGATGCGGACAACAACCGGGTCGGATGGTGAAACGAATTCGCCGCGATCTTTGCGAACATCAACGATAACTCCGTCGATGGTGGCCACAATCTGGCGTTGCTTAACCTGAGCTTCAATGCGAGCATATTCGAAGGCTCGCACAGCCAGTTCTTCTCGCACCGACTGAATTCTGGCCTGGCAAATACGAACTTCGCCGATAACTCGGTCCAGTTCTTTTTGGCTGGCATGCTGTCGTTCGAACAGTTCTGTCAGTTTTCGATGTTCTACCTTTTTCAGTTCCAGCTGGGTTTGAGCAGATCGCAGATCGCCTTCTGCTTCCATTCCGGATTTTGCAACGTCCAGAGAAGCCTGAAGAACGGCGTCGTCAAGTTTTGCCAACAGTTGTCCAACTTTTACTTCGTCGCCATCTTTGACCAGCACTTCTGAAAGAGTGCCCATTTCAGATGCCGCAAGATCAATGTCTGCGTACGGTTCTGTAAACCCTTCAATCGCTGTTGAATCAGATTCACCAGCAGATGTTGTTTCAGGATTTCCGGGGTTGGAAACTTTGCCGGACGGACGTATCGTCGGATTTCGCGATGGCTGTTGAGCTGCAGTGCCGGACCCCGAAACTGCAAAGGGCAGAATAACGGCGAGCGCGAATACAGCCGCTATGCGCATGATGGTTTTAAAATTTGGTCGTGTTCCGAACATGTTGATACCCAGTTACGAGTGTGACTCGCAGCAAGTTTGATTGGCTCGTTTTGAGAAGTCTGGCACCGCTGAAATGTCATTGGTGCTGGTACTTCACCTTGGGGCGAATGATCCTGCCATTTCTGAACAGAACCTTGCACCATATGTTTGGAGACTAGGTCATGAATACCAAACGCAACGTAGTTTGTTGATGCGTTCACAATCCAGGAATGGCCCTCCGCTTGAAGTTGCCGGTTGTGTCGAATATGACGGCGATGTTTTGAGGGCTGGATTCAGATGGCAATCCAAGGGTTCGCCTCCCACGCAGAATAATGTTGCCTCAGAAACGTGGCCTCAGAAACGTGGCCTCAGAAACGTGGCCTGTTTAATCGCACAGGATTTCGAA
>CALFSX010000337.1 GCA_937916515.1 uncultured Planctomycetaceae bacterium | reverse complement strand
TAGCTACATCCTTGAACGCCAGTACTTGACAGGTACGTTGTTGAAACACAATCTCTTCCACGGGCATGAAGGCTGGACCATAAAATTCACGACTGAATCAATAACACACGGATATTCGGACGCGTTCGCGGGCAGCGGTGAATCAGCAGCGGCGCTTTTGGTGCACAACATTCTTTCCGTTCCTGACAACTCCATCGTCTTACTGGACGAACCGGAAACGTCGCTGCACCCCCGCGCCCAGACGCGTCTCATGGAGTTCATCGCACACTACACGGCGCGTAAATCACTACAAGTTGTGATGGCCACTCATTCTAGCCATTTGGCTGAGCGACTTCCACAAAGTGCCATACGAGTGATGGAATTGAATTCGCTGGGAAGAGTCGCCATTTCCACCAGCCACTCGGCTCGTGAAGCGTTGCACGAGATTGGTGACACAAATGCGAACAAGACAGTGATCGTCGAAGATGAGCGTGCAAAGCACATCGTGCTTTCGGAGTTAAAGTGCGCATCACCAAGAGCGGCGAATGATATTAGGGTTGTCGTTCGGGATGGGGGAACTTCGCGTATTTTCCGTGACATTCAAGCATATGCAAACGCAAACCGATCGGACATTTTCGTAGTTTTTGACGGTGACCATCGTCCTGACTTTGATATGCCCTCGCCGAACGATTTGCCATCTGGCAAGAGCAGCCTCGTCAAGCTAATTAAGAAGATCACATCAGGACCTAATGAGAAAGGTCCCGACCTCAATTTCGTTGACTCAGCCGATTGCATACGCTTCCTTCTATTTTACAAGAGGTTCGTCCGGTTTTTGCCCGGCTCGACCCCTGAAGAACTCGTTTGGAATGATCAATCCGCCGGTGTGCTGCTGGAAAGCTTCTCGAGTGATCCAGCCTTGCTAGACGCTGTACGAAAATTGACGGATCACAAGAAACGATTGGTTAAGTTGGCGGAGTGTGTGCCGGGGGTCGAAGCATCTGCGGTCTTCCAAATCTTGGTCGCTCACTTCTTGAAGGATGATTCACCTGAACGGCAACAATTAAGGACGCTCATCCTCGAAATGCGTGAATCTTAGCGGCAGGGTGGCCGTGGTCGCAGCGAGGGACGAGCGAAACCACGGAACAAGTGGCCACGCAGCGATCCAAGCGTGAAGACAATGCGCGGCATCGTGGTCTCCTTCGCAAGCTAAGTCCAACCACGGCCACCCACACGGCCGAAAAACCAATTCCGTCAGCGCAGCCCACGGTATCGAGCCGGGTGGATGGCCCGCGAATCAACGCATCATCATTAAAGTTCGTTGACGACAGCCGAGAGTCGATCCATGAAGCCCGTGGCGAGTGGGGGTCCTGTCACCGCCAAAGTTCAATGGTGGTGAAAGCCAATACGTGCGATTCGCTGCCCCCTCAAATCGTAGTCCCGTCAAATTTGACGACAAATCAGAACCTGGATCACCCATTTTCAGCATTTGCGGTTTTGCCATACCAGGCACAGGTTATTGTCTTTGACGAAAACCAAAATGGCGTGGTAACATGTGAAGAAGGAGAAGCCGTATGACTACAAGTATTGAAGATGTCGAAAAATTCAGCGAATTTGCCAGAGCAAAACTCGCCAGTTGTGCTGACCTGAATCTGGTCGACCTTGCTGCACAGTTTCAGTTTGAGCATGATTCCGAGAGTCACTTCGCTGAGGACGTGGCTGCGGTGCAGGAGGCGTTGACTGCTATGGATAACGGTGAAACCGGTCGTCCGATGTCAGAGTTTGACGCCGAGTTCCGCAAGCGGAATGGAATCAAATAGGAAGATGTCGTTACACCTTGTTATGGAACCCACAGCCGAAGCCGACATTCAGGTTATCTACGACTATATTTATGAGCGAGAGCCGGAAGGGGCCATTCGTTGGTACCTCGCATTTCAAACAGCTGCAAACAGAGCTCTGCAGCTGCCTGAGTCTTACCCACTGGCTCCAGAGAACAGTTCTTTTGAAACAGAAGTCAGAAATTTTCTTTTCAAGACTCGGCGAGGACTCATCTATCGAGGGCTGTTCATTATTAGAGACCAAAGACTGAGGTCGTGGACCCGGTCAACCTCGACTCAGGAAAAGCGACCTGAGTCTCGATGGATGACTGCCGGTTTCCGTTCGTTGGGGTCAGCCCAACCCCTTTCTATGCAGCCAGTCGCTAAATCGTAATCCGTTCGATCTCATCCAGATGAACCGCTCTTTGCCAGCTCGTTCCCAAGCTCCAGCCTGGGAACGCCTGTCCGCAAGGCTCTGCTTTGCCACGTTGGTGTGCGATTCTGTTCGTGCGACGGTGCCACATCGAAAGTCGCACCGTTTGCGGCATGGTAATACCTCGAAGCTGAACCTTCGCAGATAGACGTTCCCAAACTGAAGTTTGGGAACAAAGCGAAGCCAGCTAAGGCCCACCCCGAAGCACTGTTTCCGGCTACAGCGATTTTCGCGGACTTGTGGCCGCGGACAACGCGCATTGGACTTTGTGGGCGGTTGTCCACGAGCCAGAACCGTCCACAACAATACGTAAATTGCTCTATCCACAAACCCCTATGATTGGGACTTTGTCAGGGCGTGCACGACTGGATTCACGCAATCTGATCGATAGCCCCAAATTGTTTGCGTTTACTGAGGGTCAGTCGTAGACTGGCTGCCTGAGTGTGCGGAATCATATCGCGATCGGGGCGGCCGCATCGATGAATGATTGATGGACATTTAAGCGAGACGGCATTATGGATCAGGCAGCGTCCGACACTTTTAACCCACGCGTCGGTGAGTTCATCACAAGCATTCGCGAACGCGTGGCCAAAGTTGTGGTCGGTCAGGATGTGGTTGTTGAACGCACGTTGATCGCTCTGTTTACCGGCGGACATTTACTGTTGCAGGGTGTTCCCGGACTTGCGAAAACGTTGCTGGTGTCTGTGCTGTCGAAGACCGTTGATCTGAACTTCGCGCGCATCCAGTTTACGATCGACCTGCTGCCCTCGGATATTCTGGGTTCCGAAATTCTGGATCAACGCACCAGCGAATTTCGAACTCGCAAAGGCCCGATCTTCACCAACCTGCTGCTGGCCGACGAAATCAATCGAGCAGCCCCCAAAGTACAGGGAGCACTGCTGGAAGCGATGCAGGAAAAACGCGTCACCATCGGCGACGAAACTTTTTCGCTGCCAGCTCCGTTTTTGGTGATCGCCACTCAGAACCCAGTCGAACAAGCGGGCACGTTCGAACTGCCGGAAGCTCAGTTAGACCGCTTTATGTTGTGTCACCGCCTTGAGTATCCAACGCCGGAAGATGAACGCGGCATTCTGCGACGCAACGCCGGGCTTGGTATTCGGCGCCGCGACGGTGGAGCGGTTGTCGAAACCGAATTCGACGTATTGGACAAAGAACCGGTGGGCGATGGAGAAGACTTAATCGCCGCGATGGAAGCCGTGCATCAAGTGCATGTCAGCGATACGTTTGTTGAACATGTGGTGAACCTGGTAAACCTCACTCGCAACCATCCTCAACTGGAACTCGGCTGCAGCCCGCGAGCCGGTATTTCCATTATCAAAGCCTCGCGTGCCAGAGCCGTCATTCATGGACGCGACTATGTGATTCCAGAAGACCTGTTCGCATTGGCCGAAGACGTCATTCTGCATCGTATTCGTTTGACCTACGAAGCCGTCGCAGATGGATATACCGGTCCGGGAATTCTGAAGTCGTTGCTGGAACAACTCGGCAAGTGATTCGGCAAATCGCGACACGTGACTCTTCACGCCGGATCAATCCGGAACAGGCAAAGTAAACTGAATGCAGGGATATATTGAACAACTGGAAACGCTGGATTCGCGGCAGTTTGCTGTCGCGGTCAAGAAACTGGCGAACAGTCTTAGCTACGGCACAGACCGATCACCGTTTCTGGGCAGCGGCGTTGAGTACGTTCAGTCTCGCATGTACCAGTTTGGCGATCCCGTGCGACAACTGGATTGGAAAATCACGGCTCGCACCGGCAAGCCGCACATCAAAGAATTCGAAACGCCCAAACGACTGCCCTGCTATCTGTTGATTGATACGTCGGCTTCGATGATGGTTGGTTCTGCACCGAAGTCCAAATACGAAACGGCCTTGTTTTTGGCGGGTGGCCTGGGGCTGGCGTGCCTGGATCGAGTCAGCCCGGTGGGCGTGTTGGGAGTCGGAGAAACAGACCTGCATGTGAAGCCGACTCTGGGACGCGATCAGGTGCTTCAGTGGTTGTTAAAGCTACGGAAATTTCGCTACGACGAACAAACAACGTTGTCGAGGCGGCTGCGAGAAATCCAACCGGGGCTGCTGAACCGCACGCTGCTGGTGATTCTTAGCGACCTGCACGACGACGCTGCTTTGCCCTTGATTCGACAACTGAATCAGCAGCACGAATGTGTCGTCATTCAGTTGCGTGACCCCGCCGAAGAAGGCATCTCGGGCAGTGGGTTTGTACGGGGCGTTGAAGCGGAAAGCGGCAGCGAATTTGTGGCGCGGGGAAATCAAAGTCGGTTGTCGCAGGAAACAATTGTTCGCGAACTGCGACGTGGCGGTGTGGACCATTTATTGATCCGCACAGAACAACCTTACGCACATCTGATGCGACACTTCTTTGCATCCCGTGGAATCTTCAGCCGAGGTGCTCGATGAGGAATCGTTGTTGTCAGCGGCTGGCGTCCGTCACAATGTTGTTGGTGTTATTTGCAGCACGACCGATTTGCGCCGACGACTTGGCAGCAGCTGCAAAAATCGAAGGCGACAGCCAGCTTGAAGTCAGCGTCGGGATGAGCGGCTTTGTGAAGCAGGTTGTGTTTTCCGGTTCGGAATTAACCGTTCGCGAAGTTGATCCTCGCCGCAGTCCGATTGCTGTTCGAATCGACGAGGTGTATCCGCACGGTGACGATTTTCGCTATGACCTGACCTTCTTCGGATTGGAACCAGGCACTCACAACCTGACGGAATATCTGGCACGCAAAGATGCCGGTTCTGTGGAAGACCTGCCACCGATTCTGATTACCGTGAAGTCGATTCTACCCGCAGATCAGTTTGCGCCGTCCACACCGGAAGTGGGGCTGGTTGCTCGAATTGGTGGGTATTACATGGTGATGATTCTGGCCATTATCGTGTGGGTGGCCGGGCTCCTGGCGATTCTGTTTTGGGGGCGACGCAAATCAGAGGCGATTGCAGGCACAGCAAAGGTGGAAGTTTCGGAGGTCGATCAAATTCGGATGCTGGTTGATCGTGCGATGCAATCCGGCGAATTGTCGGCCGAACAAAAGGCCGATCTGGATATGCGAGTCCTGAATTTCTGGCGATCACGTCGCGACCTGTCCGGTCTGGCCGTTGCTGATTCACTGGTCGCGCTGAAACATGACGAACAAGCGGGACCGCTGCTGCAAGGTTTGGAAAAGTGGTTTTATGGCCGCTCGGCACCCAATCGCGATCAGATCGTGGCTTTGCTAAATCCGATGTCGGAATTGGTTGCCAGGGAAATTCGCAGTCCCGCAAAGTCTGCAGCGGACGCCAGCAACTCAACCACTGCCCTGCCCCACGGAGAAGCCTCATGAACAGCAGTGAAGAGGCGATTTCGGATTTCGTGACCGACTTCGGTCTCGACTTTTCAGCGCCGTTGCCCATTGTGGCATTGTGCCTATTGCTGGCCATGTTGTTTGTGGCATGGATCTGGAAACGAACCGGTCGGCGAATTGCCGTACCATACGACCACAGTACAAGTTCAAGCGGTGCAGGCTGGTGGGTGCTGTTAACTTCCGCCGAAACAACACTGCCGGTTCTGGTTGGCATCGCGCTGCTGATTTTGTGCAACCCGTTAACATCAGGAACACCCGTTGAACAACGTTCTGTTTCCAACATTCAATTTTGTGTGGATTCGTCGGGTAGCATGACGGCTCAATTTGGCGACGGCAATCGGTATGACGCGTCGATGGCCGCGATCAACGAATTTCTGAACTACCGCAAAGGCGATGCCTTCGGGCTCACGTTTTTCGCATCGGCTGTCGTTCACTGGTGTCCGCTAACCACAGACACTTCGGCCTTCAAATGCGCCATCCCGTTTATGAAGCCCGATCAGCAGCGAGCCATCGGCGGTGGAACTCGAATTGGCATGGCCCTGTTGGCCTGTCGCGACGTACTTAACGCTCGCGACGATGGCGACAAAATGATCATTCTGGTTTCCGATGGACAAAGCGGCGACCTGATGGGAGACCAGGCCGAAGAGATCGGCAAACGTCTGAAAGCCAGCAACATCACGTTGTACGGAATCCACATTGGCGGTGGCGACGTACCTCAGGAAATTCTGACCGTTACAACAATCACCGAAGGTGAAGCCTTTCTTCCGGGCGATGTGGATGCCTTTGAAGGAGTGTTCAAAAAAATTGATTCCATGCGTCCGGCGAAAATTGAAATTGTGGAATCAGAAAAGATCGACAACTTCTTCCCATGGTGCGTTTCGGCTCTGGGAATGCTGGGTGTCTGGTCACTGTCGCTGCTGGGGCTGAGGTACACTCCATGGTAGACCCTGCTCCCAACAGTTACACATGGGCCATGACAGCTGCGATTGTCGTTGCGGTCATCGTCGCCGCGGCCGAAGTGCTGCACGCCAGGCGGATGGCCCGCATTGGAACTCTGGCATTCGGACCGACAGGCAGACCGTCGTCGTGGGTGATGGCGGTTCCGTTTGCGAAGGTTGTCTCTGCCGCTGTTCTGGCAGCCGCTTTGGTCACATTGATGCTGCTGGAACCGATGTCGCACCGCAAAGACGGGTCGGACATTCCGTTCGACAAACTAAAACACGTGGTGATCGTGCTGGACGTGTCGCCAAGTATGAGACTGACTGATGCCGGAACGGATGGGAAGCAAAGTCGCATGCTGCGAGCTCGCGAAGTGATGGAATCTTACTTCCAGCGAGTGCCCATGACGGAATTTCGAGTTTCCGTGATTGCCGTTTACACGGATGCCTTTCCCGTTGTGGAGGACACCAAAGATGCAGCGGTTGTACGAAATATCCTGAACGACCTGCCCATGCACTTTGCTTTTGTTCCCGGCGAAACCGATCTGTTTTCCGGCATCCGCAAAGCGGCTGAACTGGCTCGCGGTTGGCGGCCGCGAAGTGCAAGTATTATCCTTGTTACAGATGGCGACACAGTGCCATCCACAGGCATGCCCAAAATGCCAGCCGCCGTCTCAGAAGTCGTGGTGATTGGTGTGGGAGACGCTCAAAAAGGTTCCTTCATCAATGGCAAAAATTCGCGGCAGGACGTTTCGACTCTACGACAAATCGCCGCTCGACTGGGTGGCGTGTACCATAACGGAAACGAAAAACACCTCAGCACGGCTTTGATCGATCGACTGACGGAACAAATGGACGGCGAATCACGCATCCAGCTGACCAAACGCGAGTATGCATTGATTGCTGCCGCTGCCACCATCTCTGTTCTGGGCGCGATCCCGATCCTGCTGCACTACTTCGGAACCACGTGGCAACCCGGCATTCGGCGGGCGAAAAACGCAGAAGTAACCACATTTTCCTCTTCAGGGCACGAAAGTCGCTCGAACAGCAAAATCGGCATCGAACACCAGACTTCCACAGGGTAGAATCCTCAGTTGACTTACAGATTGCGGCGACCTGCAGACATCATCGTGATACGACAAACGATCCTACGTTCCAAATCCAACATCTTCCATTTCACAAGGACAACATAATGCGTCGGTTGTTACTGATCGGCTGGCTGATGCTGCTGCCTCTGGGCGGTTTGTATCATCTGGTCGCTGGCCCCCATCACCGCGAGATGGATGTAATCGGCGATTCGCTTGCCGAAGCTCGCCGTTTGGTGGGTGAAGAAGATTGGCACAAGGCTGTTCCAAAATTCGAACTCGCCCTGCAAAATCTTCCCGAAGAATTGCTGACAGAATCGCGGCAACTTCGATTGGAACTGGCTCAGGCAAAAATGAACGCTGCCAAGCTTCCGGAAGCTCACGGAGAACTTAAGGAACTGTTGGACGAACTTCTGGCTGACAAAACCACAGACGGCCAACTGGAGCAGCAGGTCCGAGAATCTCTGGCCAATTCGCAGTTCTATATGACCTGGCTGATGCGACTGGAAGGCATGCCCGCCAGCAAGTGGGAACCAGAAATCGAATCGGCTCGACAGAATTACAAAATGCTGGCCGAAACGGCAGAGCAATCCGGCAACAACGTCGCGGCTGACAAGCAAAAAGAAAACCTGGAAGCGTCCATCCGATTGGCTCGCCTTGATCTGGGCGACCTGCAGGGCCTGCCGCTTCCAAACCAGTGACAAGGTTGCGGAACCAAGCGCGGTCGCGCTAGACGAGCATCCAGCAATCCAAATCAGAAACCTCAAGACAACCGAGGCGCAACAGCAGGGCCACCCGCTGACGGTATTGGTTCCTAAGAAGTGTCCAAACATTTTTCTGTTTTCCTCGCTGCCAGGAGGGCATTTTGATTCAATCAGCCGCAGGGCGTTAGCCCCGGTTTTCCATTGCAAAAAACCGGGGCTAACGCCCTGCGGCTAATGAGATCTGGAACGAATCCACAATAAATCAACACGCCGCCGAGAGGCCGTGGGCGAGCGAATTCAACGATGAGGTCTGGGCCCAACTTCTGGTTAAGGTCAGGCCCTTGCTTAAGAATGGTTTTGTCAGGACGACATGACCGATTTGGCAGCAGGATGCGAGCAACAAAATTTTGCATGTTGTCTGATCACTTATGAAATTCCGTCAAATTCCGGCTGTCGTTGGCATGTGGTTTTGGGCAACGTGTTTCTGCTTCGGGCAGAACGCCGTACCGGCTCAACGAATCAACCTAGCGCCTAGCTTCAGTAGAATCGCGGCTGAACTCAGCCAATCTGGCACCACCGTGGCCGATGATGCGTCACGGGCTGCAGGCCAGATTCCCAACGCCGGAGCAGCCGTTTCCACCACTGAATCGTCAGCGACGGCCAATCCTGATCGGACGAAGCAACGCACAGCCGCACTCAGCAAGTTGACGTTCGATCGTCGAGCTTCGTCAATTCTGGAAGCCTGGTCGACGCCGTTTAAAGAACAGGAAGACGCACCCAAAAATCCTGACGACGAAAAAGAAACAGAACAAGCGGCAGACGCACAGCCAGCCGAAAGTACGGCGCCAGACGAGCCGCTGACTGCTGAGCAACAAGCCGCCAAAGAAGCCGCAGACAAAGTGAAAGCGGCTGCCGAAGAATTGGCACAGGAAATCAAACAGCTGAAGATCGAAGTCCGCCGACTTCAGCGAAACGTCACTCAGGGGGATTGGGCGGCAGTCGGCAAATTCTTTGCCAGCCTCGAAAAAAAAGAGCCACAAAGCGTCTATCAGCAACTACTGCAGTCTCTTGTGGTGGGGCCACCCGATTCACCTCGCACCAGAACAGGTGCAATCATCGGTGAAAAAAACGTCATCAGAGCAACCGACGTGATCGCTTTGGGAGAACTGTGCCCGGACGAAAAGCTGGAGGACGCTCACATTGTACTTCTGGGGCAACTTGTGGGACTTTGCCAGGCAGAAGGTCAGGCAGAATACCTGTTTCTTGAGCGTCTGAAAGAACACGTGGCGGCCAACGACGAAAAGCAGAAAATCAACAATCGAGTTGCCGCTCGAATTTTGTTTGCCGCTGGTCGCATTGAACAGTCCCACTCGTTCCTTCCAAAAATTGAAGACGCCAACAAAGACAACGACGTGGAAGCGCTCAGCATTCTGACTGACGTGTACCTGAGCCTGTTTCAGAAGGAAACTGACAAGGCCCTGCTGGAACAATCCTGGAAGGCCGCTCAAGCCCTGCTGATGAATAAAAAATCAGACAAAGAACAAAAGCAAAAAGCGATGCAACGCTGCGTTCAACTGGTCCCCATGTTGCGTGCGGAACTTGGACAACAATGGCTGACAGACAGCTTCACAAGCGCGCCGGAACGCGGCATGGAAATTCTGGCGGGCATTGGCAGCGCATCTGCAAACTCAATGAAAGAGCAGCTCTATTCGCCGGAAGAACGCGTCGCCACATTAAAGCTGCAACAAACCGCAGTGAACGCTTTGTTAAAGACTGCACCCGATAAGGCAGAATCATGGGGCTCAACGCTGCACCTGCTGGCCATCAACTGGCTGCGAGAAGCCACGTATTCTCGCCAGTACGATCAAACGTCTCAACGTGGTCCACGCATGACCCGCGACCAATACGGCAACTACTTCTGGTCCAGCAGTGGTTCTTCCAATTCTGCCCCACAAGGGATGCCACAGCCCATTAAATCCGGCGAAGTGCTTGACGTTCGTCCCGGGGCCGAGTGGCTTCGGTACCTGGAACCCGGATACGCCAGCCAGTTCTCCATCGAAACGGCGAGGTTACATCTGCGAGTCAAGGAAGAGGAAGCTGCGTTTCCGTATATCGAGCAACTGGCGGAAACTCACAAAGACGAAGCCACCGAACTGGTGCAGGAATTTCTGGACGTGTGGGCGGCCAATCACGATCCGAATACAGAATCTCAACGTTCCAGCATTTATATGTTCAGTTACGGCTTCAGCCAGCGAGCCAGCGGCATTCCGCTCACTCGCAGTCGCCAGGTTCGCAACCTTGACGAGCTGTCCGGCTGGGTAGAACGCATTCGTAAACTGCCTTTGGACGATATTAAAGAAAGCTGGATTTCTGCAGCCTTCACTCGAGTCCACAGTTCTGCCGAAGTCTATCAGCGCGACGATCTGGAACGCGTGTTCGGAAACATCGACGCAATGGAAGCCGACACACTGGCGGCCCTGTTGCAAACCATGAGAACCAATCTGGCGGGCATCTGGCGAAAGCCGGAAACGCAGCAGCAAAGCGGTACCAAACGCAAACAAAAGGAAATCGAAGCGGAAGTCGTGAAAGGCTACGAAGCCGCTCGCCTGCTGCTTAACAAAGCCCTGGACGATCATCCGAACAGCTGGGAATTGCTGGTTGCCAAAGCAGCCATCATGCACGACGAAAACGACTATCGAGGCGAGTTGCAGAACTCCTCAGAATTCGCAACGGCTCGAAAATCGGCACTCGCTACGTTCGCCAAATCGGTTGAAGCGTACGCTGCCAAAGTTCCCGAACTCAAGGAAACAGAATACAGCATCGAACCGTTTCAGTTCTGGTTTTATGCAACATTGGGAGCGGCTGATCTGGATCAGATTAACCAGGACAAGCTGCCAGTGCTGAATCAAATTCCGCTCATTAAAGCAGCCTTTGAAGTCCTGCCGGAAGAATGTCGAGCTAAACATGTTTCTATGTTTGCCAACGACCTGTTTACTCGAATGAGCCGCGTTAATCCGGGAGTCAAGTTTCGCTATCTTCGCGAAGGCCTGGCGATTGTTGGAAACCACGAGCAGGCAGCTGAAGCTCAGAAAGTTTTCGACTATTACCAGGATCTGGTCACCGAAATCAAACTGGAAACCGTTGTCGATGGCAGCACAACTGTCGGTCACGATCACCCGTTTGGAGTTTACGTGAATCTGCGGCACACGAAGGCCATTGAACGAGAATCCGGTGGCTTTGCCAAGTATCTGCAAAACCAAAACAACGGCAGCTACTATTACAACTACGGTCGCCCAACAGAAAACTATCGTGAGAAGTTTGAACAAGCGGCTCGTGATGCATTGGACGAACACTTCGAAGTTTTATCCGTCACATTTCAGCCGGAAACCGTCTCATCCAAAGCCACCGAACAGGAAGGCTGGAGAACAACATCTTACGCCTACCTTCTGCTGAAACCGCGAGGCCCGGAAATTGACCGGGTGGCACCTTTAAAACTGGATCTGGATTTTCTGGACACCACTGGCTACGCCGTACTGCCCGTTGAATCGCAGGCACTGCTGATCGATTGCCGAACAGAACAGGCCGACAGTCGCCCCTTCGAAAAGTTAACTGTTACTCAAACTCTTGACGAAAGACAGGCGAAAGACAAAAAGCTGGTACTGGAAATCAAGGCGAACGCTCAGGGACTTGTGCCGGAACTGCACGAAATTCTGGACCTGAAGTTTTCCGACTTTGAAGTTTCAAACATTGAAGACAACGGTCTGGCGGTTTCCCGCTTTGACCCGGAAGCCAGCACGCCAGTTGTCGTTTCTGACCGCCTGTGGACGCTGACTTTGACGGACAAGGATGTTGCCGCCAAAGAATCGCGGCAGTTCATGTTTGCTTCTGCCAAAGTGGATACCGAAGAAGAAATCTGGCAAAAGTACGACGACGCAGATCTGGTTGCCGTGGAACAAGCCGTCACACTGCAGGAAGCTTACGACGAACCGCCTCAATCCTGGCTGTTGTATGCGTTGGGAATTGCCGTTGCTGTATTAGGTGGTTCTGGCTTGCTCTGGTGGATGTTGAAGAAACCACACCGAGCTTTGGAGACTTCAAACCGTTTCGAAATCCCCGATCAGCCGACCCCGTTTAACGTGCTGTCACTGCTGAAAGACATTCAAAGCAACAATGGTCTGTCGCCGGAAAACAAAACGGAACTGGCGACATCCATTAACCGCATTGAACGCTACTTCTTTGCAGAAGAACGGGATTCGGATGCTCCCAACCTGCAGGAAGTCGCTCAATCGTGGGTCCGCAAGGCTCGATAACACAGCCGTTCTTTCCTGTGAAGAAATATTGCGAACGAACCTGACCTGTCGCCTGTCGCGCCGTCGACAGCGATTTTCGCTGACTTGTGGCCGCGTAGAACGCGAATTCGACTATGTGGGCGGTTGCTCACGAGCCAGAACCGTCCACAACAATATGTAAGTTGCTCTATTTATCTTTCTTCGTCTTCACGGCTGACCGTTGCAACTGTTCGCGCAGTGCGTTTTGAATGGGATCTGCAATTTTCGTTGCGGCAAGATGGGGGACGATTTTCTGCGTCAGTTCTTCGTAGGCAACTAACGCATCCCCCTGCAATGTAGCAACGTTCAGAGGTTTATTTTCCTGGAGATCATCGCGAGTATCAAAGAACGTGCCGTCAGAATAGAGCTTGTAATGTTGCGTGCGCACTAACTGTTTGGCCTGTCCACGGACGCCATCGCGGTGGTACCAGCAGTAAACGTAGTCTCGTTGATGTTTGCCGCCAGATGCCTGCAGAGTTGGCCAGAAGCTGTGTCCGTCGATCTTCCAGTCAGCATGTCCGGAACTGATTCCAACAACGTCTGCAACAGTTGGCAGTACATCACTGAAGTCCACCAGGTCGCGAGATACAGCGCCGCTCGGAATTCTACCAGGCCAGTTGGCGATCATGGGCACATGAGTTCCGTTGTCTTGAGTGCTGCCTTTTCCTCCCGGGTAACCCTTGCCGTTCAACAATGACGTGATCATTGGATGAGTTCCATTGTCTCCGGTAAAGATCACCAGCGTGTTTTCTCGCTGGCCGTTGGCTTCCAAGGTGTCAACCACCTTGCCAACGATTTTGTCAACGTATTCCACCATGCCTTTGAAGTATTTGCCCTTGCCGATTCCCTTTTCACCAAACACGCTCTTGTCGTAGTCGGCGGAATCGGGTGTCGGCACAAACGGGTAATGAGGCAGGATCATGGGATACCACGCGAAGAATTCTTCGTCCCTGTTGCGTGTGATAAAATCGCACAGGTAATCACTGACGATGTCCGGCCCGAATTCGCCGTTTTTGTAATCAACCTGCATCCCGTTTACTTCCAACCCGGGATTCGAATATCGACCAGGCCGCCGGTTAAGCTGCCACAAACAGTATTCGTCGAAACCAAAATTCGCCGGTGCATCCATTCCGCCGTCAAGCTGCCACTTGCCAACGATGCATGTCTTATATCCGGCAGTCTTAAACAGATTGCCGAATGTCTTCTGCTTTGTGTCCAGAACCCCAAACCGCACGTAGTTTCGGTTGTTGTAGACGCCCGTCATAATCTGCACTCGAGTCGGCGTGCAGATTGGCTGAGAATGACAGTGTTCGAACCGCATTCCGGATGCGGCCAGTTGGTCCAGTACAGGCGTGTTGTATGTGTCTCCACCGTTTGAACCAACGCATTCGAAGCCCATGTCATCGGCCATAATCAAAACGACATTGGGCCGTTTGGCGATGGTCACCGATTCCGCCATGATTGCAGAATTCCCCGACAGCAACAGTAACACAGACAAGACACGACAAGTCAGAGTCACAAAACACATGGCACACCTCGCTGGACAGATATTTCGATGCATAACTGCTTGAGTATACCTGAGTGGCCGCTGAAATGTGAACGCACTGAAGCACTGGAACAGCTTCGTGGAGCTTCAAAAAACGAACGTCAAGGCCGGCAGTTGACCATTTTTCTTAGCCTTGCTCGTCTTCAAGGTCAACTACGGCTACTCTACGAATTCACGCCTTGTTCAGCTATCACAGCCTGAACAAGGCAGAAACCCTGCCAGGTTAATGTTCCATTCAGCGACATAAACTTTCCGCATCATTCCTTCTGCAATATCCCACAGAAACGACGATGACTCGATACTTCACCACAAACGGCAACACAACCATTTCACAACAGATGGCGGCGCTTCAGCAGCATCGACTGGCTGTTGCTGTGTTAGGCGTTGCCATCACATTGCTGACGACGCCGTTCATCCAGGCGCAGGAAACACTCAACCCCAATCACCCCGACCGCAATGTTCAGGCTGGAGTGCCTCAGGGCAAGGTAACGTCGGGCGTCTTTCAGAACAGTAAAATTTTCCCGGGAACGCGACGAGACTACAGCGTGTACGTGCCCGCTCAATATTCTGCTGACAAACCTGCCTGCCTGATGGTATTCCAGGATGGCCTGAACTATGCGAAAACCAACGGAGCGTTTCGCGTGCCAGTGGTGTTTGACAATCTTATTCATCAAAAAGCGATGCCAGTCACCATTGCCGTGTTTGTGAACCCTGGCACAATTCCCGCCACGCAACCCAACGCCAAAGATCGCAGCAACCGGTCGTTTGAATACGATTCTATGGGCGATCGTTACGCCAATTTTCTGGTGGAAGAATTTCTGCCAGTCGCGTTGCAAGACCTGAATGTATCCACCGACCCCAAACAACGAGCCATCGGTGGTATTTCTTCCGGCGGAATTTGTGCCTTTACGGCGGCATGGGAAAAGCCGGAACAGTTTGGCAAAGTGTTGAGCCACATCGGCAGCTTTACCAACATTCGAGGTGGCTGGGAATATCCGGGACTGGTCCGCAAAAGCAACCGAAACCCCAAGCCGATTAAGGTGTATCTGCAGGAAGGCAAAGACGACCTGAACAACCTTCACGGCAACTGGCCACTTTCAAATCAGGACCTTGCCGCAGCACTGCGGTTTTCAAAGTACGAACACAGGTTTGTGATGACTCCCGGCGGACACAGTAGCCAATGGGGCGGGGACCAGATTGCCGATGCTCTGCGATGGTTGTGGGCCGATCAGGCAGAATCTCCAGGACCGGCTGCTGCCGAAACACCAATTGCTGCGATGCCCAAGCCTCCCAAATGGGAACCACACCCGGACGCGATCGCTCAGGACAACGTACCTCACGGCACCGTGGAAGACATGCCGCCGTTTGAATCCAAAATCTTCAACAACACAACTCGCAACTGGTCGATCTATGTGCCTGCTCAATACAACAAAGCAACACCAGCAGCGCTGATGATTTTTCAGGACGGACACAGCTATAAAGACGTGAACGGTCGCTGGCGAGTACCCGTCGTGTTCGACAACCTGATCGCCAAAGGAGACATGCCTCCCACAATTGCAGTCTTCATCGATCCGGGCCATGACAAGACAAAAGACAAGCCGCAAAGCCCATGGAGAAGTTCCAGCCGCAGCTTCGAATACGACAGCCTGGGAGACGCTTACGCTCGTTTTATTCTGGAAGAAATCATTCCCACGGTCGAACAGAAATACTCGATCACCACCGACCCGGAAATGCGAGCGATTTGTGGAGCAAGCTCCGGCGGGATCTGTGCGTTCACTGTGGCATGGGAACGACCGAACGAGTTTCGAAAAGTACTCTCCACAATTGGCAGCTTTACTCATCTGCGTGGCGGAAACATCTATCCCTCATTAATTCGCAAAACGGAACCAAAGCCACTGCGAATTTATCAAGCCGACACCAGTGGCGATATCGATAACGCCTTCGGCAGCTGGCCGTGGTCGAACCAACTGATGGCGTCTTCATTGAAGTACATGGGCTACGACACTCGCTTCGACTGGGCCGAAGGCTACGCTCACAGTGCTGATCATGGTGGAGCTCTGTTTCCGGATGCTCTGAAGTGGCTTTGGCGAACAGAACAACATCAGCCAGAGATCGATACCAAAGGCGATCTTGGCGGCGATCTGACACTGCTGAATCTGTTGATACCCGGTGAAAACTGGCAACTGGTGGCCGACGAGCTTGGTTTCGCCGACGCCCTGTGTGCTGACAAAGACGGCAACCTGTACTTCTGCGACATGCGAGCTCCCGCTGTCATCCGCATCAACGTGGCCGATGGATCAAAGACGGAGATCTGTAAAGAAAGCGTCAGCGGTCTGGAATTCAGCCCGGATGGTTCGTTGCTGTACGCGTGCCAGGGATCACAAAGCCGAGTCATCTCCATCGACATCAAAAGCGGCGAAGTCAAAACCGTGGCCGAAGACGTCAAACCCAACGACCTTGCCGTCACACCGGACGGCTTCATCCTGTTCACGCAAACCGGCAAGTCAGAAGTTGTCCGCATCAATCCTGCTAATGGCGAAGTGACAGTTGTGGACACCGGCATCACCAAACCAAACGGCATTGCCTTGTCGAACGACGGAGGAACGCTTGCAGTCTCCGATTACGGCGGAACTCACACATGGACCTTCCGCGTCAACGCGGAAGGCATATTGGACGCGAAGATGCCGACCATGCCGATGCGATTACCGATTGATCAGAAGGGCGAATTTCAATTCAACGAAGAGCCACCGTATGTTGAGGTTGCCAAAGGCGACGGCATGGCGGTTGACAAAGTTGGTCGCTACTACGTCACCAGCCAGCTGGGTATCCAGATCTTCGACCCCACCGGTCGGCCATGCGGAGTTCTGCCTAAAGTCGATGCCGGTGAATTACTGACAACCTGCATGCTCGCAGGCCCTGATCACAGCACCCTGTACATCGCTCACGGCAAAAAGATTTACAGCCGAAAGCTGACGGTCGAGAAGCCAGGGAAGTAGATCTCCCATTGGGAGTTCCTGGCCAATTTGCTCGTCTTTAAGGTTGCCCGCGTTGGCGTTCCAAACGGAGTGCATCGATGAATTATTTAGCTGAACACATCAGCCCACTCATGTTGCCTGGCTTTTTTCTGCTGGTCATAGGTTGCCAAAAAGAGCCACAAAACGGAGAGGAATTCAAACCAGTGAAGCCAGCTGCGACAATCACACTGAATTCCCCGGCTGATGATCCGACGATAAAGAACCCAACGAGTGCCGACTCGGAAGGGCGGCGGATTCGCAAACTGTCTCTGGCCAGACTGGCAGCTGGCGGGTTTCATGCGGCCGAGTCTCTTCCGACGCTGCATCATCGAGCCGCTGTGTCTGCGAAGTTGCGTTCACCTCGCGACATCGCGCTGCGAGTTATGGCGTTGAAGGCGTTGTTCATTTGGGCATCCGCACCAGAATCGGCCGTTGCCTCAGATCGTCTAATGGGCTACGTCGAAAGAAATGGGCTTAAAAAGCATCTGACACCAACAGAACTGACAATCATTTTAATGCCGCGTCAGCAAGCATTGGCGCAACATGGCAACACGGTCGGGTGGCGACTGGAAAACATGTGGGCGCTTTGCTGGCTGCTGGGATACGAAACGCCACCTGAACCAATGTCGGGCCAGCTGCCCGAGGATGTCACAGAGGCCATCATTTTCGATTTTTTGCCCAACCTGGACTCCTCGATTGAAGACCTTGTCTCCAAAGCGAAGCCTCGAACGCTCAACGAAGTTCTGGAACTTGAGGACACCTTTTACTGTTCGCACAACGCTGTTCGCTCAGCACAAACCGGGGCAACTGATTCTGTTCCTGCCGTGTTTCACCCCGTGCGAGATGGCGGTGCGATTCACGAACGCCGCCATGGGTTGACGTGGGCGATTTCAGACGGAGTTAGCTGGGATGACACGGATCTCAGTACGTAGCGTGTGTGCACGAATTCAGCCCTGTTACCGCCGTCGGATTCGGGCCACTCTGCGCGCAATGAACGTCAGCGGATTGAATGCAACGGGGGTTTTCGCCATCCTGTCTGCATTCCATGTCCTGAAGCAGAGCGAATTCCGATGCGTTACTTGATCATTCTTGCCTATTTGAGTGTGTTTCCGTCTGTGGCGAGCAGCCAGACTTTGGAGTTGGAGCTTGCCGATGCTCCGGCGAGTTCTCTGGCTGTTGAGGCTCGGGATAAGGGAGACGCGCGGCGAGGGGCGATTCTGTTTCATCAGGTACACGTTGGCTGCGTGAAGTGCCATGCCGTGGATGGCAGCAGCAACTCGTTGGGCCCGGATCTCACAAAACTGGGAGAGCAAAAGACGGCGTCAGATGACTATGTCGTCGCGTCAATCCTGAAGCCGTCTGCCGATATTCGGAAGGGTTACGAATCGGTGACGGTCGTGACAACGGACGGGCGAAGCACAGTCGGATTATTGGTCAGCAACGATGATACAGGATTAGTTCTGCGGGATCCCGCTCGCAACGGAGAGCGAGTGACGATCGCTCGTGATGACATCGACGAGGTCGTCAACAGCAAACTGTCCATCATGCCCAGCGGTATTGTAAATCAACTTGGTGACCGCCAGCAGTTTCTGGATTTGCTGCGATATGTGTTTGAACTCAAAGACGGTGGCCTTGTGGCAGCTCGCAGGCTTCAGCCGCCTCCGGGAACCATCACCCTGCAGTTGCCGGAATACGAACAGCGAGTCGACCACGCTGGCTTGATCGCTTCTCTTAACGACAAGGCGTTCGATCGCGGCGAAGAAATCTACAACCGGCTGTGCATCAACTGCCATGGAAACAAAGAAGTCGCAGGATCACTGCCAACCGCTTTGCGATTTGCAGAAGGCAGGTTTCGCAACGGCAGTGATCCTTACACCATGTATAAAACCCTGACCCACGGTTTCGGTCTGATGGTTCCGCAAACGTGGATGGTCCCACAACAAAAATACGACGCCGTACACTACATCCGCGAAAGCTATGTGAAGGATGCGAATCCAGGCCAGTATCTCGAAGTCACGAAGGACTACCTCGACTCACTTCCCAAAGGAAACACGTTCGGTCCCGAACCTATCGATTACGCTCCGTGGTCCGACATGAACTACGGTCCGTCAATGGTGAATACGTTTGAATTTGGTTCCGATGGCAGCAACTTTGCCTACAAGGGTATCGCAGTCAGGCTCGATGCCGGCCCCGGCGGAGTTTCAAAAGGAAACGCATGGGCCGTCTTCGACCACGACACCATGAGACTTGCCGGCGCATGGACTCGAACACCAAACTCAAAAGAATCGGGATTTATCAACTGGCAGGGAATCCACTTTGATGGACGCCATGGAACACATCCCCGAGTCGTTGGTGATGTTCAATTCACAAACCCAACGGGACCGGGCTGGGCCAATCCGGAAACCGGCCTGTTTGAGGACAATCAGCGAGTCGTCGGGCGTGACGAACGCCGATACGGCCCCTTGCCTCGGGCGTGGGCGAAGTATCGTGGCCTGCACACGATCGGCGACCAGACGATCGTTGAGTACACGGTTGCCAAAACTCCGATCTTGGAACGACTGGGGCACCTGGAACTGGCCGAGGTCGATAACGAAACGGTTCAAGTGTTTTCTCGCACGATGCAACTTGGCGAACGAGATCAACCGCTGCTGGCTCTGGTGGCCACGCACCCACAGGAATCCGTTTCGTTTGTGCCGCTGACAGATCACAGTGCGGCCATGTTAACAGATGCTGAAGCAGCACAGGCTGCAGATTCAATCGACTTCAATGGGGCCACACATTTGGTAGTCACGGACGGAAGTGCGTTCGACATGTCAACAGCCAGTTTCACCATCACCGCAAAGATTCGCACCACCGAAGGCGGGACGATCTTCTGCAAATCCAACACTGACGGACCATGGGTACCCGACGGCAAGTCATTCTTTGTCCGCGACGGTAAGTTGTGTTACGACATTGGCTGGGTTGGCGCTGTCCAGTCAAAACGCAAGGTTAACGACGGCAAATGGCACGATGTGGCGCTCACCTGGAATCAGAAAAACGCAAACGCCACCTTCTACATCGACGGAAAACAAAACGGTGGCGGCAAGCTGGCTCCGAAGAATGCCGTAACAGACCACGTCGTCAAGATTGGTTATTCGGCAGAGAATTTCCCTGCCAAAAGTCACTTCACGGGTGAGATGGCGTCGGTCGCTTTTTATCAGACCGAACGGACGGTTGAGGAAATTCAGAAAGCTGCTGAAGGCAAGTTACAAGACAGCAAAGTGACCGCTGCATGGGACCTGACGGGTCAACTCGACAATGGCATTGTTTCCAGTTCAAAATCGGACAAACACGCTGCAACTGTTGTCCGAGGCACAGACATCCCCGGCCAAAGCAACATTGTGGCGGGAATTGTCGGTGACTGCGATGGAGCCAAACTCGTACAGCAAGGCAACCGCATCTGTCTTAGCATTCCAGCCGGAAGCAGCAAGCGAAATATGGTTGTCTGGACCGCGAACGTCGCTGGTGAACAAACCGCCGAACAACTGAAACTGCTGGTTGCCAGAATCGAAGATCAAATTAAGGTTGATGATCTTAGTGATCGAATTCAGCAAAGCAGTCCTTTGCGATGGCCGGAAATTGTGACCACGGCACAGATCATCGGGGCGGACGAGGGCCCGTTTGCTGTTGACGTTCTGTCAACTCCTATTGCGAATCCCTGGCTGGCTCGAGTTCGATTAACCGGACACGATTTTCTGGCAGACGGTGACCGCGTTGCCGTATCTTCGTGGGACGGCGACATCTGGATGGTCAGTGGGCTGAAGTCGCTCAACACGAAAGACACCGCGCAAACATCAGACACGCAAAAATCAGATATGGTGCCTCAGCTAAAGTGGCGTCGAATTGCGTCCGGCCTGTTTCAGCCACTGGGCGCGAAAGTTGTGGCAGACGACATCTATGTGACCTGCCGTGATCAACTGGTAATTCTTCGAGATCGCAACGGCGATGGCGAAACAGATTTCTACGAATGTTTTAACAACGATCATCAGGTGACTGAGCACTTCCATGAATTTGCGATGGGACTGCAGCAGGATGAAATCGGGAACTTCTATTACGCGAAGTCTGCTCGGCATGCCTTGAAAGCCCTCGTTCCACATCACGGAACATTGTTAAGAATACCTTCCGATGGTTCTCGAACAGAGATCGTGGCCAACGGATTTCGCGCGGCCAACGGAGTCTGCCTGAACCCGGACGGTTCATTCATTGTGACCGACCAGGAAGGACACTGGAATCCAAAGAACCGAATTAACTGGGTTAGAGAAGGAGGCTTCTATGGCAACATGTTTGGCTATCACGACGTAACGAATGAAGCTGATGATGCCATGGAACAACCGTTGTGCTGGATCACCAACGCCTTCGACCGTTCACCAGCCGAACTGATGTGGATCAACAACGAAGCCTGGGGGCCATTGAATGGCAGCCTGCTGAACCTGTCTTACGGTTACGGAAAGGTTTACATCGTTCCGCATGAAAACATTGGCGGCCAGATGCAGGGTGGCATGTGTCAGTTGCCGATTCCACAGTTCCCAACGGGAATCGCCAGAGGACGCATCAGTCCGTTTGATGACGGACTATACCTATCCGGCATGTTTGCGTGGGGCAGCAGTCAACAGGCTCAGGAAGGCGGCTTCTATCGCGTGCGGTACACGGGGCGACCGTCGAACATGCCAATCGGACTTAACGCCAGCGGCAAGCAGTTGAAGGTTTCATTCTCCGACCCGCTGGATGCAGCGCAGGCAACCCGAGTCGACAGCTACACGATTAAAGTCTGGTCGTTGCAACGGTCTGCAAACTACGGGTCGAAGCACTTTGATGAACACGAAATTCAGGTAACAGGGGCCGAACTTTCAGCGGACCACAAAGCCGTTACATTGACGATCCCGGAGCTTGCGAAGACATGGTGCATGGAAATTTCATGCCGCCTGAAGTCTGCCGATGGCGAGGACTTTGAACGAGTCATCCACAACACGATTCATCGGACTGAGTAAATCGCTTGTCGTCGTTGGGCTTTCCGAGAAGGTACAAAAAACTCATCATGGACGGACTTCCAGTCCGTCCATCAGACGAGGTAAGGACTGGAAGTCCGTTCTACTTATTCAAAAGCGAACTCATCTGCAAACCCGAAGTCCCTGATCCAACTGTTGGAACAGGGGCACTAAGTGAAGAAGCGTTTACTATTCTTCGTGATAGCCTTGCCACATCCACACAAGTGTGTCCGCAAGAGTTTGCTGGAAGACTTTGCCGTCACAGTGGCGAGTCGCTTTGCTGTAAACGTACCGATAGTCGTAACCCTTCGCCTTGAGCGCATCAGCGGTTCGCTCATTGGCCATCACCCAGTTGTGGTAAGTTTCTTCCGGATCTTTCGCTCGGTTATCGAATTCGGACACGTGAGTGAAGATTCGTAGCGACTTCTTTTCGCTGTTCTCAATCAGCTTCATGCTGGAATGATACTCCCACGCACCCAACGGATACGCGGCTTCTTCGGCAGCGTCGTCGTCCTGTTGATCGACGAATGTTCCAGAATAGGTAATCAGGCGGCGAAACAAATCAGGACGAAACCAGCCCATCGTTAAAGCGGCAGCTCCGCCAGAACTGCAACCCATCGCTGCCTTGCCCCATGGATTATCCGTAAATGCGATCTTCGGATATGCGGCTTTGATTTCTGAGTTATTCAGCACGGCTGGCAGAACTTCATCATTGATAAATCGAGCCAGTCGATCCGACATTGTGTCGTACTCAAGTCCTCGCTGACTTCCCTTGCTGTCGTTACCACCGTTCTGAACGGCGATGGCGATTAAGGCTGGCAACTTGCGATCAGCATCTTTTGAAATGGTCAGATTGTCCAGAGCATTGCGCACCAGATTCATCTGGCCAGGTCCATCATGAATCACCAGAATCGGTGCCTTGGTTCCGTCTTTGTAAGCGGCTGGCACATAGACAAAGATCTTTCGTTCTTTTCGAATGTCTTTTCTACGATCGAGAGTCGAATCGTCGCCGCGAAAAATCTTGCTGTCCGCCAACGGCATTGAGAATTCAAAATACTTTCCTTTGGGATTACCGCGATCCGTGAGATCGGGATCAATAGTGTATTCCGGGCCAATCGTGAAATTCCCATTGCCAGCTGTGCCGGGATTTTCCTGATAGGCTTCGTTGCTGCTGGCTTGCCGCAGTGATGGATCGTTGTTCTTAGCCGGAATCAGTCGGATTTCGCGACAATCCATGACCGCGTTCTTGGCCTTCCTGATGGCGGCCAGCCTAACGGTAACGTCGTCTCCTGCGGGGATTTCAATCTGTCCCATTTTTCGCCATTTGAAGTTCTGAAAGTGTCCTGTATCCAACACGGTCAGAGCTGTCTTCTGATCGGCCACCTGCAGTTCGATATCACTACCGCCCTGCCCTTTACCGCAGCCCTGAAAGATCTCTACGTCGTACACGCCGCTGCTGGCATTTTTTATGTGCCATTCAGCATAGTCTTTTTCGTTTACCCAATAACCGATCGTGTCCTTGTGAGGCTGAGGTTCAAATCGCAGCTTCTCCCCAAACGTCGTTGCGAATTTCGCGGGCAAAACGAACACTCCGTGCTTATCGGACTCTGCAATCACCTTTCCATGGAATGTCAAAGGAACGGCGTCCAGCACCAGCTCCAGATACCGTGTTTCACCTGCAGGAGGTTCGGACAAATCGACTGTCCACACTGTGATCTCAGAGCCAAGTTTCATCACAGCATCGCTGGTGTCACCCAACCAACGTACTTTTTCGACGACGTTGGCCATCCGAGGCAAATTCAGTTTTCCGTTTTCAGGGACTTCCTTCAGTTCGATAATTACGGAAGAGCCCAACGAATACGCGACACCGGTTTCCAGCTTGAGTTCGGGAAGCGGCTTTGCGTCATCCGGAAGATCGACAGCAATTGCAGAACAATGACTGACGAATGTGAACACCATTAAAAATACGAATCGCATATCAGAACCTGATACTTTAAAAAACTCAACAACGGCCTGCACCATCATGATGCACTTCAGAATGCCAACATCGTTTCGAAATTCCGACGAGTTCACAAGCGAAAGCAGAAAATCCGGAGACTAAAACACAGTAACGCTTTTGCTTGCACCAAGCACCTGTTTTCACCAGGCGCTTCTTTCGACGATCAGAAACGAAAACGGCGACCACATGGGTCGCCGTTTCCTGGTACACGTCCAGCTTCAGTTCTTACGAGGAACTATGCTTTCTTATGACCGATATTGATATAAGCGTGAACGTGCGGTGCCCCTCGGAAATGCCAAACAAACGATGGCCCTTCTACACGCCATACGTCCCAGACCTTGTCGGAACCCAGATCGCCATTCTGAAAGAAGGCCATGTTCAGTTTTTCAACGCCGCCGCTTTCTTTGACGATCTCCATCACCTCAGCACGATCTTCTTCACGGAAAGGTGCCAGCAAAAAGCTTAACGTTTCTTCGACCAGGACTTTTTGATCAGACGTCAAATCGGCGACGCTGATGCCGGGGAAGTTTCCGCCTTCCCCCTGAATCTGCACGGCTGTCTCCGCTGGGATCTTTGTCTTCACCAAAGCTTTTTCAGCCTGAGCTGCATCCAACGCCTGGAACACCTTGTTGGTTTGAACGGTCTGGTTGTAGAAGACGTTTTCTTTAGGTTCTTCGATACCATGTCCGTAAACAATGGGGCCACCAAATGCCGCCTTGTCCACACTGTTGCCGTCGGCTCGCAGTGTCAGGTGTCGGCCGGTCAATTCAAATTCAAAATCGCCGTTGCCCGGTTCGCCGAACACGGCCACGCTGTAGGAATTGATACTGCCGGAATCGTCGGCCATCTGGTGCTTCAACGTTTTGTAACCATCTTCGCTGGTCATGCCGCGAAAGATCTGTTCGATCAGCTGGCGTTGTTTGTCGGTGTAAAAATCGTCACCGATTTCAGGCTTGGTGATGTTCCAGTTGGCATTAATCCTGTTCCTCAACTGGTGATTAAACCCGAAACAGATCTGACCTTTCTGACTTTCGGAAAGTGTCTTATAGAATTCAGTGACAGCAGTTTCTGCCGCACTGCTGGGTGATGGCCCGGCAAATAAACCAGCCGACAATCGTCCTCCACCCAATGCTGCCAAAGCAGATACTCCACCAATGGCTTTCACGAACGCGCGGCGATCGACTTGACTTCTGTTGTTGGTTGACTGAGCCATGTGGTGGCACCTTTCAGAAATGATGAGGCAGGATATTCAAGCAGCCACAAAGGCCACCTGTTGTGGAAACACTGAGGACACTAAATCGTATCGAGCTAACTTCAAAAATGCACGACGTTTCAGAAAACTGCCAGCTGGAATCAGAACAGGATTCCCAAGGAGCCTAATACGGCGTAGGCAACAAACACGGCGTACAGGCCACACATTATGAATGCTTTTTTCCGAGTAATCTGGCGATTGTGCCACATAATTCCAAGGTTCACAACTGTCAACACGACAAGCAAAATTCGCAATCCCACAAGGCCTGCAATTGGCTTTCCATCCTGCAATAGACTCACGGGCTCCCAACCTGTCAGCCACGAATTCACCAGCAAAGGTATCGCCAGACAGATGCAGATATCAAAAATATTAGATCCAAAGGCGTTTGAAACGGCACCAGAATCGTCGCCTCGGCGAGCAGCCGCAATTGCCAAAAACGTATCGGGTACAGACGAAGCCGCAGCCGCCAGAATCACGGCCACAAAGAACGCGGGCACCTTCAGAATTTCAGCCGTTCGAATTGTCGCCTCCACAAGAAAATAGCACGCCGACGCCGCCAACAGGGTGGCCCCCAACAGAACAAGACACGTCGTGAGCCCGTTCAGTGGTATGTGGAAGTAGCCGAAGAAAACTCCTGCAGAATCCGTTCGCTCTTCTTCGTCGTCACCTGTCCTGTTGGGATCTCGGAATTCATCCTGAGCCTTCATCGCAAAATTTGCCGTCACGCGAACGCCCTGTTCACGAACTGCCGCCACAATGTCTCGCACGTTGCCATCGGCGCCATTTTGACTCAGATACGCATTGATCGCGTCCATTTTAACTCGATACTGCATCGCGTCGAAGTACAGCTGAGCGATGTACACGCCGTACACAATCAGCAGAACAATGCCCATCCACCACATCATCTGGTTCTGAAACAGAAACATGATCAGCAGAATTTCGCAACACAAAAACCAGATTCCGTCTCGCGAAATCACTTCGTCGTCAACATCGATAGTCGGGCGTTCAGGTCGAACAAACGAAATCACCATCGCACAAAACGCGGGAATCAAAATCATGTTATAAACGGCGCTGCCCGCACACGTCGCGATCGTTGATCCAAATCCTTCTGCGCCTGCCTTAAGAATCGCTTCACCTGCGGCTGCCGTATCGCCGGGGTTGAGATCTTTTGCCGCTGAAATGGCGATAACGACGAAGAAAATACCACTGAACAGTTCCGGCATCGAACTGGCAATTGCGTCCAGAGTTGCTCCGCGAACCGACCCCGGCAACCGAAACTTTTGGCCGACCCACTGAGCCGCATCGGCAAACGGGTCGCAGACCTGCCAGATAACGACGGACACCAAAGTCACCTCGGCAATGGTATAGGCCAACGCCCAGGCGCCATCGGGGCTTGAGCGATTCAGCCACCACATCAACGCAAACACGGCGACAATCAGCAACGACACAATCAGACTAAAGCGACTGCCGCCGTCTTCGCTGGAAACAGACTCGTCCGTCATATCCGCCGAATCCTGAATGCACTTTTCATGAAGCTAAAAGCCTGAACAACGAGGAAATAGTGTTTGTGGAAATTTCACACTGCTTTGCAACACAACTGAAATTTCAACAACAATTGCGGAACCAACGTACAGGCAGATGGTTGCCAACCTGCTAAACAGGAAAATCCCGCTGTATGATGCCATGATAGCAGGTTTCCGTTACATGTTTGACTTCCAAAAAATGTTTCGCGGCAATCGGTGCGGACTTTGGCAAAACACTGTTCACCGTGGTTGAAGACGCTATCTTGGCCGTTTATCAGCAGTTCTTTCCCGCAGTTCAATACTGCCAGCCCTCGTTTATTGGCTCCCGCACTATGGACCTTCAGCTACAAAATAAAGTCGCAATCGTTACCGGCGGATCAAAGGGCATCGGGCTGGGAATTGTCCAATCGCTGATTGCCGAAGGCGTTAAAGTCGCCAACGTGAATCGCAGCGAAGCAGAAGGCAAGGCACTGGAAGCGGAATATGCAAAAGAAGGCTGCGAATGCCTGTTCATTCAGGGAGACCTCACAGACACAGAAGCATGCCGCATCGCGGTGGAGAAGACCCTGGCACGCTTTGGCCGGATCGACATTCTGGTCAACAATGCCGGTGTCAACGACGGAGCCGGACTGAACGCAGGCCCGGCTGCTTTTGTGGAATCATTGAAACGCAACCTGATTCATTATTACGCGATGGCTCACTACGCGTTGGACGCGTTGAAGTCTTCTCAGGGATGCATCATTAATATCGGGTCGAAAGTGTGCGAAACCGGCCAGGGAGGCACTTCCGGCTATGCAGCATCCAAAGGTGGAATCAACGGGCTGACTCGCGAATGGGCGGTCGAACTGGCAGGCGATGGTGTTCGAGTTAACGCCGTGCTTCCGGCCGAAACGTGGACTCCATTGTATGAAAAATGTCTGGCTGCGATGCCGGATCCGGAAGCAGCTCGTCATGAAATCGAACAGCTGATACCGCTGGGCCAACGGTTCACAACGATTGAAGAAATGGCTGACATGGTCGTGTTTCTGGCGTCGCCTCGTTCCAGCCACACCACCGGCCAGATCATGTTCGTCGATGGCGGCTACACACATCTTGACCGCAAATGTACGGCTCTCAGCAACGTCACCAAATTTGGTGCAGCGGCGGAGTGCAAAACCGGAACTAAGTAACCTGCTAAGAAATTGACGTCACGCTGGCAGCAAGGCTCCACGGTGCCAACGCGCCTGAGGAACTGATTGCTCGAACCCAGATTCTGATCGTGCTGCCGGACGCGAGCGAGGCAGATGACAAATCAGCGATGTAGGTCGTGTCTGTTAGGTCTTCGATTCGCAACAGTGATTCTTCTGTGGCGGCATTACTGATTTGAAGTACGTATTTGGAAGCCTCACCAACACTGGCCCAGTTAATCGTGACGTTACTGGAATTTGCTGGCCAGTTGGCCGTAACAACCGCTCGTGCGGATGTGTCAACAATCCCCGCAGAACTCCACGGACCAGTTATCCCAGACGAATTCACAGGTTGCACCCACCAACGCCATTCCCCAGCGGCCAAATCGCTCGATGGAGTCCACTGAACGTCCGTGATGCCCGATTGCTGAACCACGGACACTCCGTCAGTCAAATAAACGTTAAACGTCGTTGCAACGCTGCTGGCCGACCATGTCAATTGAGGCGTCACATCGAATGTTGATTGCGTGGCAACATCAATTGAAGCCGTCAGGCTACTTGCGGAAGAAGCCACGGTGAATTGATGCACGGAACTCCATCGGGCGGGCGTACCTGCAGCCGTGTACGGTCGCACCCAGACTCGATAATCGCCTTTCGCCAAAGGAGCCGTTTGATAGCTGGCGTCGCCAAGCCCGGAATGTCGTTGAACAGTTCCCGTGCCGTCATGCAGCAGATAAACTTCGTACCATGCCGCCTGATCAACGGCTTCCCAGGTAATCGTTGTCAAACCGGAAGTCACGGTTTCGTCCGGCCCCAGAATCTGTGTGCTGCCGCCAACGTTAAACGTCTCCGCCAGACTCCATGCACCTGCTCGACCATTGGTTGCAGATGGACGAACCCACCAGCGATAATTTCCTTCTGCCAGGTCTTCCGTCGGTGTGAAGGTGTTCCCTGTGATGCCCGATTCGTTAACAACGACGGTACTGCCTTTTTGAATGTAGATCTGCACAGAACCGACGCTTGACATATCAGTCCAGCTGAATACCGGCTTGGTATTCAACGTCGAATGCGCAGGAGTCGTCAACTGCGGACCAACGTAGTATTCCCGAACGGCTGACCAGGTGCTCGCAAAACTGCCGACTCCCAGCGGCTGGACCCAGATGCGGTGCCGACCAAAATCAAAGTCAGTTGTCGGCGTGAACGAAGTCTCGCTCACCAAGGTATCCACAACTGTCGTTTGCAACGTTGAATTGCTGACATAAACTCGATAACCGACTGCTCCATCAACAGCGTCCCACGAAATCGTCGGACGAAGATCGCCTTCCGCATGAAACGGCAATTCGTGAATATCCAAACGAGCCACAACGCTGAACGTTGCCGCCGACCAGGCACTTTTGCTTGCATCGCCTCGCACAGCTCTAACCCACGAACGGTACTTGCCGATACCAAGGTTGGTTGGGACTGTTAACTCTGTCGTGGACACCGCTACATTCACAATCGGATTGCTGTCGCCACCGATCAGTTCCAGCCACAATTCGTAACTCACGGCGTCAGCCGCTTCATCCCACGTTATTGTGGGGCGATTTTCTACAACAGTACCCACTGGCCCGGTCACCAAAGGAATTGCTGGAACAAACAAACTGTTACCGAAAACCACGTACGCTTCGCCCGCGTTGCTGCGACTACTGTTAACCGAATCGGCATAGCGAGCACCCACAATCAGGTCGTCCACGCCGTCGTTGTTCACATCACCGGCACCGCGAACCATGATGCCCGCTTCGTCGCCTGTTTCACTTCCATATAAAACGAAGTCCACAGCTGCGGGGTCGTTCAGGTCAATCGTTTGCGGAAGGCTGCGACCACCTAAAATGATGTAGACTTCGCCCGCATTGCTGGCTGAATTATTCTGCCCATCAGCCTGGTAAGCGCCGATGGCGATGTCATCAAAACCATCTGCATTCAGGTCACCAACGATGCTCACAGAACGTCCGCTTTCGTCCTGACTGTCGGCACCGGAAATCGTAATCCCAGCAGCCCCCAGATTGCTCAGCCGAATTTCGCCAGGCAACGCAGAACCGCCCCAGATAACGTAGGACTCGCCTGCATTTGCTTTCTGATTGCCAACAGAATCCGCACCGGAAGCACCAATTACAATGTCGTTGAAGCCGTCACCGTTCACGTCACCTCGCCCGCGTGCGGGCCACCCGCTAAAATCATCAACGTCGACGCCATAGATTGTGACGTCGGCATCCGACGACAGGTCAAGACCAGCGGGCAAGGCGGCACTTCCATAGATGATATAACTTTCACCAGCTCGACTGGTCTGGTCGGACTCGCCGTCAGCGAAGCGAGCCCCCACAACAAGGTCGTCGATGCCATCGCCGTTCACGTCGCCCAACGAAGCCACCGAGACTCCCGCTTCGTCGGCAGCCTGAGCACCAAAGATCCTCAACACTCCAGTATTTGCTGTAGCCAGATCGATTGTGCCTTGCAGGGCATTGCCACCGAAGATCACATAGGCTTCACCCGCTCGATCGCGAGTGTTGTTCACGGAATCGGCCCAGATAGCCCCCAGGCCGAAATCCTGAAATCCGTCGTTATTCAAGTCTCCCACCGCTGCCACGGGATTCCCTGTCAGGTCATTCGCATCAGCGCCAAGAACCGTAATTCCCGATGAACCAAGGTTGCCCAGATCTATCGTGCTTGCCAAAGTGGGGCCACCCCACACCACATAGACGGCTCCCGCAGCAGCACTGCCGCCGTTACCAGCACGCAGATGCGCGCCGATGATCACGTCGCTATAGCCGTCGTTATTGATATCCGCCGCGTCAACGAAATGTCCGGTGTTCTGGTCACTGCCAGCACCTCGAAAAATCACGCCCTGATTGCCGAGGTTGGCAACATCAATGCTGACCGCCGGATTTCGGCTGCCATAAATCAAATACGCTTCGCCCGCATTGGTCCGTCCATTGTCGGCTGTATTGGCTTTGGTTGCTCCAATGATAAAGTCATCAATGCCGTCGCCATTAACATCGCCTGCGCTTTGCACGGACTGCCCAACTTGCCCATCAGCGTCGGCTCCATGAATCGTGATGCCCGCTGAACCCAGATCGCCAAGATTGACGCTTGTCGAAAATGCAGGCAGAGTTGTTGGCAACGTCAACACAATGTCGTCACCGTCGCCTCCCACATAGCTGATCGTGGCATTCAGGAAGTTCGGCAAAACCGCACCTTCCGCCAACCCGCCAAACGTACCGCTGCCACCCGTACGTTGCACAATGGTGATTTGTTCGCCACCTTGAGGTCGCCAGGAAATAACCCGGTTTACATCCAACTCAGCCCCGGCTTGAATGTCAACTTTCCCGGCCGCTACCAACTGATCATACTGCCGAGCGTCCTCGCCGGGCTGAATTCCCGCTACATCAATCAAGAAGGTGCTGTTTGCAGCCAGCACAACGTCACCCGAAGCTCGCAGAACGCTGGCATCAATGGTGCCTGCCAATGTGGTGGACGAAACATCAAAGTCTGTGCCGAGTGCATCGTTGATGGTGCCGCCGATAATCGTGGACGCTGACAGCAAGTGTAAAGACTCCACCGTCACCAGGTTGCGATTGTCAGCCAGCCCCGAAGTGCCAAGAGTAATCGACGCGAAACCTGGTTGAATTGTGGCCAGTTCGCTGTCGGTAAGATTCAAATCGCTGCGACCGCCGGCCGATTCGAAGCCCAGACTGATTGACTGAGTTTCCAGGCCGTCCGTCATTGGAGCAATCGTCAGATGGCCGCTCGACTGAATAGACGCGTTATCGCTGAGCGTCATCGTGTCGGCTTTGATCGAAATATCACCGGTTGCGTTGGGGCCACCAATGATTGCGTCGGCGTAGATTCGGAAGTCATCTTTAACACCGGTTCCTTCACCACCGGCAACAATTTCGATGCTGCCTGAACCCGTCGACAGAACTTTCCCGCCGACGCCAGCATTGCCCCAGATTTCGACACCGTGACTGTTGTTCGTTCCGGAAGTCCCGTTCAGCGAAATCAATCCCGTGTTAGTAGTCAGCGTTGCTTCGTTGCTGACAACGACACCCTCATTTTGATTCCCCGATCCTCGCCCACCGACTCCCGTTACAGACAGATCGCCGCTGTTCGTGGAAACGACGGTCCGCACAACCGCCACACCTCGGCTCCAGACAGTTCCGAGCGTTGCGGTGCCGTTCAAAGTAATGTTTCCATCACCCGTGGCGCTGATCGGTGCCTCTACAGTGATGGCAGAATTGGAACCTTCCATTAAGACCTGACCGCTCGTCGCGTTGATCTGGATGTCACCATCAATACTGCTGATCAATGCGGGAGCGTTTTCACCAACAACAGAATAGAAGGCATGATTGAATGCGGTTCCGTTTCCTCCACTGCCTATGATGGAAATATTGGCAGCATGCTGGCCGGTTCCAGTTGATTCAATGCGATCAAAACCAGCTAAATTAACCCCACGATTACTGGAGCCGAATCCATCACCACCTGTACCAATCAAAGTGATGTCACCGTCGATACTGCTAAGCAAACTCTCTGCTGATAGCAACAGCCCAACGTTATTGTTTTCTCCACTTCCGCCTCGTCCATCAATCACAATTGTGGCTGCATTGGCCCCAACCCCAGTCGAGCGAATCGACGATGACGATTTTATTTCAACACCGGAATTAAACGAGCCTCCGTTGCCGCCGCGGCCTGTGATGGTAATCGATCCGGTATTGCTCACGATCGTTGAAGAGTTAACCACTTCAACGCCCTGACCAGACCCAAGAGTCGTGTTTCCCCCCGTTCCAGTAATCGTGATCGAGCTCGACTGAGACGAAATAACTGTGTTTGCGCCACTGATACCGACACCACGACTAAACTGGCTGCCCACGCCACCAATCCCAGTGATATCAATCGGCGCTGTCCCCGTGGAAATTACTGACGCACCAACCCAAATGCCGGAATTTCCGTGCTCAGTGGAATCAAGCCCGACATCGCCCAGCAATGAGATTGCTCCATCGACACTGCGAATTACGGAGTTATCGCCCTCCAACGAAGCACCCGCGTTGCTGTTTGTGCCACTTCCGCCAATGCCCTGAACCGAAATTTTTGCTGCGTTCGCGCCCACGCCGGTTGACTCCAGAGTGAACTCGCCCGTTTTGATACCGACGTTGTTTCCAAATGTTCCGGCCGCTCCCCGACCGATCCACGCAATATCGCCGTCAACACTGCGCACGATCGTGTCGTTGAATATGCCCAGCCCCACGCCCCAGGATTCCGCAACGCCGCCGGTTCCATCCAGCACAATTGTCGCCGCATCAATTCCCGTCCCCGTGGATTCAACCAAAGATGTGTGAATGCTGATTCCGTAATGCGAATGCCCGCTGCCGCCGCCGCCCACACCCGTCAGCTGAATAGCGCCCATCGAGCTGGTGATAGTCGAATTCTTAATCTGAAGTCCGGCAGCAAAGTCCTTGCCAACTCCACTGGTTCCGTTCAGTGTAATGGTGCCCGCATTTGCCGAAGTCGACGTCGAGGCTATCTGCGCATTGAAGTCCAGATAAACCCCATCCATGTCGTTCAAACCTACAGCTGACGATCCCGTTCCATTCAGCAGAATATCCCCCGAACCCGTGGTCGTGATCTTTCCTTCAACAATGCTGATTCCTTTTCTCGCCGCCAAACCATCCGTGGCGTTCACGGCAGTCAGGCTGATATCGCCATCAGAAAACGACAGGTCCGATCCGCTAAGGAACAGAATGGAACCATCGGTGTTAGCGGTCAGATTGTGAGTTCCAAAATGTGCCACCCCGTTAAACACAATCGACACAGGAGAAGCGGCATCGTCCAGCATGATGTCGAAATGGTGGCTGAACTGCCCCGTGCCCGCATCAGGGAATCGCACTGATGCTCCCGCCGCCGCATCGACAATCTGAATGTCGGTGTATTGACCCAGATCGTTGAGTGACAGGGTGCTCGCCCCAAATGCTGAGAAGTCTGCGGCGTCAGTCACGCCAGCGTTTAAGAACGTCGAAGTTGTGGACGTCAATTCATAGTTGGTCCCGTTGGAAACAACTTCAACACGTTCGCCCTGTTGAAGTTCAATCTGCAATGTTGTGCCGCTGTCCATCACCGACGCCAGCAGTGCTCGACATTCCAGCTGCTGCATTCTGGCCACTGATGCTGCACGACGGCGACGTGATGATCTGCCCAACAGTAGTGACCGAAGACGACTGGCAAATTCCTGAAGACTGTTGGACATAAGATCTGAACATTCGACGGTAAGTAATAAACGGACGCGACGCCGTTTCGCGGATAACACGCTGCCGTTTGGCAGCAACAAACAAACGATCAACTTGTGAACAGCATGCTGACGAACGCTGCATCAGGACCATTTTCCAAGTCCCGTAGCAACACGCCACCGGTGGCTTCCATCAGCATGTAGGTACTTCCAAAACACTGTACCTACAGGTGCCCCCCCCAGGCAAGCTGTTCTTCGTTCCACCACTGGCTTACCCGCGACCGCAGTTCGGGTTGCGATTATGGACGTTTTCTTCGCCAGCAAGTCCGTAACTCATATAACCTGCTGACGGAATTTTCCCCAATACCATGCTCTTGTATGCCGATTCCTGTATGCTCACCTACCGTTGCCTGATCGTCCCGAGTGATTTTACTGTGCCCTGACATTTCATGACTAACTCTTCTCTGTCGTTTAAGCGTCCCGAAGCTGATCTTACCGTCCTGGAACTGCTCGCTCTGGAGTACCCGAACGTCGATGCGGTCATCGCTGAAATGGCTCGACTTGCCGCCGTACAGACTCTGCCCAAAAGCGCCGTTCACATTATCAGCGACATTCACGGTGAAGACAAAAAACTGCAGCATGTCATCAACAACGCATCGGGAACGCTTAGGCCGCTGGTGGAAGAAATGTTCAGCAGCAAGATGTCACCAGATGAACTTGCCGAGTTCCTGAAGCTCACGTTTTATCCTGCGGAAGTCACCCAACGCCTGCAACAAACGTTGACGACTCCCGAAGACATACGAGCCTTCGCTGCACGAGTCCTGAAGCCTCAGCTGGAACTACTGCGGCACCTTGTTTCCACATACAGCCTGCGTTTGGCCACTCGACTGTTCCCGGCGGAATACAGCGAACTGCTGCTGGAACTGCTGCACTCTCCCTCAACAGAACGTGGCCCGGAATTTGTGGAAGCGATGCTGGATGAACTGGTCCGCCGTGATCGAGCCCTGCATCTGATTCACCTGCTGGGTCGCTTGATTCGTAATCTGGCGGTTGACGAATTGATTATCGGTGGCGACTGCTGGGACCGTGGTCCGCGTGGCGATCGTGTTGTGGAATACCTGCGACTTCAGCCGAACGTGGAATTCATCTGGGGCAATCACGATGCCTTATGGATGGGCGCCGCACTGGGCAACGAAGCGTTGATCTGCACGGTGCTGCGAGTATCGTTACGCTATCGCCGCATCGGTCAGCTGGATGAAGGCTACAGTATTCCATTAACGCCTTTGGAACATCTCGCCCACACCGTTTATGCAGACGATCCGGCGGAATTCTTTATGCCCAAAAGTGAAGGCATGAGACCCAACGATGTTGTGGCACGCATGCAAAAAGCGGCCGTCATTATGCAGTTCAAACTGGAAGGCCAGTTGATCGAACGGAATCCTCAATGGGGACTGGACCACAGAAGACTGCTGCACCGTATCGACCACGTTCGCGGCACAATCGAAATCGACGGAACCGTTTACGAACTACGCGACAAACGGTTTCCAACAATAGACCCCGCCGACCCGTACAAACTTTCTGACGAAGAAGCGTCCTGCCTGGCTCGCTTAAAGCATTCGTTTCTGAACAGCCAGAAGCTGCAGGAACAGGTCCGCTTTATGGTGGGTCACGGTTCTATGTACCTGGGACGCGACGAATGCCTGATCTTTCACGGCTGCGTGCCGGTCGATACCGATGGCAACTTTCTTCCCTTGTCAGTGGACGGTCAACAGCTTGCGGGACGTAAACTGTTTGAACACATTGAGACGGTCGTGCGTCGAGCCGTTGTGGGAGCGGCACAGCCAGACCTCGATTTTTTGTGGTACCTGTGGAGCGGCCCCAGATCTCCGTTGTTTGGCAAAGATCGCATCGCCACCTTTGAACGCGATTTTATTCAGGACAAAAACTCGCACCGCGAAACCAAAGACCCGTACTTTGCATTGATCCACGAAGTCGACTTCTGCGACAGTGTGTTGACAGAATTCGGCATGGCCACAGAAGGCGGACTGATCGTCAACGGCCACGTTCCAGTCAAGGTAGAAGCTGGCGAATCACCTCTAAAACGCAGCGGCAAAGCCATCACCATTGATGGAGCATTTTCAGAAGCGTACGGCGACTACGGTTATACGTTGGTACTGGAACCCAACCGAATTGTGCTGGCCGAACACCATCATTTCGAATCCGTTGATGCAGCGTTGGCAGATGGCATCGACATCGTGCCCAACGTTCAGGAAATTCGCGTATTCAACAAGCCTCGCTGTATGCGAGACACAGAACGAGGCCAAAGAATTCGCTATCGTCAGCAAATGCTGGAACGCCTGATCGAGGCCTACCAGACCAACCGTCTGCACGAACATTTCCGCCGCACGTCTCCCGACCGAAGCAGCGTTCGCAATCAAAATTAACCCACGTGATCAGAAAATGTTGACCAAGGCGGTTGAACAATCTGGTATGCAAACAACAGCAACCGTTTGCGGCGAGCAAATCGTCAACGACGGCCTACCCCATCCGCACCTGGCGAGCAATCGCTAATTCTTCGTCGGTGGGAATCACCAGCGTGCGAGCAGTCGCGTCTGCTGCCGTGATTTCAGTAACGTCACCGCCGCACGTTTCGTTAAGCACCGGATCCACAGCAATTCCCAGATGACGCAGCGGTGAAGTGACTCGTTGGCGAATTTCAGCTGAGTGTTCTCCAACGCCGGCTGTGAAGACCAGCGCGTCGATTCCACCTAATAGGGCGTAGTAACTGCCAATCGCTTTGATGATTCGGCGAACATAAATTTCGACCGCCTGTGTTGCCGATTGATCGCCCTGGCCGCAGCGCTGCAACACGGTTCTCATGTCGGAACTGCCACACAATCCGACAAGTCCGCTTTGCTTGTTCAGCAGCGTGTCTACTTCATCGGCCGTCATACCGGCTTCCCGAATCAGGTACAGCGGAACAGCTGCGTCAATGTCTCCGCAACGCGTCGCCATCACAAGTCCTTCCAAAGGTGTCATGCCCATAGAAGTATCAACGGCCATGCCACCAACCGACGCAGTAATGCTGGCGCCGCCTCCAAGATGCATGGTGATAATCTTCAATGTTGACGTTTCACCACCCAGAAACTCCAGTGCTCGCTGAGTCACAAATTGATGGGACGTTCCATGAAAGCCGTATTTTCGCACACCATGTTGGCGATAAACCCATTCCGGAATGGCATACAGATAAGCGTCCGGTAAAAGCGTCGCAAAGTAGGCCGTGTCAAAAACCAGAGTTTGCGGAACATCGACATGCAGCAGCGATTCCACAACTTGTCGAGCTGGTGGATTATGCAGCGGAGCCAGAGAATCCAACTGCTTCAACCTATCCAGAACGCCAGCATCAACCAGTGTCGGTTGCTGAAATTGGTCGCCGCCCTGCACAATCCGATGCCCAATTGCAGAAAACAGCGTGTCGCCAACCTGTTCGATGGCGATGCGGGCGGCGTCTGCATGAGTCGCCGCGTCGCCATCGGTTTGCCCAATACGATCCACGATTCCACCAGCAATTCGCCTGCCAGCGGCCGGATCGATACACGCATACTTCAGCGTGGTGCTGCCGACGTTAAAAACGAGCACATTCATTAGAAAATCAACTCAAAAAAGGATGGCACTTAATTCAGATATTCGCATCCAGTGAGTTCACTGATTGAGCCTGAATTGCAGTAATCGCAACCGTGTTGACAATATCGGTAACCGTGCAACCTCGAGAAAGATCGTTCACCGGCCGATTCAATCCCTGCAACACCGGTCCAATCGCTGTCGCTCCGGCAGAACGCTGCACAGCTTTGTAAAGATTGTTTCCTGTATTCAGATCTGGAAAAATCAGTACTGTCGCGCGCCCGGCAACCGGGTTACCGGGCATCTTGGTGGCTGCCACACTGGGATCTACGGCAGCATCATATTGCAGAGGACCTTCGACCAGTAAATCGGGCCGCTGAGCTCGCAGAGTCGCTGTCGCTCGGCGAACTTTTTCGACATCTTCCCCCTGCCCGCTTTCCCCCGTCGAATACGACAACATCGCGATTCTCGGCTCAATCCCAAACTGAACGGCCGTTTCGGCGCTGCTGATCGCAATAGCGGCCAACTGATCGGCAGTGGGATTTGGAATCACGGCGCAATCACCGTACACCAGAACTCCGTCTTTTAAACACATTAGAAACACGCTGCTGACCACGTCAACATCCGGTCGAGTCTTGATGAACTCGAACGCCGGACGAATTGTATTTGCAGTTGTGTGAACGGCCCCTGAAACAAGGCCTCCAGCCAATCCACGATGAACCATCATCGTGCCAAAGTACGTCACATCCTGCATGCGATCCAACGCAATATCGTGAGTAATTCCCTTGTGCTTCCGCAGTTCGAAGTATTCGTCAGCAAAAGATTCTCGCAACGAACTTGTGGCGGGATTAATCACTTCAACACCGACCTCCGGCAGAACAAATCCAACTTTAGCAGCAGCAGCCGCGATCGCTGACGGATCTCCCAACAAGACCAGGTTCGCCACATCGCGGCGACGAAGCACATCTGCGGCCTGCAGAATTCGTGGCTCGGCACCTTCGGGAAGAACGATCGTCACTTTGTGTTGCCGAGCTCGCTGAATCAGCGAGTGCTCAAACAACATCGGTGTGATTCTTTGAATGGATGGAGCCTGCAACCGGTTGGCCAGTTCGTCGATGTCAACATTACTCTCAAAAACACCAAGCGCCGATTCGATTTTGCGAGGTGAATGTTCGCCGATTTCCGCCCGCACGTCAGCAGCTCTTGAGGCCACTGTATAAGTGTCGTTTCCACACGTCAGAATCGGCAGTGCCGTCGCATTTTCAATCAGGCGGCATACGGACGGAGGAGGCATGATGCCACCAGTCAAGACAACGGCCACGGGAGACGGGCCGTCAATCTGAGAACACGCCAGCACGCAGCCAACCAGAATGTCGCTGCGGTCTCCGGGAGTCATGACCAGACTGCCATGAGAAAGCCGATCAAGAAATCCAGGCAACTGCATCGCAGCCACTTTCAGACAGGCGACTTCGCGATCGAGTGCCGTCACATCACCAGCATAAAAGCTGGCCCCTACACCAACCTGAATTTCGCGAACCGTCGGTTGCCGCAGCAGTCGTTCTTCTGGCAACAGATACAGCGGAGCACTCACACCCAAACCTGCTGCCGAAGAGGCTTCTTTAAGAGCTGTCTTTTGATCGTCCGGAACCTGATTGATAATGGTTGCAATCAACTGTCCTCCGTGCGAAGCAAAATTGTCGTTGCCGATCGACACCGACTGAACGCAGTCTCTGACAGATCGATTTCCCATTCCGTAAACAGACAGTACGCGGCAGCCCAGATTAACTGCAATATCCGCATTCAGTGCGAATTCCAGTTCCGGTGCCAGGCCCTGAAAGCTGGTGCCTTCGACCACCACAAAATCGGATTCGGATTCCAGTGATTTAAATCGCTGCTGAATCAGCTGAATCAGATCGCTCGATCGATCTTCGGCCAGCATTTGCCGCGCCTGAGCTCGCGTGACACCCATCATCTGTTCAGGTGAAGTTGTCAAGCTGTATCGAGACCGCATCAGACGAATGCTGAGATCCGCTTCCGCACTGACTCGAACAACAGGACGAAAGAAAGCGACACGACCAAACCGGCGTGAGGCGAGTTCCATCAGCCCCAGCGCCACCATTCGTTTTCCGGTGGCGTTGCCGTTGGTACCAACGTAAAGACTGCTGCGCATGAAACTTCCGTGTCTGCAATGGAGAAAGGAACCCAGCAGATCTTAGTCACCGACAACGTTTGCGACAATCCGGTGGGCGAACCGTAAAAGGCGACACAACTTCCATAAACGATAAAAGGTAAATTACAGTCGCCAGAAACGATCACCCCCCGTGGGACGAATCCTCGAATTCAACACATTGTCTGACATAACTTGCATAAAGCAGTCGTCGAGCTCTCTAACAAGGGCTTTGCCCTTGACCCAGCAGCGTGGTGTGCGAAAGAACGTGGAATGTTCCAATCGCCGACCCGCTACGAAATGATGCGCGCCGTACGCGCATCATTTTCAGTAAGACTCTAACGAGCCCCGGGCGGAAGATTCTGCAGCAGATATCTGATGATCAGCATTCTGACGTGCACCAATGTCCCGTTGCCCTCACGCAAACCGTGGTCGCGATTGGGGTACACCATGTAGTCAAAGGGTTTGCCGAGTTCAATCAGTCGATCAACCAGCCCTTCGATAATCTGAATGTGCGTGTTCGTTTCGCCCGAACCGGTGACGATCAGCAGCTTGCCCTTCAGACCATCTGCATAATTGATCGCGGCGGCTTTTTCATATCCGTCCGCATTGACTTCGCGAGTTCGCATGTAGATTTCCTGGAACCATGCATTGTACAAATGCGGCTGCGGTTTGGGCACGACGGCGATGCCCACATGATACGAATCGGGTTTGCGGAACATGGCGTTCAGCGTGTTGGATCCACCACCGCTCCAACCCCAGATTCCAACTCGAGACAAATCCACGTACGGTCGCATACGTCCCAGTTCTTTAAGCCCCGCTTCCTGTTCTTCCGTCGACAACGGTCCCAGGCTGCCGAAAATTGATCGCCGCCATGCAGCTCCCTTCGGCGCGGGAGTGCCTCGGTTGTCGATCGAAACCACTAAGTAGCCAAGATCTGCAACAACACGATGAAAGTCGATCTGAGCGGCTCCCCAATTGTCCAGCACTGTCTGAGCATACGGTTCGCCGTAGACATAAATGAAGACGGGATACTTCTTCGATTCATCAAAGTCTTTCGGCTTGACCATCGATGCGTCCATGGAAATGCCGTCGCCGATGTCAAGCTTCAGAAACTCCGTCGGATGCGATACGACTTCCTTCATCTTTTCTCGCAGTACGCTGTTGTCTTCCAGAACACGAATAACTCGGTGGCCCGATAGTTCAACCAGCTCAACAACTGGCGGCGAATCCAACGTGGAATACGTATGAAAGGCCCATTTCGCGTCCGGTGAAAAATCATAGTCGTGTGTGCCCGGTTGTCTTTCCGGCGTGATCCGTTCCAACGTTCCGGAACCGTCAAGAGGCACACGGTACAGATATTTCTGCGTTCCATTTTCCGGCGAGGCATAAAAGTAGTACCAGCCGCCGTCTTCATCAATTGTCGCTCGATCAATAACGTCGTATTCGCCCGGTGTCAGCAACGACAATTCCTTGCCTTCGCGAGACCACAAAAACGCGTGTCGCCAGCCATCTTTTTCACTCAACACCACAAAGGCTTTGCCGTCACGAACCCACGTCAGCCCGGAATTCTTTCCCTGGCTGCCGACCGCCCAGGCAGAGTTGGATTCGTGATAGATCTGCTTCACATCACCGTTGACGTTTGCGAGCAGAAAGTCGCGTTTATCTCGGAAGCGGCTGAGCTTTTCCACCAGCACTTCTTCCGAGTTACCAGCCCACTCAACCTGCCCCAGATAGAAACCTTCTTCCGGCGATTCGATGGGCAACCACTGCAGATTGTTTCCATCCGCATCAACAACTCCCACGCGAAGTTCTGTCAGCTTTTCACCAACTCTTGCAAACCGATTGTACCGTACACCTGGATACGATGGATCATCGGGCACCAACACCGCTCGCTGCCTGACGTTGGTTGAGTCCGATTCCACGAACACAACTCGTTTCCCATCGGGGCTCCATGCGGGATCGTTATAGCGAACGTCTCGCTCGTCGGAGTGCATCGTCAGTTGAGTTCGCTGTCCGCTGTCGACGTTTCGAACGAAGAGATTTCGATCGCGAAACTCCAGAACGCTTTTACCATCCGGCGAATGCAGCGAGGGCCGCTCAGTGCCCTTCGCAACGTCCGTCGATTCCGCGCGTTCTCCCGTCCGAACATCGTAGTTTACGTCAGCCATCTGGTTCGTTTGCGAATCTCGTTCCCGCACCCTGTACCCGGAACTGTCAGAATGCCATCTGGCCTGAAAAGTCTTTGCTCGAAATTCACCACGGTCGTAGATCGCCTTCAACCGTGACTCAGCTTCTTTTTGCCACGCCATGTTTTCGTGAGATGATTGAGCGTAAACAACGTCACTTCCTGTTGCCAAAAATAGTGCGAACGCCGCACTGGCCAGTCCAACTGTAAATCGATGCATTCTGGTGTTCCTGAATTCAGCTTCGTGAGTTGAGGTTGAGATAGCCTGTGTTTTGTCTGACTGAGTATTTATACAGCGCCAAGTTAAATGAAACGTCATTGTTTCTGTTAACAACATCAGCCGCTGAGCGTTAGACTTCTTAAAGCAGCGAACATGTTCACGTTGAGTCAAGTTTTCTGAGCGACGTAGTCGCGTTTCCGAGCGGCAGCTCGAATGGTCTGAGGCACGGCCTCGTTAGACTTCTTAAAGCAGCGAAGATGTTCACGTTGAGTCAAGTTTTCTGAGCGACGTAGTCGCGTTTCTGAGCGTCAGCTCAAATGGTCTGAGGCACAGCCTCGTTAGAGTCTTACTCAAAATGATGCGAGCATGGTGGTCGTAGCGACAACGGAGCGTCTTGGCGATTCGAGCGTTCCACGTCTTCCTGCGTGCCACGTCACTGGGTCAAGGGCGAAGCCCTTGTTAGGCCCGGCTTGTGTGGATCACGGAAAAAACCGGAGCTAACGCCCTGCGGCTGATTGAGACTTAGCGCTGTCTCGCTGATTGTTCAGCAACTTGCTGTCGACCAGCCATTCTCGCAAACGCATTGGCCAGGCTCCGGCGGCGCTGGTGGTGTCGGGGCGGAAGCCGAAGCCGTGTCCGGCGTTGGAATAGATGTGAAGTTCACACGGGACGCCCGCATCTTTGTACTTCAGATACAAGTTCGCCATTCCCAGCGAGATATCCGGCCGATCGTTTGCTCCCAAAGCAATGAACGCGGGCGGCATACCGGCCTTCACCGTAAAGCGATTCGAACTTCCGGGATAGATCAGCACCTGAAAGTCGGGCCGACAGCTAACGCGTTCGATCGAATCCGTTGCTTTGGAATCGCCTTCGTCAGAATCCATTGCCGCAAGAGCCGCAAGTTCTCCACCAGCGGAAAAGCCAAGGATGCCGATACGTTGAGGATTGATGCCGCGTGCTTCTGCGTGAGCTCGAACGGTGCGGATGGCTCGACGAGTATCCGCCATCGCATGTTCGTCGACGGTGTAGCTGGAACCTTCTTCGCGAGCCAGTCGATATCGCAACACATACGCCGCAATGCCATGATCTGCAAACCATTCGGCCAGAGAATCTCCTTCGTGCCCCAGACACAGCACGCGATGTCCGCCGCCCGGAGCAATGATGATCGCGGTTCCTGTCGCGACGTCGGCCTTTGGCAGAAACGGCGTGATAGATGGATTGTGGACGTTCGTGACGTTGCACTTCCCGTTGTCTCGATCCACGTTTTCCGCTTCATTCATGCGAGTCACAGATCCGGGAGCTCCCGCAGGCCACAGCGGAATTGGTTTCGGTTCATCACCGACCGCGGGCCTGAGCATCGTCGTGACGACAAGCAGTGAACAGAAGGAAGCTGCAAATTGAGTCATAAGATTTCCTTGTACAACAGACGGTTCGCCAGTGTTTGTTTCATCGTTTGCCGCCCACAATAACGTAAGCCTCGCAGCAAACAAACCGAGTCGTGCGCCCCCTTTGTCGTAGGGTGCACGAGTTCGATCAACGTGTTATGACAACACATCACGCACCACGTTTCCTGCCACATCTGTCAGCCGATAATCTCGCCCCGCATGACGATACGTCAGGCGTTCGTGGTCGAATCCCATCAGGTGCAAAATCGTGGCGTGGAAGTCGTTCACGTGAACCGGTTTTTCGACGGCCCTCAAGCCGTGTTCGTCGGTGGCTCCGTGGACAATGCCCGGTTTGACTCCGGCGCCCGCCAGCCACGAACTAAACGCCCACGGATGATGTTCTCGGCCCTTGGCGTCGGCCGTATTGTTGAACGGAGTGCGGCCGAATTCCGTCGTCCACACAACCAGCGTGTCATCCAATAGCCCGCTGCGTTTCAGGTCCTGCAACAGACCGGCAATCGGCAGGTCGACGTTCTTCGCCAGCCCGACGTGCGACATCATGTCTCCGTGAGCATCCCAGTTGCCCGACGAACCGGTGTCGATCAATTCCACAAAACGAACGCCGCGTTCAACCAGCCTTCTGGCCGCCAGGCACTGCCAACCGAAGCCAGTGGTCTGATTTCGCTGCAGGCCGTAGCTGGCCAAAGTGTCATCCTTCTCCTGCGAAAAATCGAAGGCATCCGGAACCGCCATCTGCATGCCGAACGCGGTTTCGAACGACTTCATCCGAGCCGTCAGCATAGCATCGTTGGCTCGCGATTTCAGATGTTGTGCGTTCATTGCGTTCAGAGCGGCAAGTTCCAGTTGCTGACGATCCGTCGGAATGCGAGCCGCAACATTTTCGACCGGAGTTTGTCCCGGAACAACCAGCGTTCCCTGATACGCTCCGGGCAGAAAGTCGCTGGCGTACACCTGAGTGCCCGCGTACGTTTGTTGGGGAGCGATCACCACAAAACCGGGCAGGTTGCGGTTCATCGTGCCCATGCCGTAGGTCACCCACGAACCCAGACTTGGTCGAGCAAACGAAAACGAACCGGTGTGCATCCCCAGCGTCGCGTTGTAATGATTCGAATGCGACGTGTGCATCGAACGGATGACCGCGATGTCGTCGACGCACTTTGCCGTTTCAGGAAACAGCGTGCTGACTTCGGTGCCGCAACGACCGTGCGAAGTGAATTCCCACTGCGGTCGTTTCAGGTAGATCTTTTCGTAGCCCGGTCGGTCTTTGATTTCCGGATGATCGGCCTTGATTTCCTTGCCGTGATCGCGAGTCAACGCTGGTTTCGGATCCCACGTGTCAACGTGCGAAACGCCGCCCGTCATAAACAAAAAGATGACTCGCCTGGCCTTCGGGGCGAAGTGAGTCTGGTGTTCTGTCAGCGCATTGTCACCATCGGCCAGTAGTTGCTGCATGATGCCCGGCAACAGCATCGATCCAGCGACGGATGACCGCAGTAGTGAACGGCGATTTAAGTTGTGACGCGGTGTTGTCATGTTTAGAAGTGCTTCTCGCAGGACGGACTTCTAGCCCGTGGTTTCATTTTGTGGCTGGACTGGGAGTCAGTTGTACGAGTTCCTTAGCTTAGGAATTGTCCCGAATTAAAATCCTGAATGAGATTTCCTGCGAAGGATGTTTGGAAAGATGATTGCCTTCAATAGTTTGGCTCGGATAGCTGAGTGTGTTTTCGGCACGTCGGTCATGTCTTTGCCCCGCAAACACGAATTACCAACTCATTTGCTGGTGCTGCCAAATCCTGGTGAATAGCGACAGACTCTGCTGGCCCAGACGCCGTTTCTGATCGAATCAACAAGTTATTTCGAAACTGCTCCTTAATCCACAAACAGAAATTCATTCGAAGCCAACAGAACTCGAGCGTACGCGGCCCATTTCTCTTCCTCGCTGCCGGGGTAATTTTCCAGGAACGCGTTTGCCTGAGACACCTCGTTCTCTGTTGGCTCACGTTGCAACAACAGTTGTAACGCCGTTTTGATTCTTTCACCATCGTCAGCAAGTGGCAGCAGTCGTTGGGCAAAGCCAATTGCTTGCTGATGAAAGAACGGCGAATTCATGAAGTATAACGCCTGAGTCGGCACGGTTGTCTGCTGGCGAACCGCCGTGCTGGCGTTGGGGTCGGCTCCATCAAACAACGCCAGGTACGGATCTCGTCGCTGCCGCTGAACCATCAGAAAGGCGCTGCGTTTGTTGGTTTCGTAAGTCGCGTTAAACGGATTGTGCTGCGTGAAATTCCAAGACGCTTCTGGTGGAAATGGGTGGCCTTCCGCGGGCGCCGAATCCAACTGCCCCGACGCGACCAACAGGCTGTCGCGAATTTCTTCGGCGTTCAATCGGCGACGAACAAAGTGAGACAAAAACTGATTTTCCGGATCGGCTTCTTCTGCAACTTCGGAAGTCTGGCTGCTGCGTTGATAGGCGGCCGTGTTCATGATCATCCGGTGCATCGCTTTGATACTAAACCCGCTTCGTTGAAATTCGTCCGCCAGATGGTCCAGCAGTTCCGGATGAGACGGCGCGGCTCCGCGCGAACCGAAGTCGTTGGGCGTCGCAACCAGCCCGCGGCCGAAATGCCAGTGCCAGATGCGATTCACCATAACTCGCGCGGCCAGCGGGTGATCCACCACCCAGCCGGCCAACTGTCGCCGCCCGCTGCCCTGTTCAACGGCGGCGCCGCCAAAGATTGATAGCCAGCGTCGCGGAATAACATCACCGGGCTCTTCCGGGTTGCCTCGCACATGAACGGCCGCATCCGCAAGGTTCCCATCGACAACCGCATAAGCGACAGGGATAAAGGGCGACGGTTCGATGGTCACGTCCGGCGAATTGACAGCCGCTCCCAGTTCCACCAGCGCTGGACCAGCCTTCGGTGCAGCGATGTGTTCGGACCGAAACGCGATGCCGTCACCACCGCCGGATGGATGAGCATCCGCGACTCGACCGGTGATTTTGACTTTCATATCCGCCGGGCAAACCCACGCGACAGCCACGTTGCGGTTAACGCCCGGATGCACAAAGAAAGAATTGGGTGGCAAAGTGGTCCAGACGTTTGCGGGTTCGGTCGAACGATTCACGAGTACCGATGGCGTGTCGCCGGAGCTCCAGGCATTCAGGTCGCTGAGTCCTTCGACGACCGGCCTGCGATCAATCAGAAACTGCGGGCCGTCGGTGACGTCAAGGAAGCTCCACGAAGAACCGTCGTCTGAAAGGATGGGATTGCCCTTCACAAGATCTGGAATGCAGTCGGCTACGTCCCACGTGCGGTTCGATCCGCCGACTTCGGCGATCGTCCATTCGACGAGGGTCGTGTCCGCACCGTGGCTTCCGTTTGGTAGCACCGTAAGTTGCAGAAATTCGCCCTTTCGCAGGCTGATGTCTTCCAGCGAATCACGTTTCGCTTCGGCAAACGACACCGACGCACCTTCGGCAACCGTCGCTTCGGCCAGCAGTCGTGAAGACGACGTTGCAGCGTCTTTGACCTGCGTCTTGAGCGCGGCGGCCGATTCTTCTCGCTGCTTCTTGAGTTCGACGGCTTTGGAATTCCGCTCGTTCCACGCGTTCATCAGCTTGTCAATCCTGGCCTGAGTCAACAGCGGCACAAGGTCTCGCGGTTGCCCTTTCGGTTCGCAGCCGGGAAATGCAAATCGCGTGCTGTTAAAGATTCCGTACAACGCATAGTAGTCTGCGGCCGTGATGGGATCGTATTTGTGATCGTGGCACCGAGCACACGCGATGCTGAGCCCCAGGAAAGTGCGGCCGACGTTATCGATGACGTCTTCGTGCATCAGATGAATGTCTTTGTCGATGTCGTGACCAAACCGCCGAGCGATCGCCAGATAGCCCGTCGCGACAACTCCATCTTCGGTTGCACTGTCTTCGGTAGATCCGTCTGCCTGAAGAATATCGCCAGCCAGTTGCAGTCGCACAAACTGATCGTACGGCATGTCTGCGTTCATCGAATCAATCACCCAGTTGCGATAACGCCACGCGTGCGGCAGCGGGCGATCGGTGTTTTCGCCCGCCGTGTCCGCGTAGCGCACGACGTCCAGCCAGTGTCGGCCCCACTTCACGCCGTATTGCGGCGACGCCAGCAAGCGGTCGACCACTTGCGCAAACGCGTCGTCCGATGTATCCCCGATAAACGCATTCACTTCTTCCGCAGTTGGCGGCAAACCAGTCAGGTCATAGGTGGCTCGACGAATCAACGTCCGACGATCGGCCGGTCCAGTGGCAGGCAATGATCGTTTCGTAAGTTCCGCGTTGATGAAGTCATCGATACGTCGCTGTGACGATTCGCCCCGTTCGCGCAGCGGCTGAAAGGCCCACCACGACTTCGCCGCCGCTGCATCCATGCCGCCGAGCTTTGCGACGCCATCCCGAGGATCATGCGCTCCTTGTTGCACCCACTTCGTGAGCACTGCGATTTCGGCGCCGCTCAGTTTTCCGCCGGCATCTTCCGGAGGCATCTGCAGCGAATCGTAGTTGATCGCCTGAATCAGCAAACTGCCTTCCGGCTTGCCTGGTACAATCGCCGGGCCGTTTTCGCCACCCTTCTGCCAGCCAATTCGACTATCCAGAGCCAGCCCGCCCTTGGTCTTCACTCCACCGTGACACTTGATACAGCGCTGTTCCAGCAACGGACGTACCTGCTGTTCGAAGAAGCTGTCGTCTTCCGACCTGGCCTGACCAGCAGACAGCAATGTTACCACAAAGACAACGCATGCCGCCGACCAGGTCGATTCAAACAACTTGCTGCTATCTGTTGATGTCATAAGTTGACTTTCTGCGTGCTATTTGCGAACGGACTTCCAGTCCGTTGTTACCAATAAAGATAGAGTGTCGACCATCAAAGGGGCAGGTTCTTTTTGTTTGCGGGTGAAACAGGAAATACCAGAGAGCAGCAACGGTTTGCCAATCTGCAGACCAAAAGGCCTTGCACGCACGGCCTCGGTCAACAAACGGCCGGGCCGTTGGCCCTCTCGACGGTATCTTCACCATAGACCCAGCCCTTCTGGCTGGGCTAGGTAAATTGCTGGGCCGTTGGCCCGAATTCACGATTTGCCACTTCCGATTTGTGGGTAACAATCAAACTTCCAGTTCGTGAGCGACGGACTGGAAGTTCGTCGTACGATGTTTCTACTTTCCAAACGCCTGATACGCCCAGTTCTTGAATTCACCATGAGCCTTTGCGCCGTCGCCGGGATAACCTCCGTGCTGCACCATCCAAATCGTGACGAGCCCTTTGCCCAGATGAATTTCCATGTTGGTGGCGTGAGCCCCTCCATGCCCGAACCATTCATCGCCGACAGCAAAACCCAGGCTGTAACCGTTCTTCACGCCGTCTGGTGTTTGCTTCTTTGTGAGTTCGCTAAACGCTGCTTCGCTAAGGTAGCGATTGCCGTTGAGTTCACCACCATTCAGAAGCATCTGGCAGAAGATGGCCGTATCGGTTGCCGTCGAAAACAATCCTCCGGCGGGCATCGGAAAACGATTGTGGTGGTTGGTTAACGGGCTTGTCAGTTGACCAAGGCCGAACTCTTCCAGATCCGTTTTGTCTTTGTTCGGACGGTAAGACTTTGCCAGGCGAGATACCTGTTCGTCGTTCGGCCAGAACGTGGTGTCCTTCATTCCCAGCGGATGAAACAAGCGTTCGTCCATGAAGTCTTCGTACGACTTGCCAGTGACAACTTCGATAATGCGAGCCGCCGTATTGATGCCCGCGTTCGAATACTGATAGTGCGTACCCGGCTCGGTTTGCAGCGGCGTCATAGCATAACTCCGCACGGCGGCGGCCAATGGAAGTCCGTCCAATGTGGGTTCTTCAATCGCCGACCTGAACGGCAATCCGCTGACGTGACTCAGCACTTCACGAATCGTGATCGGGTGAACGGGCTTCTTCAGCAGAACGTGGTCATCCTCTTTTTCTGCGACAACCATTTGTCCTCGAAATTCCGGCAAATACTTTTCGACGGGATCATCCAGCGAAATCTTTCCTTCGTCGACCAGCATCATTACAGCTGTTGCCGTCATTCCCTTTGACTGCGACGCGATCCAGAATTCGGCATCCGGCTGCATCGCTTTGTTCGCAGCGATATCCGAAAGGCCGACCGCATCAATGGAAAGAAACTTTTCTTTGTTCGCTACCAGGGCTACGGCTCCGGCAAGTTCGTGCTTATCCACAAACGGCTGCAGAACATCCTTCGCTGATTTTGGAAGCTGAGCGACGGCGTTTACGGAAAACACCAACACTAAACAAGGCGTCAGACAATGTTTGACAATCATGAAGTTCTTTCTTCGCGACACAGGCAGCCGTCCAGTGACACGGAAGGAGGGAGGGAGACCGCTCGCCGTTTCGGGCAAGTAACCTGAACGGAGATGGATCAAAGGAGGAAGGTTCAAGAGTAGGCAGGCGTATTCAAGTGTACCGACAAGTTGCTTCAAACGGGACCAGCTAACGTCGAAAAAACAACGTCGAACATGTTTGTGACCTTACGAAATACGATTGCAAGATGCTACACAGCGAGACGGAGCACAACCCGCTGAATTCTCCAATCGCCGAGCCGCTACGTTGTCGCTACGAAACATTGACTGAGTGTGAACGAGTTTCGTGAAATAAAACGAGGCACTGCCTTGTTAGACTACTTATTGCAGGGAACATATTCACGTTGAGTCAAGTTTTCACAGCGACGTAGTCGCATTTCTGAGTGGTAGCTCGAATGGTCAGTTTCCGTTGATCCCCATCAGCCGCAGGACGTTAGCCCCGGTTCCTGCGGATCAGGAGGAAAACCGGGGCTAACGCCCTGCGGCTGATACGGACCTGGCACGGCCCCGTTAAAGTCTTACTCAAAATGATGCGTGCATGTTGGTCGTAGCGACAACTGAGCAACTCGGCGATTCGAACGTTCCATGTCTTCCAGACAACCACGCCACCGGGTCAAGGGCGAAGCCCTTGTTAGATTTTTCGAATGATTTTGCCGATACTGTCGGCCCGACCGACCCTATGCCCCGCCATTTCCAAAGGACAGTTTATGAGCTTTCGAATTTCTCTCGCCGCCTTGTTGTGTGCTGCCATGCTGACCTCCGCCGAGGCTCAGGAAAAATTTCGCGTCTATTTCGGCACGTATACCGACGAAGTCAGCAAGGGTATCTATCAAAGCGAACTGAACCTGAAAGATGGTTCGTTGTCCGAACCCACCCTTGCCGGTGAAACAAGCAGCCCGTCGTTTCTCGCATTTCATCCGAACGGGAAATTTTTATACGCTGTCAACGAACGCGACGCATCGGTTAGCGCGCTGGCGATTGATGACACCACAGGTAAGCTGACCGTGCTGAACTCTCAGCCATCACAGGGCGGAGCACCATGTCATCTGATTGTTGATCCAACCGGAAAGAATGTCCTGGCCGCCAACTATTCCGGCGGTAGCTGCATTTGCATTCCGATCAAAGCGGATGGCTCGCTGGACAAGGCATCGTCGTTCCAGCAGCATGTTGGCAAGCGGATTAACGGACATTCCATTCACGTCGATCCCGCCAATAAGTTTGCACTTTGCTGTGACCTCGGGCTGGACAAGGTGATCGTCTATGCCTTCGACGCGGACAAAGGAACGCTGACGCCGCATGGAGCATTCGACACACCCCAAGGATCTGGTCCGCGACATTTCGCGTGGCACCCGGACGGAACGACGGCGTATATCAACGGTGAATCCAACCTCACAATCATCGCCTGCGACTACAACGCAGACAAAGGCTTGCTGACGCAGACTCAGGTTCTGTCGACGCTACCCACAGATGTAAAACGCAACGGCGGCAGCACGGCTGAAACTGTCGTGCATCCTTCCGGTAGGTTCGTTTACGTTTCCAACCGCGACCCGTACAACTCGATCGCCATCTTTTCTCTGGACCAGCAAACTCGCAAGCTAACGGCGGTTGGTCACCAGAGTACCGGCGTCAAGACGCCACGAAACTTCGCCATTGAACCCACCGGACAGTACATGCTTGTGGCCAATCAATCCGGCGGAAACGTGATCGTGTTTCGCATCGATCAAACCACGGGCGAACTATCGCCAACCAGCATCAGCGTGAAGGTGCCTAATCCCGTGTGCGTGCGATTTATGGCAATCAAATAACGCCGCCTCGCCATAAAGACCGTCGCTTCTGCTTAGTCTTTCGTACCTCACAAGAACACTCTCCGAATCGGACTGCTCCCATGCTTCGAACTCTGCTCTTTTTGGCGTTTGCGGTGATTGCTCTCGTCGCACCTGCTTACAGCCAGGAGAAACATGTGGCAGTCCGCGAGGACATTCCGTTTGGCGGAAACTTGAAGCCTCGGATGGAGGAACCAGTATTCGCAGTTTGTTCCAAACAGGGAATGCGAATTCTGGTATCGCGAGACGACGGCAAAAGCTGGAAGCAGACATTTCTGGGAACCGACTCACCAGAAGACGGCGGCTGGCACGGAACATTCGCCGTCTACGGAATGGCATCCACACATGGAGTGATCGGTGTATTTTCCGGTTGGGGCACACCGGGCGTTTACATTGGTTCAGACGACGGCGAGCACTGGGGTCACCTCAACAAAGAACCCGCCAAACTGGGCAGTGTTTGGGGAGCTGCAGGCGGAAACGGAATTCTGCTGACCAGCGCGGACCAATGGCGTGGCATGACGAGTTCAGACAAAACCGCCTCTAACTGGACGGCCCACAGTCTGCAGACACTCCTGAATGGCGGCAAGACGCATCACATGATCAGTGGTTTCGGAAATTACGAAGGCGGACGTTTCATCGTGGTCGGCGATAACCAGCATGTCTTCCATAGCGACGATAACTGCCAGACCTGGAAACACAGTCTGATCCCCGGCGCGCCGGAGAAAGGACAGGAAGAGATTGCTTACGGCAACAACATCTTTTTGTGCAGCTTCAAAGATCACGTCGCTCGATCGGCGGATGGTGGAGCCACCTGGACACTGCACGAACATGGGCTGAAAGGCAGGGGAAATTCCTGGCGAGGTCTGAGTTTCGTGAAGGGCGAATTCTGGCTGACGGCTCAGAAAGGCAGTCACGGTCGACGCAGCAAAGACGGCGTCAACTGGGAAGACCTGCCAAAATCCACACCCGGCGGGCGGTTTGTAGAATCCGAATCCGGAACCATCATCAACGTAGAACGCCGTCGCTACGACATCATGCGCAGTGAAGACGGTGTCACGAATGGCACGTAGATCTCTATAAGTCGTTGGGGG
>CALFSX010000336.1 GCA_937916515.1 uncultured Planctomycetaceae bacterium | reverse complement strand
GGGCGTTCGCCCCGGTTAGTGCAGATGATTGGAACAAACCGCGGCGAACGCCCTGCGGCTGATTCAGACATGGCGCTGTCCAGTTAGACTTCGATGCGCGCACGGTGCGTGCATGTTGTTAGTAGCGACAACCGGGCGGCGCGGCGATTCCAGCGTTCCATGTCATACAACCAACCACGCCACCAGGTCAAGGGCGAAGCCCTGCGCCGTGAAGGGTTTCGGAGTGGTCGCCGTGAACGCGGGCCATCCACAGGTATTGACACTTTCGTCATTCCCGCGGAGGCGGGAATCCACGGGCCTTAAAGCGGCTGGTTTCCCGCCTGCGCGGGAATGACGGTTGGGCCGCGGGCTCAAAGCGTGGGCCATCCACCCTGAAAACAAAAGGTATGGCGTGTTGCAAGCCAAGGGGCTTCTGTTGAGTTGGGAAGACGGGCGAATCGCTGGTCTGCAGCACCCTTTTTGCCGTGCCTCACGCGGCTTACTGATGCCGACCCGCCTGTCGGCTTGTCCCACTTCACGCAAATCCGCACAGCGTAGTCTGGTTACGGCTAGCTGCATGGCCCGTATGTTCCCGCAGATTACACGCAGGCAACCGTAGTTAAAGCGGCAACTGAAATCGGCTGGCCTTGAGTTACGAAGCGTCTGATGCGGAATGGTGTCGTTGCCATCGTACTGACAATGATTTCACAATTAACATTGTCTTCATTCGTTCTTCATGTTTCGGTTCAGACTGCGGCCAACTTGTTATGTGGTGTTTGTCAGGGCAGTGACGAAATTTGAACTTGTTGGTTTATTAACCGAACGTTCATCAGATGTTCAAATCTCCCGCGATATCAGTTGACACGTGAGTCGTTCGAATTTGATTTGGGCCCATGAGTTTTCGAATTGCTTGAGTTGTCGAAGGTGCGGCGTATCGGTGGAGTTTTCCGCAGTGGTTAGGTGGACAGCGCCATGTCTGGATGAGCCGCAGGGCGTTAGCCATGGTTTTTCGGTGATCCGCACTAACCGGGGCTAACGCCCTGCGGCTGATGTGGGTAGCAGAACTTCTGATCTTTCATTGAACCTGTGACTGTCCAGTTAGTTTGACTGTCACAGTCTGAGCTGAATTTGAACTTAACGGTTTATTCATCGAAGGTTCACGAAGGGTTCAATTACTCCACGAGACTTCGCTGGTATCGGAGAGTTCAGGTTTTGGGCGACATCTGGTGTTTCAAGTTGTTAGACGTATTAGGCAAGGGGGCGATGTTGTCTCGAATTGCCATCAACGGATCTGTTTTTGTAATAGAGGATGGTTTTTAAAATGAAGAAGTTTTCTGTCAAGAAGGCCGCTCGTCGCGGTTTCACGTTGATTGAATTGCTGGTTGTCATCAGCATTATCGCGATTCTGATGGCTTTGGTTTTGCCAGCCATTCAGTCGGCTCGCGAAGCAGCACGTAGCACGCAGTGCAAGAATAACCTGCGTCAAATGGGAATTGCTTTGTACGCATTCGCTGAAAACGATCGCTACGACCGAATCTGCACAGGTGCTTACGACTTCATTCGCGACGGAGATCCAACTCAGTTCGGTTGGGTTGCCGACGTTGTCAGCATTAACGCTGGTAAGCCAGGTAACATGTTGTGCCCTTCAAACTCAATCAAGGGTTTGGAAAAGCTGAACGACATGCTGGGAACAGTTTTGACATCTGGTTCTGCTAACTCCAAAGCTCCTGTCGACCGTTACGGCGTTGGCAAGTTTGTGAACTCAAGCACTATCGCTCTTAGTGGGTCACCAACTTACACAATCACTCCCGGTGCTGCTCACGATGCGATCGTAAAGAAGATTATTGAATCTGGATTCAATACAAACTATGCAGCCAGCTGGCACATGGTTCGAAGCGGCGTGTTGCTTGAGTCCTCAACAACTGGTGCGGGTGCTCAAGGTACTGTCAAGGCTTCAAAGTGCAAGGACTTCCAGTCTTCTCAGGGACCACTGAAGCTAACCGTTCTGGAAACATCTGATGTTCCTTCAAGCAATGTGGCTTTGCTGGGCGACGCTGCTCCTGGCGATGCCAAAGAAGCTGTTCTGTTGTTGGGTGACCCTGCAGGTGCTCCACTTAGCCCAGACCTGTACAACGGTGCTCGCCTTGGCGAATCATTCAACGACGGTCCTGCTTACTGGGATGCAAGTTCCAGCAAGCTTGTGCTAATGGACAAAGGCCTGATCGATGGCGATCCACTGGCTTCTTATATCCCAACCGGTTACCCAACCGAAGGCGAACTGGTTGTGGAAGCTAACTATGCTGGTCCTAACGGCGAAATGATTCTTCAGGACACTCGCGACTTCTACGCTGTTCACCGAAATCAGTGCAACATTCTGATGGCTGACGGCAGCATCAAGACATTGCGAGACACAAACGGCGACAACTACTTCAACCCTGGTTTCGCTGCAACTGGCGGAACAGCTGCCACAGACGGTTACACAAGCAATCTTTGCGAAGTGAACTCGTTTGACGTGTTCTTCGGAATGAACCTGTCTGACAACAACATCAGCAAAGGTAACTTCGAGTAATCAATCCGAGCTCACGTGCTGAGCTGGAATGACAAAGTCGAAACCACGAACGACCGGCTCTCTGCTTTGCAGTGGGGCCGGTCGATTTTTCCGTTATGGAACAGTCCCGGATTAACTGCCGGTTTTTCTTTAGTGAAACTCTTTCGGGACAGATTTTAAACCACAGAGGGACAGAAGTCGTGCTCGGGTGAGTTTGCGATTTCATCTGTGTGCAGCTGTGGATTCTGTGGTCAAAAATATTACTGGGATTCAGGAGCAGTCGCGATGTGAATACCTGCATGTTGTTTCCCTGGCTGAGGTATTTCATCGCTGTGCCGGGATATTGTCTTGCTGATTTAAACAACGAATGACTGTGTTCACATTAGTCGATCTACCAGGTAAGAAATTTCTCATGAAGCCACGCTTGTACCTTTTGCTGCCGTTTGCATTTAGCTTTGTTGGATGCGGTGGCGGCGAAGATTTCAGTCAGCCTCCCGCGAATCTGGCTGAAGTTCGAGCCAAATCAAAGGGCAAGCAACCGGCAGAGTCCGGGGGTGGCGGTGACGTTGTTGCCAAAGTTGACAAGCAGGACGCTGGCGCAAACGATGAGGCATCTACTTCCAGGCAAAACGCTGCTGCGGGTGCGGCCCCCAGAACTTCAGAAGAGCCTGCTGCTGAAGAGTCAACGTCTGCCCTGGTTCAGGCTGATGCAGTAAGTTCAGAGAAGTCAGATTCGACGCCGGATTCTTCTGGCAAGAGTGCCGGCAGTGCAACGCCTGACGACAAGGCCGCGGCAGTTGCTGAAACAAAAACGCCTGATTCAGGCGTGATGACAGCCGGGGGCAAAACCGAAGACGAATTGAAGGC
>CALFSX010000335.1 GCA_937916515.1 uncultured Planctomycetaceae bacterium | reverse complement strand
CGCCTAAGACTTGTTGTTGCTCGCCGCTCTCTGCGTTCCAGATTCGAGCGGTGCCGTCGGCGGAGGCGGTGGCAATCAACTGTCCATCAGGGCTGAATCTCGCGTCAGTCAAAGTCTCTTCATGGCCGCTGATTTCCTGGATGACGCTCAGATCACTGGCGTCCAAAAGATACGCAACTGGACTCCAACCTCGGCTGAGAATCTGTTGACCGTCGGCTCGGAACTCAATCTGTGTCTGTGGCGGGTGCTGGTCGGTGGTTCGGGCGATTTCATTTCCCGTTTCCACATCAAACAGACGAATGTGTTGCTCGTCCATGGTCGCCAGTCGTCGACCATCCGGGCTGAAGGCGGCCATATGAACCACTCCTGAATGGTCTTTCAACTCGTGTATTTGATCACCGGTTCGAGCGTCCAGAATCCGGACCGAGGTTTTTGTGAGGTTGGTTGTCGAACTACTCATTCCAAAACGGGCCTTTGTGTACAGTCGGACTTTCGCGTCTGGGGTAGAGACAACAAGACGGCCATCGGGGCTAAAGGTGGCGAACTGCGCTCCGCATTCGAGTCCTTCGAATTGAACGGCTTCGGCTCCTGTCTCCGCGTCGAACAACCGGACTGGATTGAACGAAAGCACTTCCGGGGGCCCCGGAAGAAGCGGTGTGATCGTTGCATGCGTTTCCTCAGTTCCCGTCACGACCTGTGTTCCGTCAGGGCTGAAGTGTGCACTGCGGACGTGACGCAGCAAACGATCACACAACGCTTCGTCTTGCAGCGACGAGTGTCCTTTCAGCACTGCCAGTGGTTGACCACTGTTGGCATCCCAGATGCGGGCAGATCCATCGTGCGAAGCCGTCAGAACGCGCCGTCCGTCAGGACTGAATTCCACTGACGTCACATCACCACGATGGCCATCCAAACTTACCGAAAGCTGCTCGAGTGTCGCCGAGCGCCAGATGGCAGCCGTGCCGTCCAGTGAAGCAGTGGCAACCAAAAGTCCGTCCGGGCTGAATGCGGCGCAATACACGCGATCTTCATGCCCCTTCAGCAAAGCGAGCCCCTTCCCTGTGTTCGTTTCCCAGACGCGAACGCTGCGATCGGCCGAAGCGGTGACCACGCGGCGACCATCTGTTGCAAAAGTTGCGTCCAGGACAGATTCATCATGTCCATTCATGGTGGCGACCAGAACACCGGTTGGAACTTCGTACACTCGGGAGGTGGCATCGGACGACGCCGTCACCAGACGCGAACTGTCCTGGGTGAACCGAATACGGTTGACTTCGTGAGTATGGCCCGTCAGAGATGTAACGCGTTTTCCGCTTTGGGCATCCCACAGCGCAACGTTTTTCGGTTGTTCTGCAGCAGTCGCAATCCACCTGCCATCGGGGCTGTAAACCGCCCGTGTCCGACTGGAACTGGCACGGTTTCTCAAACCAAAAAGCTGCTTGCCGGTCTCCGCATCCCAGACGAGCGCGAGGTGGTGTTCATTCACGGAGGAACTGGACGAGGAATGGCCACCGCCTTCCTGCAACTGGTCCTCGAATTCGGTGCCAAAGGAAGATGTCATAACGTGTCGCCCGTCCGGGGAGAAAACAGCGGACAGTATGGCCGATTGATGGCCGTCGAGTCGCAGCAGTTCGGTCCCGGTCGTGACGTCCCAAAGACGTGCCGTCTTGTCGTACGAACAGGTAATGACTCTTGAACCATCAGGGCTGAAATTGGCGTCTGTCACCTCAGCCGTATGACCGGCAAGAGGTGCGACTTCCTTCCCCGTCGTGGCGTCCCAGACCCGGACCGTCGCGTCACCATATTCCCCCGAATGCCAGGTTGTCATCGTCTGGCCGACTGGATCTACATGGCTGTAATGGTTCGTCCCATCATAAGAGACGGTGAGAATGAGTCGTCCGTCCGAACTGAATTCCGCCTTGCTGAGGACCGCAGTGTGACCTTCGAGCACCGCAATTCGCTCTCCCGTCATCGCATCCCAGATCGCGGCCGTTTTGTCGTGTGACGCAGTCAGAACACGTGATCCGTCCGGGGAAAAGACAGATGACAGAACAGCACCGTCGTGGGCCAGAACTCGCCGCGGTGACAGGACCGGTGCGCGGGCTGTGGCTTCAGCAATCGCCGTCTGATGGGCAAGCTCCAGCGCAAGTCTGGTCTCATGCAACTGCCAGGACACAGCGAGACAACCTGCTGTGGCGACGATGACCAATAACACGGCCATGCTGGCCACGAGCGTTCGTCGCCGCGACCACTTCACGATTCGCTCCATCACACCGATGCGTCGCGCCTGAATCGGCTCGCGTCTGAGCCAGCGTTCGAGGTCGTCGGCCAGCGTTTCCGCCGACCCGTATCGCTGTACAGGATCCTTTTCCAGACATCTCAGGCAGATCGTCTCCAGGTCTCGATCGACAGGACACCACGACGATGGCTTTCGCGGCTCCGAATCAAGCACCTGCAGCACCGTGTCGATGGGAGTCTCACCTGCAAATGGTGGCTTGCCCGTCAACATTTCGTACAGGATGGCTCCCAGACCATAGACGTCGGTAGACGTTGTCAACGCCCCACGATTGCCTGCCGCCTGTTCGGGAGCCATGTAGCCTGGAGTTCCCATCAGCGTGCCGGTTGCCGTCAAACGGTTGTCTGTGGCGATGCGTTGAGCCAACCCAAAATCGGTGACATACGGCTGACCATCTTCATCCAGCAAAATATTGGACGGTTTCAGATCGCGATGCAAAATGCGTCTTTGATGGGCGAAGTGAATCGCTCGGGCCACACTCGCGAGTATGCGGGCACAGTCGTTCAGATCGTCCCGATTCAGTCCGCCACCAATTTCACCCGAGTGACGGGCGTCAATCCAACGAGCCAGGCTGCCATTCTCGATTAGACGCATACTGAAGTAGTGCTGACCTTCCTGCTCGCCGACCTCGTAGACGGATATGATTGCTGGATGGTCCAGACTGGCTGCAGATTCGGCTTCCCTGTGGAAGCGTTCGATTTCCGTGGCAGTTGCCAATTGCCCAACTCGAATCATTTTGAGGGCCACGATTCGGTTTAGCCGGGTCTGGCGCGCACGAAACACGGTTCCCATGCCACCACTGGCGAGCTCTTCCAGTAGTTCGTAGTCGCCAAAGAAGCGCGCACTCGCCCCGAGTGCGGATGAATCCTCATCGCCCCCTTCCGCGGACGAGATGTTTCCAGAAACGGATTCCGCCTCCTGGACACGCCCAGTTGTCTCGATCCACGTGGCGTCATTCTCAGCGATCGCAGAATCCGGCAGGGCCGCCTGCAGCAGACATCGAGCACATACGCCCAATGGGGAGTTGTGTTCCAGTTCCAGCCCGCACTCCGGGCAACGCTTCATGATGTTGTGCATCGCAGCTTCCATAGCAGATCTTCCAGTAATCACTGTTTGAAGAACAGTCCGTCAGCCTCAATGCGGCTCACTGAGCTCTGAAGCATCGCCGCCAAAGCGCAACGCAGTTCTTTCGAAGATCGCCAACTTTCCAGGAGAATCTGATTTTTGGGGGAATCCAGATCGTGTTTCAAGCCGAGAACACTGAGAAAAGATGGGCGATTTCCTCGTCAATCGCGTCCGAGGATGCGACAGTCCCTGCGATTTCGGCCCGCAGCAAATCGCGAAAGCGATCACGCAGGCGACTGACAGCCATGCGTGCAGCGGATTCGGTCATTTCCAGCTGTGGGGCAACCACAGCAAGACTGGTCCCTGCGGGACGCCCGCCAATGAAATGCTTCAGTCGGTCAAACTGCCGAGCATTGCCGGACCGCTCCTGTTCACGCGCTAAATGCCGCATGACACGAGTCAGGACGGTGTTTGCCCATTGACGCTCAAAAACTTTTTCGGCATCGACCTGATCCATCGGCAGATGCGCGTGCCAGGAATTGTCGGCTGAGAAATCGAGGGACAATATTTGCTTTCCCCCGCCTCGCTTTGTCGCTTTCCGCTTGTCCCATTCATTCGCCAGAAAATGCTTGAATGATGTCAACAGGAAGGATCGGAATCTTCCGCGATTCGGGTCCGCATCCGCCAGATAGTCTTTCTCCAATAATCGCTCGAAGAAGGCCTGGGTCAGATCCTGAGCATCATGTTCATTGGCGATGCGTCGCCGGACGTAGGCATACAGGGGCATCCAATACGCCTGGCACAGCCATTCCAGTGCAGACTGAGAGGAGTCAGCATCACCGGTCGTCGCCGAGATCACCAGACTCCAGTGCGTCGTGGCAAAATGCATACGACGGTTGCTGTTTAGTTCGTTGTCACTCATGACGAAGAATCCTGGAGATGATTCAAAGCTGCTGTCATAATCTCCGCGTTCCTCTCCGCTCGTTTAAACCCAGATTCTACTCGGTTCAGAACTTACTGTCACCAGATTCTCGCGACGGCCTTGCAAACGGACTCTCTTTCATCGGAAACAGGACCAGGCAACCACATTGGCATTGGCGAGTAAAGATTGAATGCTTCGGTCGCTGACAAACTGATTCACAATGGCTCGAACTGCCGTCATTCTGCACAGTCGAAACGACGACAGGTTCGGATTGACAAAGCGGCAAGAATGATCGCATCGTAGGCACTCAACCACTCCAATCCAAATCACTAAGGAGGGCGTGTCATGAGTCATCAATTTTCCACAACATCGGTCGGTTAGTCCTGAGGGACTTACGACGCCCCTAGACAGCCCCCCAAATCGTCACTTTACGCCGTCAGTCTGACGACATTGACCGGCCACTGTAGCCAGCGCAAACTGCTCTCGGTCAATCAAACCGAAGCGGGTTAGGGCGTTTCGTTCGGCCGCAAAAACCGTGTTTTCTGGCGGAGCCAAACACGCGGCTGTCCTGACGGCTTTCTGAAATTATACCGAGCTCAGACCGTCACAGTTTTTGTTCGGTCCCGTTAATAGTGAGAACCAAAGGTGAGTGGCGAGTTTGCGGCGGGCCGCTTCCGGTCACACCTGGCGTTTCTCGTCTCCCTGAGACGGAGAACACGTTGATCAATTGCTCGCCCGTCTCCGTCCCGGAGAATTTGATCAAACACACTTCCGCGATAAGTTTGCCATGATCACACAAATCGTCGGCTGTACGCTGCCGACATTTGTCCCTGGTATTTACGATCAAACGCTGCTCACGGAATCGATTGATAGCACGATCCGTATTCAAACGCAGGCGGAGACTGAGAAGTTAACCAGAGAACTAAGTGACGTCAGCTAGCAGCATGTCCGGGAAGTGACTGATGGGAGTGGCTGCGGGATTCAGAATTTTGAATTTTCCGATCGACGTTCGTCTTGTCGCGTGGTCGACGTCGACCATCGCGGAAGACAGGATGATCACGCAGCTTCCGGGCTTTGAATCCGGCGGAAATTCCGCGCAGACCATCGCTTGGCGTCCACTTTAGCTGACTGTCACCGCACCGTTCCTGAACAACTTCAATAAGTTGTGAGTCAGACAGACAAGGTTCCATTCTCCCTTCATTTTCTCAAGGCCTCGCAGGAGGACACTGCGAAAGCCAAGGCCCGCTTTGATCTGACCGAACACCGGTTCGATGATCACCTTCCGACGAGCATATTCCGCTCGCCCCTCCTTCGTCCGGTTCCGCCGAGCCATCTTCTGTTTCGGCGTCAGGTCTTTCGGTGGACGACCATTCGGCGAATCCGAAACTTTGTCGTTGTGCTTTTGACGACCCGTCGCGATGAACACGTCGTCGATCCGCTCATTCGAATCCAGAGAGTTCATATTCTCTTCGCTGAAGTAACCTGGGTCCGCCGTGAAGGACGTTACGTTTTCTGTCACGCCAACCGCGTCAAGATTGTTCTTCATATGGTTCACCATTGGCACCGTTTGACGAACGTCATTCGCCTGATCTGTGACATCCGCAGCAACGATGATTTGCTGCTCGTTGGCCACCGCCTGAGCGTTCCCGCACTGGTCGAACCCCTTGTTCGAAGTTTTCATAATCTTCGATTCCGGATCGGTGAAATTGCGTTGTGCTTTGGGAGCGGGCTCCGATTCATCCGGGTCGGCGTGATGTTTACGCCCTTCCGCTTCCATCCTGTCAACATGCTCCTGAGCTTTCTGACGAGCCACCTCTTCTAATGCAGCTTTCGCCTCCAGAATCCTCGCCAATCGGCTTTCGCGGCGTTTCAGTTCCTCCGGAGTTTCATCTTCGGTCAGATCGCCGAACTGGTCGTCATCGTCGCCATCTGCTCCATCAGTCAGAGTCAGCAGTGAATCAATTTCCTGTTGCAACCGCTCAACTTCGGGCCCATGCGATCGTAGCTCATCGCCTTATTACGCGACGCGTTCGCCTTGATCTTCGTGCCATCGAGCAACAATCGTCCCACCTTCAACAGGCCAGCTTCTCGACACAAAACAAGCACCTCCAGAAACAACGCCTGCAGATGCTTCAGATGCCGAGCTCGGAAATCGGCGATACGACGAAAGTCAGGAATATCCTCGCCCACGATGATGCGAAAGGCAGCGTCCGTGACGCATCGCTGCATGATCTTCCGCGAGGAAAACACTCCCGCGCTGTAGGAATAAAGCAGCAGAACGAGCATCATTCGAGGATGAAACGGAGGCTGACCACCGTTGTCGCCGCCGTAGTCATCAACGATCGGCGAGATATCTATCTGGGCGGTGACATCCAGAAGAAAATAAACAACATGATCTTCAGGCAGCCAGTCGCGAAGAGACGGAGGAAACAAACAGCTCGCATCCCGCTGCCATTCGCAAAACTTACGACTCATCCGTGATCCCGTTCAACAACAATAAAATGAATATCCTGTCAACCGAATCACACTTACAACATTTCGTCAACAATATCCAGGACGATGAAGGTATCCGGACACGCTGCTAATGCGAGCCATCGCGTTCGGCCCAGACAGTCGGACCCTGCTGACCGGCAGCTTCGACAATACAACAGCGAGGCTCTGAAGAATCAGAGAAGTGGGCGCAGACTGAGCGATGAGTCGAGACGAGCAGACCCCGATGCCAGACGATACGGCGGTGCGGACCGCCTTGTGGTGGGCGCTTCTAGTCGACTTGTAAATTGCAGTCTCTGCACGAGTGATGTAATATCAAAGCGATGGCGTAGTTGACCTTGTCTCCGAATCCTTCCAAATCCCTTTGTTCGACGACGGTAACAGAATGGATAAATGCCCCCAATGACTGCTCGAAAGGCACGTATTGCAAAGACTATCTTGAGCAGTACGATTCTGGTTCTGTTGGCCGTGCAGGCGGGAACATTGGTAAATGCGGCCGATGAGCGTCCCTGCCCTGCAGTACTTGATTCGTGGGCTGAGAACTTTTTTGCGACGCAAGTTTGGCCCAAAGTGGGCGAAGCAGAATGCTTGAAGTGCCACAAACAGGCGGGCGACGCGGAGGACACGCGTTTTGTCCTTCACGATCTCGATCTCGCGAAGCCCGACGAGCGAATGGAACGAATGCGAATCAATCGAGATGCATTTGTACGGATGGCGAGACTGAAATCCGACGATCAGCCCGTGATGCTGGCTAAAGTCGCAGGTGGACTCGATCACGGCGGCGACGAGGTGTTCAAGACCGACTCAACCGGTTACCGGATTCTCGAGCAGTTTGTCAGGCAGGTGAATGAGCCGGCTTCCGCGCCATCACTGAAATCGGTCGTCGACACAAATCGGCCTCCATTCTTTGACGGTGTCGTAATGGTCGACGACAGGCGACTGCTGCGGCGGGCACTGCTGTCGCTGGCGGGGCGACTGCCAACGGACTCGGAACTGGGAACAATCGCCAACGATGGTCTGCAAGCCCTGCCGGCCATCCTGGACAGCGTTATGACTGAAGAGCCCTTTTATGATCGCCTGCGCGAGGGCTTCAACGATATCTTCCTGACGCTGGGAATCGACGGAAACGCGGACGCGACCGTGCTGTCGTACGAACATTTTGAAAAAACGCGGCTCTGGTATCAGCGTTACGATCTCAGCCACGTCGAAGACGAAAAGGAGCAGCGGCAGGCTGGGTACAAACTGGCAAATGATTACCGCGCGGCGCTGCTCGGCGAACCGATGAAGCTGATCGAGCACATCGTGCGAAACGACCGGCCGTTCACCGAGATCGTGACTGCTGACTACATCATGGTTTCACCGTACACAGCACGCGGCTACGGCATCTTCGATGAAGTAAAGGACCGGTTTGAGAATTCTGACGACCCGTTCAAGTACATCCCGGTCAGGCTGAAGGCGCTGGTGGGACGCAATAAGTCGGAGAATCAAGAATCGCAGACGGGCTTTTATCCGCATGCGGGACTGCTCAGCACTTTTCAGTACCTCAGCCGATACCCGACGACCGAGACCAACCGCAACCGGCTGCGGGCCCGCATGTACTATCAGCATTTTCTCGGGGTCGATGTACTGGAACTGGCGGCGCGAGTTTCTGACGCGGCCGCTGTCACCGCGAAATACGAAATCCCGACGATGCAAGCCTCAGAGTGCGTGGTGTGCCACAAGACCCTCGACCCGCTCGCCGGGCTGTTTCAGGACTACTGGCGGTTCGAGGCGAACTTCGCCATCTACGGCCGGCGCAAAGAAGGCTGGTTCACCGACATGTTCGCCGCCGGCTTCGAGGGGGAAGACCTGCCGGCAGACGAGCGATGGAGGGCCTTGCAGTGGCTGGGAGAGCAGACGGCGAAAGATCCCCGCTTCGCCATCGCGATGACCGAGCATGCGTGTTACGTCCTGACCGGACGCCGTACACTGTTGCCGCCGAAGGATATCGACGACCCCTTGTACGATGCCCGCCGACGCGGCTATCTGGAGCAGCGCCGGGAGGTCGAAGCCATCGCATCGCACTTTGCCGAAACGGGTTTTGACTTCAAGCAGGTCATCAAAGATTGGGTAATGTCCGACTTTTATCGCGCGGACGGACTGGCCACGGCCGCTGGTACACCGGAGCGACTGGCCGAGTTGGACGACATCGGTGTGACGCGGATGCTTTCGCCGGAACAACTTGAACGGAAGATCGCCGCGGTCTTCGGCCACCCCTGGGGGCGGCTGACCGACCAAACAGCCATGCTCTATGGCGGCATCGACTTTAAAGAAGTGACCGAGCGGGCCACCGATCCCAGCGGGGCCTTTGGAGCCATCCAGCGAACCCTTGCCAACGACGTCGCCTGCCGCAATGTCGCTCTCGATTTCAGCCGCGCGCCCCACCAGCGGATCCTGTTTCCTGGAATCGAGCCGGACGTGTTACCGGGAGCAACTCCCGAATCCGATGAACAGATTCGCCGCACCATCATGCATCTGCACCAGCGTGTGCTCGGCCAATACGATGATCTCGATTCTCCCGAAGTCGATCGCACGTTTGAACTGTTTGCGGGGATTGTCGCCGACGCCGCCAATCAGGGTGGATTCGAACAGCAGGAAATCTGGAGTTGCCGACAGGGCCTTCAGAAACCCGTTTCCGATCTCCACTACACCGTTCGCGCATGGCGTGCCGTGATCACATACCTGCTGCGGCGGCAGGAATTCCTGTATGAATGAGGACTGTTAGATGCGTCGTGACTTTTTGAAGTGGTGCGCTTATGCCGGCCTGGGGCTGGCGACGCCGTTCCGATTCTCGCGCATCGCGCGGGCTGAGGAAAAGAAAGAGCTGCCAGCTTACGAAGGACCGTTCTACCTGGTGTTCAATGCAGCCGGCGGCTGGGACACGACGTACTTGATGGACCCCAAAGGCATTGGAGGGATTAATCGCCTGTACGAAAAAGGCGATATCCTTACTGAAGGCAATCATAAGTTTGCTCCGAATGCAAAGCACAAGGAGGGGGGGCTGAGCAACGAAGACTTCTTTGCTGAGTTCGGAAACGAACTGCTGGTCTTCAATGGCCTGGACTATTCAGTCAACAACCATTCGCCGTGCTCCCGGTACATGGCCACCGGCAAGTTGGACAGCCTCGCCTATCCCACGTTCGCGGCACTCGTCGCGGCGTGCCAGGGGCCAGCCTGCCCTTTGTCCTTTCTGACCTTTGGAAACTACTCGGCGACAGGCAACCTCGTGGCCATGTCGCGTGTCCCCTATCTGGGATCACTGCAACGGATTGCCAATGCCGATGCCATTGATGGCAACGAACGCTCACCCTATCACGACAAGTCCGCTCTGGACCGGATCGAACAGGCACTGGCCAAACAGAATGCCGCGCGAAACGCACAACCACTCCTGCCGCGTCAGGAACGTGCGGAAAACATGCTCTACGCTGCCCAGGTCAACTCGAAGGCACTGGCTCGAGTGACACCGCATATCCCGAAAGATATTCCTAAACAAAGGCTTGCTCAGCAGGCCGAAATCGCGTTGGCATCGTTTAAAGCCGGAGTGTGTGTCTCGGCAAATCTGTCGATCGGCCAGTTCGACAGCCACGCCAATAACGACAAGGACCAGATGAAGCTGATCCCCGAGTTGCTGGAAGGCATCGCCTATGTTCTGCGCCGGGCAGAGGAACTACAGATTCGCGACAAGCTGGTGGTGATCGCCCAAAGTGAAATGGGGCGGACTCCCACTTACAACAAGGGGAATGGCAAGGACCACTGGTCGATCGGCTCGGTCATGTTCCTTGGGCCTGGAATTCAGGGAAACCGTGTCATCGGAGCCACCGACGAAGGCCAGTTCGCCGTTCCATTCGATCCTCAATCACTCTCAACGCACGCAAAGGACGGAATCCGCATTCGCCCCGAACACATTCACGATGCCCTTCGACAGTTCGCTGGAATCGCCGATCACTCGTACAGCCAGAGTTTTCCCTTGGGCACAAAAGTTGATGAAGAATTGAAAGGGTTCTGGACATAACTTTGATTGGTGTCGTGCAGTAAGGCAGGTTGGACAATAGTGAATCACGGAATCATGGAATGGCTGATGGTTTTCTGGGTACCGCAAACACAGCGACTGGTAACTATGGAACTTGTTCACGTGCGGCGGCGGGATTCGAACCCGCGGGTCAAAGGCCATAAAGTGAACGGAGAAAACACTTTAGAGCTACAACACCCAGCGGCGGGAGTATTTGGGGAGCGGGCCGTAGTCACGATTGAGCAGCAGGGGACAGAGTCCGACCAATCTTTGACTACCGACCTGCAATACGTCTTAGAAGTCTGGCCCAAACTACCGCAACACATTCGAGCCGCCATTCATACTCTAATCGCAGCTTGTCAGGTGTCAGGTTGAAATCAAAAAACAGATCCACACGGCCAACGCTTTCTTACCCGGATCGTCCGCTTTGAACCAATGACCTCGAGGTTATGCGGAAGCCACACCAACCCTGCGAAAACCACTCAAAGCCCAGTGTTTTCGATGCCTGCTTACCCCTCTGAGCCATTGCAACGGTCTTCGTCAATTTCCATTGTTTTCCAAAGGTTTTCATTTTCGAAAGTCGCAAAGGGGTAACTGCTTCCGTTCGAATCTACTCTCCTGTTGAGCACATTTGAGGTGGCCCAGAATTCATGGACGCGTTTGTCTCTTAATTCTTTCGGTTGTCTTCGAAGCTGGTTGGTGAGATTGCTTGTATTTTGAAGCGATTTGAAGCATCCAGAACAAAAAATGCTTGCCGGAATCTGAGGACTGAAGAAACTTGCTTTCGTGGCACAGCGAACGTGAATCTAGAACAATTTTGCGATCAATGATCAGTGGGATTGGCCTATTTTCCGTCCGGTAAACAATCAACTTGTGACATCTGACATCTGAAGATTGCGACATATATCAGTTGATTCAGTTGTTAATCGTCGGACCATTTGATGCCGTTGGGGAATTAAGGAAGGCGATTTTTGAGTCACCGAAAGATCCACGCTGTTGTTTCAACACGACGTTAGACGTTACAGTGGCTGTTGAACAATTTGTCCTTCGACTATGCAGGCTCGATAAATGCCCGATGATAGCGATGGCGCGGCGTCCGCTGAGCCTCAAAATGATGATACTCCCGTTAGTCTGTTGGATGGCCTACGTTGCGCGGACGAAGGTGCGTGGGGTAGATTCGTCGAACTTTGGCTGCCGTCAATCTACGGCTCATGTCGCAGTCGCGGATTCAGCCCTGACGATGCCGACGAAATTGCGCAATCGGTGATGGTGCGGGTCTATCAAGGTTTGCCCGGTTTCCGACGTGACGGAATCGGATTGCGTTTTCGATTTTGGATCATGAAGATTTTGCGAAATGAAATTGCCGATTATTGTCGCGAAAACTCCGGTCGGCCAATAGCCGTTGGCGGCAGTGAATACCGGGTGTTGCTGCACAACATGTCCGCCCCCGAATCCGAAAGTGACAGTGATTGGTTCCAGCCCGCGAAGGTCGTTGCTCGCGCCCTGGATGTGATCAAGGGAGATTTTCAGGACAAGAACTGGCAGGCGTTTGAACTGGTAGAATTTGAAAACCTTTCGAATCAGGAAGTCGCTGAACGGCTGGGAATGTCTTCGAATTCGGTCCGTCAGGCCACCTTTCGCATTCGACAGCGGCTCAAGCTGGAACTGGATGGCATGCTTGATTAGTGGTCAGGCAATGCTGAAACACGCAGATGAAATAGGTCAACCGATACAGTCCGAACTCGTGTGAACTTCTGCGTCTCACAGCAGACTCATACGGCCTTACAGCTGAGGGTTGGGGCACAAGGCGAGACATTTCCACTGATGACACGCAAACGGGTTCCCAAACGGCAGTGAATTACTGACGATATTCGCAGTGCTGTTAAACAGAAGCCGGATCAAACGTTGCGGGAACTCAAGGACGAACTGGGAACTTAACTGACTGAGTCAACGTTATGTCGCGCACTGAATTGAATTCCGGCGAAACCGTTTCAGCAAGTTCCAATGAATCAGCCGCAGCATAAAAAAAGACGGTGCACTCGCAATGGAAAGCACGTGAGAAATCAGGGAATCTGATGAGCAGACCGATGAATTCGGCTTGGGCGACCAAACGAGATTCACCACTTGCGAACTATCTACCACAGTGGAAATGCCAGCAAGTACGGCGACGCCTGGCCGGAAGGTTTGCGGAATTGTCCGGTGCGGACCAGCTCCCCAGATCGCAACCAGTCAGCATCCTGGAACCTGAGCCAGAACGCCCAAAGCATCGGCGGCTCGCGCATGTTTTGTTCGAAGGCATTCTAAGAATGATACGTGCACGGTGCGGAAATTGGCTCATTTTTGAGAGCAGACGGCAGGCTGTTCACAGTGTTTCTTTCAGGTATTTGACAGCCGCAGCGAAATTCTGTTGCTTCAACATGTGAATCTTCGCGGGCTGCGTTTCGCCATGGTTGACGGGAAGAAATCCGTGGAGGAACAGTTCCTTAGCTCGGACCGTGTCTTGCGGCAGGTCGTTGTTGCGGACGGTTTTGAGCTGCTCATAAAGGGCGCGCAGGTCGTGGCTCGTTGTCAACAATGGGTCGTCAGTTGTGGTCGGATTAAACTTCGGGTGCAACTCCGCTTTGGAATATGCACGCAGTGCCTCCAGTTGAACGGGGTTCAGACGCAACGCTGCATCAAAGTGCGTCACAGCTTCGGCTGGATGATTTCCACTCAGGAATATCTCCCCGAGGGTCATGTGAGCGTGGTAGTAATAAGGATCGACATCCATTGCCATCCGGCAGCCGCGTAGAGCGCCGTCAACGCGTTCCTGAAAGGGCACGACATCCTTCAAGATATCGCTGCGCAGCAGCATCGCATTCAGATTCAGCAGGCGAGGTGTTGACCAGTATGCGTACGCAGAGGTGCCGATGGGCTGAATCTTTTCTGGAGTCGCCAAATGCGGCGCTCTGAGAATGTAGAAAGCCAACATTTCCTGCCACACAAGTGACGGAGCGTGATGATCGCCACTGATTCGTTCCATTGCCGTCAGATCGCTATCTAGCCTTGCACGATGTGTTTCCGCAAGTAATCGAATACTTCGCGGCTGAACCGGGACCATGTCCAAATGACGCCGCTTTTCTGAGTTCGTCGATTGAGCGCGAGCCAGCCCAAGTGTAGCGTGCGGATCTGCCGGCCGGAGGTCTAACGCACGCTGAAAATGCGAACGAGCACGTGCGAGATTCTGATTCAGATAGTAATTGCCACTAGCAAATGCTCTGGTGAAGTCGTCTGCATCCCCAATTGCAGCGAGGCAGGCGTCTAGATTCGCACTGAGCAGAACGAAATCACCACGCTGCACTTCAAATGTTCCAGCGTCGTCGTAAGCCAAAGCCGTTTTTGAATCCCGGAAGGTACATAGCTTTACGATGGAGCCAGCCGGGACCGCGCGAGTGACACCATCAGATTCAGTGAGACGAAGGGGGACTGTCAGCGGCCGGACCGTGAACGCTCGCGATCCGGTGTCGGTGGCGAAGTCCGGCCGACCGCCCCAGGTAAGTTCAGGTCTTGCCGCAATTGTAACAAACAGCGTGAATCGAATTGCCAGAATGGCTGAAGTGGATTTCATGAGTTCGATTTCTGTTTCCATCGGGAGACGAATTGGGGGCAAGAAAAGAAACCAGCTCCCGTTAGGTAATTTTTTCAGGATCCGATCGCCACGCGAGCTGTGGAGCAGGAAGGAACGCCGAATTGTCAGTTTGATCACCAGTTGCGTTGCCGTCGAAACGTGCCGTTTGGCCAGCTCTGTTCGCTCGCATTGTTGTTTGTTTCTTCATCGCGTCCATTTATCCGCGACGCTGTGGAGTCCATTTTATTCCTTCCGCCGCGAACAGTTCGCTCATTCGCTTTCCCTGTTTGATTCGAAACTGTTCAAATTCGTTGTCGTTAAGTGTGAACATGGCATGACCAACAATTGTCCACGCGATGTTTCGTGCTGACGTCGTCAACTGTTCCAGCCGCTGCGATGCGGCCTCCTTATCCGCGGATAATTCATTAAGCTGTCGATCCTGCAACCGAAGCGTTTCATCAACCTGATCCTGCATTAATCGATAGAATCTTAACCTGGCCCGTACGGGGTTGCTGATCATGTCAGCATCGTAGCCTTCTGGAAACATCACGGGCGAGTTGTCCCTCGCGTAGTACAATGGCTGCTGCTTGGTGTCCAGTTCTGTCTGGACTTTAGCCAGCTGTTGGCGGTATTTTGCCCGCTGAACCAGTACTTTTTTGAGTGAACCATCAATCCGACGATCAAAGTATTCGTAGAGGCGTTGTTTCATCCGTTTTCGACGAAGCTCGTCAGTAGCCGCTGCGGGCAGACCAGCGATCTGATTGAGCCGAGCCTTTGTCTCGTTGGACAGATTCCCGGCCTCAGAGAACAGGAAGAGAATGTCTTCGTGACCAAGATCGTCGGCCACGTCAATGGGACTGATCACTTTGTCCGTCCGAAATCCCGGATCTGCGTTTGCGTCGATCATGAAAGAGACGATTGGTGTCTCGTGGAGCATGACCGCCATCTGAAGTGGCGTATAGCCGTCCGGCGTCTGCACACTCCAGTCGACCGGACTGATCTGCGTCACACAATCAACGGCCAGATAATTTCGTGACACGGTAAGCAAATGTAATGCTGTCAGTCCCTGCTCATTGGTCTGCGATCCACGAGGCACGGGGGCTTCGCCATGGAGACGAAGGTGCTGCAGTCTCGGGTGCAAGCGTATCTGTGGAATATCGAGATCTGAAATCAAGGCCAAACCCTGAGCAGTCGCCGGGAACGCTGCCAGTTCGGCAATGTCAACCACGCGCCCATTGGCGTCCGTGAATTCTTCGCCATCTTTGATTCGACGCATGAAGTCTGCCAGCATAGATGCCGCCGCTTCAGCACGTGGATTAAGTCTCAGTGATTGCAAAGCATCCTGAATAGCCCGCCCCGAATAGTCTGTGTCAGCCAGCATCTGTGCCCGCATGAACCAGGGCCGCCAGTCATCGGGTGAACATGTGACTGCCGAGTCAACCAGATCAAACGCTCCACTGATGACATCAATCGCTGCTTTGTCGTCGAGATGGCGGCTCGCGACAACACGTATCCTGGCGAGTAGCAATCGATGGCTTGCATTATGAGGCAACATTCGGATTGCGTGATTGGCGAAACGATCGGCGGCTGCAAGGACATTCTTGTTTACTTCTCTGATCTCCCAAAGCTGCTGTGCCATGGCTGCACTCAGGAAGGGAGAATCGCGTGCGACCTCCTCGCATCGCTGAATGATCGAATCGGACGCTGAGTTTGAGGAGAATTCACTGGCAAGAACAATTTCTTCAAATTGCGGGTGCTTTTTGAGTTGGCTTGTGCAGCGGCGGACGTTCGTCTGGTCATTAAGCTTCAAGTACACTTCCAGCAGAGCGAACGTTGCGGTCGCATGCTCTTCTGTGCTGTTCCTCACGTTCTTAAAGTGTTGAGTTGCCTTCGACACGTCACGTCGTGTGTAGTAGGAACCAATTGCAAATTCGCGATTAGCATCGGAAATTTCTACCCCTTGCAACAGCGGCAGTAAACCCGCATCTCCCAGATCGACCAGATGCCTGTGCGGCATCCAGGCTTCGTAACGAGAATTGGAAACCAGGCAAGCGTCTTCCTCAATCTCTTCGACTCGGAACAATTCCCCGAACGTGACGTCATACCGTCGATGCGTGTGTTCTGCTTCCAGGCTTAACCCCTGAGTAATACACATGACGCGGTGCAGGGGCTGGATCGGAAATCGTTTCTGTTCCGTCTCTCCGCCAAATCCGATTGACGCAATCAGCAGTAAGCCAAGCATGATCGCACTGCTGCATGGGACTCTCTTCTTCAACTCACTCATCGGAAAACGACCTTTCCCCTAGCAATAAAATCACGCAAATTAGGCACTCGCTATTCTGCTATTTCGAATTCACGTCATTGTCCGACGGTTTCTTTTTTTTCAGAGACGCGGCCGCACGACCGACTGAGGCGAATTCCGGCATGGCCCGAGCACAGAGTTCTTGTTGCTCCTCTGATAAACCAGCCCACGCTTTCTCTGTCAGGTTCCTGATGAGTGCCTGATGTGCTTCCTTTGCCTGTTTCTCCGCTTTTCCAAGTTGCGATTCAAGGTGCCGCTGAATTCCCTGCGTTCGCTCCCCACCCAGATCCATCGTAAGGAACTGATCCCGTAGTGCCTGTCGGCATCTGTCGACTTCCGCTGTGCAGAGATTCATTTGGTCGCGAAGCTCAATCGCAACTTGAGTTGTCGCTGCAACACGCATTGCTGAATCGTAAACTTCTTTCGCAGAACGCTTCACTTCTTCCGGCACGTTGACACGATGCGCCGTGTGTCCCGGCTTGGGATTCTTGCCATCCGTGCCGCCATCATTGCTTTCGCGGGTCACGACAGCAGAGTCTTTGGCCACAGCATGAAAACGATGCGGCAAGACCTTTGGATCAACCGTCAGGGTGTGAAAGAATCGCTGAGCGTGCTGGTCATCCAGAGCGACTCTTCCACGTCCTCCGGTCACGAAATAATCCATGTAAATGAGCGAATTGCCTACCAGAATCATCCTGTGCACCGCATAACTGCTTGTGAATTCATCAGTCTCGAATACGTGCCATTCATACGCAGGGTGCTCTCCAACCGTCAGTTTCTGATCGCGCAGTAGTCTTTGGTCGATCGGAAAATCGCGGCTCAGCATTCCAATCACATCCTTCGCCGATGCTGCTGACCGCAGGTAGAAATCCTCCTTGGACTTGTAATCAATTGAGTCTTCCAGTTTGACAGCAAACAGATGCGTGCCCAGCGATATGGAAGCGCTCGATTCCATTTTTTGAACGGGCACAGGAAACATTACCTCTATGCCTGGGTCGTCAAAACGCACACGAGAGGAGGCGCGATTATTGTCTTGTCCGTCCGCCAGCGACGGCGTGGCAAATGCGACCAGGGCGAACAGAACTGCTGCACGCCTGAAAGCGATCGGCTGAATCATGATGAATCTTCCTTGTAAAGAATGGAATTCTGAAGTCGAACGAATGGCTTGCTTGCTTGCTGCGCATCGAAGTTAGGCGGAGCAGTTCACCCCGGAGAGAGAAACCGAGTGCCGTTACGCAAAAATCGCGAGTGGCAATAATCGGGAACTACTCTGTCGTGCGTATGCCGTCGCCGCGGGGAGCTTCAGCTCGCGTGGACTCCCGAAAATCTTGCGACGATGCAAATGCAAATCGACGCAGTTACACGAAACTACAACGTTGAAATTGTGTCGACCTAAGCACAGAACTCACGCTTTCGACTTTTCTCGTAACGCCGCTACGTTTGATTTTCTGACGCCCCGATACAGCAAGGCCGTCTGCTGCGGTGCTGTATCAGGTTCACCCCAGCTGCGAGCGATCCTGAGTGGATAGATTGTCGGCCTTCAGTCCATGTTTTGAATTTTCAAAGAGAAGCCTATCGCATGAGCAAAAACAATACTTACGTCTCTGAATTTGTGCGGGATGGCTATGTGGTAATCAGGAACGTTGTGTCCAGAGCAGTCGTTGACCAAATCGCGAAGCGGACCGATGACGAATACGCGTATTGGAAAGAGCGAATGTTTCCTACTGAAACGAACAGTGGCGGGATATTTCGTCCGAACTGGAACGAATTGCGGGCGGCTCTGCAATGTATAGAACAATCAGGCGTGGTGAATGATCTACTTGGCGAAACCAGCGAATGCTTCGCAACAAATGTTGTGCTTGAACCCCAAAAAGAGAATCGCTGGCCCTTGGGCAGGATGCACATCGACCGTCCGCCGACGACCGACCCTGCTTCTCAATGGCCCAGCTTTAGCCTTTCTGTTGGCATCGGTATCCGAGGTGGCAACAAAACACTGAGTGGCAGCCTGGGAGTATTTCCAGGTTCACATCGTGCCTGTGAAAGCTTCTTTCGCGAAAACCCTGGAAAGACTCTTTGGGACTGCCTGACTGGGTATTATCACCCGACCACAGAGCGACCAGTTGTTGATCTCCCGTTTGCAACACATTCGTTGCCAGTAGAAGTGCTTCTGGAGCCCGGTGACATCGTCTGCAGCCACAGCCTGCTATCGCATACCAGTATGCCGAACATGACCAACACGCGGAGGATTTCGAGCTACTTCGCCTTCATTCACTCGCGACATTCGAGCCTTGGCAACAGGTTTCTTCGTTCAATCTGGGACTACTTTCCTCAGCCAATAAAGGAGTGTGCCCATACCTGAATCTGCGTACCGAAATTTAAACGAGTCATTCAGTTTCAAAAGCTTCAGCCAAACGTTGTTCTACGAAGAAGGAGAATATTATGGGTTTCACAGGTGCTCTTGGCGGGTGTAACAGTTGTCGTCAACCCGCGAAACTTGGTGGACTGCTCGAAAGCGACAGTCTTTGTCAGGATGGTGTAGCGCAGAGCGCAGACGCACGGGAGAAGTTCATTCTTGAGTTCGATTTCTCACAGTATGTTGCAAGCGTTAAGCTTCCTGTTGATTTTGATCGACACCTGCTTGAACGCGAAATCTGTCGCTTCATGCTGTTGTCGCTCTATGGTGTCGAATTTGAGTTAAGGGCACCGCATCTTGACGAGGTTTGGCACGCCATGATTCTTGATACTCCAAGGTATTTCGAGTTTTGTCGAAGGGCTTTTGGATGCTATCTGCACCATGCGATGACTGGTGCAGATCCGGAATGTGAACCGAATTTTATAGAGCTGCTTACAGCGTATGAGCTGAACTTCGGCGAGTTGCCGCCGTCTGAAATATGGGATATCGAGTCAATGACGCAACCAACTGTCTAAGCGACTGTTTTTCTTTGTGGTGCTGTGTGAATTCTTGTGATGCGGAACGCAAGGATGTTGTTACTTTGCGTTCCGCGCGCAGCATCACGGTAAGTGTAGGCCGCCTCGCACGACGGAACAGTTCAAGCATGTCAGTGCTTGACACGAAGCATTCTGAACTAACGACGTGGTGCTTCGTACGAAGCCCATTTGGACTGCCGCACGCCATTTCTGATTCGTGTAAAACGGTCGCTTGTGTCGGATAGTCTTCGGTCGTGTTCAGGCAAAGAAGAACAGTTACAAGCAGGTAACAGGTGCTCGCTAACTGTTACCTCCTTGGATTCTTCCAAACACCACGTTCGCAAAGCAGCGACGACAACATCTCCACCTACTGAATTGATCCAAACATGGACTCACCACTTTCAATATTTCTGCAAGCTAACGTAGTGATTGCCACGTTTCTGGCGTTGGTCATTTCGACGTACGCTCATCTAAAGCGTATCCCGACTTCCGGTGAAACATATGACTTGAATAGCGGAGCGATTGTTTGGCTTTTGGGGACGATGTTGTTTTGGCCTTACTTTCTGCCGTTCTTTTTACTGCGGCGAAAGCTACCGCTGGGGAGGAAGGCAGCCTTTGCTACAGAAACCGAATCTCTAACACTACCGTCACTTGCGGTGGCTGTTGGCTGGGCAACATACTGGTGGTGTCTGGTCCTGCTTTCCTATGCAGTTGTTCTGGTTCCTCATTTTGCGAGGCAGCACGTTCCCTGGCAAACCGGAGTGGTTCCGGCTTGCTTCCTTCTTGGAGGACTGGTTGTTGGGCCGCTGTCTGGCTTCGTGGACTGGTGTTGGTTTCGGAAACTGTACTTTTCCAAAGTCAGACGCCGGGTGAAAAACCCAGCAGGCAACGGAGTGTTGGTCTGTGGGATTCTGGCCGGAGCAGTGCTGGGGCTCACGCCTGTGCTGCCCTTTGTCTCCGAATGGGATGGCCCGGGGCACGGTGCAGTCATTGGCGCAGTGCTGGGGCTGATCGTCAGCGTGTTATACAAGTATTCCGCGATTCTGATGCGAAGCGGGACGGAGGTGCCGACACCACAGCGGGCGACAAGTGGCTTTGCCACCAACAATCCTGAATGTTGACGGCTGGAATGCCTGCGACAGACATCGTTGTTTGCTTGCTATTGTGGTCGACTATCTGCGCGTGAAGATTTCCTCCGTAAGCTCTCAAATAGAGACTAACGAGAAGTCCAATTTGTGTCCGGCGAATCCGCTTTTGTTCACCCATCGCCGCTGGGGTAACAAAGACACGTCACTTTTTCACGTAACGCATGTCAGTTTGAACGAGTACGCTGCATTCAGTATCCACTTCCGGTCTTTCAAGGAGAGGTTATGTGCCTTTCACTGATCATTCGCAAACAGGTTTCCTGGCGGACTGCAACTGCATGGCTCAGTGCGCCGTTGATGTTTTTGCTTGTTGTATTGGCGTCAGTGCCGTGCGTATTTGCTCAGGAGACAGTTGTTGATCACCTCGAAATTCTGCGGCAATGGATGAACGCAGGTGAGTTTGAGAAGGTGATCAGGGATTGCACAGAGGCGATACGACTTGACCCGAAAAATGCAAACTTCTATTGGATTCGTGGCTGGGCCGAGTACAAGAAGGGTGAGCGCGACAAGGCGATCGCTTCCTATAGTGAGGCCATTCGACTCGAGCTCGAAAACTCTTGGATGTACGCAGGACGTGGTGAGCTATGGTCCGAAATGGGTAAAGTCGACAAAGCAATCGACGACTACAGCGCAGCCATTCGGCTTGGCCCTGACGATGCGGAGTTTCTCTATAACCGTGGGAATTTGTGGCGGCAGAAAGGTGACTACGACAAGGCGATTCACGACTACAGTGAAACCATTCGCATCAACCCGAAACACGCATCTGCTTTTAATAATCGCGGTGTTTCATGGGAAGAAAGCGGTCGCCTCGACCAAGCCATCAGCGACTACAGTGAGGCCATTCGCATCGATCCAAATGACAAAATGGCCTTCCGCAACCGAGGCATAGTCTGGAGGAAGAAGGGCGAATACGACAAAGCGATTTCCGATTTCACTGACGTCATTCGGCTCGAGCCGGAAGACTCTGATGCCTTTTTCTGCCGAGGTTGTGCTTGGAGCGACAAAGACGAACTCGACAAAGCGATCGAGGACTACAGTGAGGCCATTCGCATCAACCCAAAGTACGTTGCGGCTTTCTATAATCGAGGTAACGTGTGGCTTCGCAAACGCGACTACGATGCGGCGATCGAGGATTATAGTGCCGCGATTCGATTCGATCCGCAGTTTGCCGTCGCCTTCGATAATCGCGGCAATGCATGGCTTGGGAAGGGAAACTTTGGCAAAGCGATTGAGGATCACAGTGAGGCTATTCGCATCGATCCGAAGCTTGCACACGCGTTTTATCGCCGTGGTGTTGTATGGAACGACAGCGGAAACTTCGACAAGGCGATCGAGGACTGCAGTGAAGCCATTCGACTTGATCCGGAACTTGCGAATGCCTATATCATGCGCGGTCATGCCGAGTTCATGCAGGATAAATTCGACAAAGCGATTGAGGACTTTAGCGAAGCCATTCGCATCACCCCGAAGGAGGTGGCGCTTCGTTTGATGCGCGGCCTTGCCTGGTACTCCAAAGAAAACTTCGATAAGGCCATTGTCGACTTCGACGAGGTGATTCGACTTGACCCCAAAAGTGCGGCGGCCTATCGCCATCTTGGTCATGCGTGGTTCGCGAAAGGCAACTTTGCCAGGGCAGTCAAGGATTATAGTGAGACACTGCGACTCGAACCCGAAAATGCGGTGGTGTACTGGCTTCGTGGCAAGACGCATGTGGAGCTGAATGAGTCTGACCTGGCGATCAAAGACTTTACCGATGTCATTCGGTTTGATGCAAACTTCGTCGAAGCCTACAACGATCGTGGTCGTGTCTGGGACATCAAAGGTGAGTACGACAAAGCGATCAAGGATTACAGTGAAGCCCTTCGCCTCGATCCGAAATACGCCATCGCCATCTTCAACCGTGGGCTCATTTGGAGCAGAAAGGGAGAATTGTATAAGGCAAAGAACGATCTCGATGAAGCGATTCAACTCGACCCAAAGTTCGCCAGGGCATATTACCAGCGAGCAATGATGCTGAAACAGCTCGGCTTCACATACGGCGCAGACACTGATTTTGAAATGGCAGCTCGTCTCGACCCGAAGCTCACAAACCGAACTGGCGGACTGACCGAGGCTGAAAAGCTTCGAGACCATCTTCGACAGAGTGATGAGGACTTGATGCGCCATCTTTGGCTGAAAAGGCAATGATTTAGACAACGCCGGGGAGGCGAAAGAGGTTAGGGGAGTCGGCCATGAAATCTGATCGCAACGACGCAATTTTGCCCTCAGAAGTAATCGATTTTAGGGATACGCTGCAAAGTGAGTGTTTGCAGTTGATACAAAACAGGAAGGAATTGTTCTCACAAATGAAGGCTGCAGGGATTGAGATTCCTTTGATAATGCACTGGAAAGTCGCTGTTCCAGCGGAGCATCACTCGTTGTACCGACAACTGAGAGCAGCGCAGGACCGGGAGACGTGCAAACTGCAGTATCGTCGGCACGAAACAGCGATCGAACGGGTCCGGAGTGCGATAGTTCAGCATGCTAAGCTGTCACATCAGATCCCGTATTACACAAAAATCCGAGACTCTGGCGGCATAGCCTTCCTTAGGCAGCGGGATGTTCGATAAATCCATTCCAGCGAAAACCCGCACTGTGTACGAAGCCGCTCGCTGACTGATAACCATGGGGTTTCCGGCTTAATTTTCGCGTAACGCACTTATGTTTGTATGAACGAGGTTCATTTGGAACACTGCTGCGCGATTATTAATACGTCTCACTGAGAGTCAAAATGTCCAATTCACCCGACAAGAACCGCGATAACCCCATTTTCTCGACTACGGATGAAGTCGCTGGCACGGCCGACGAAACGCTATTGGCAGGAGGCGTAGTAACCAGAACCGATTT
>CALFSX010000334.1 GCA_937916515.1 uncultured Planctomycetaceae bacterium | reverse complement strand
CTCGTACAGGGGACTTGCACCCCACAAGTCATACGCCATGACTGGCGTACCAAACGGATGAACGCGGAGTGCTCAATCATGCGGGTTTGAAGTGGAGAGCTGTTTCTTCGCACCCGGTTATCCTGACCGTTACCTGCCACTCCGGATCTGACATCCATGGGCGCGGTGTTGCGCAATCTCTTCGCAGTCATCTTCTTCGGCAGCTTTATTGCTTTTGGCTCGATGACGTTTGTAAGTGGCTGGCGTGCATTTCAACGCTCGCACGAGCCCCTGGCTTGGCCACAGGTTGACGGAGCGATCGAAGAATGCGTGTTGCGTGAAACCGAAGACGACGAAGACACTCAGTATGAAGTCCTGGTGACATACTCATACCACGTGGCTGGACGTCGCTATGAGAATGACGTCCTCGCGTTCGGTTACGAGGCGAGCATCGACGACAGATCACACCGTGAAATTTTGTCTAAACTCAAATCGGCAGACAAAGTGGTCGTGAGGTACGATCCCGATTCACCTCAGAATTCCGTCTTGTCGTATGGGATGCACAGATCCATTCGCGTTAAACTCGCTGGAGGCCTGCTCTTCATCATTGCCGCAATAGGAATGGCGTACATCATGTTTGCTGGTGGCGGAGATTCAGTATTGTTGCGACATCTTATCGTGAATTAACGCAGGTGCGAAAAAGGAGGTGCGAAAAAGGGTGCGAAAAAGGTATCAGGAACCTTTTAAGTGAATGCTAAAAATGGATCTGACACCTTTTTGGATCTCCGGTATCTACTCTCACTTAGTGATCGAATAAGGGCTTACCCAATGTCTCGATTCTTTTTCCTCATCATCGTTAGCTCAGGGGCAATGTCCGGCCGTGCGGCTGACCCAACTACTTCGCAGGCCGAGCCTTTCCTGCACGACGGGCTTTTCGCTGAAGGCTAGACGTCATTGTTACTCGCCCTCGACGCCAACCCCGCAAACGACGAGGCGCGGTTCGGACTGGGGGTGATGCAGTTCTTCCGGGCCGTGGAAAACTTGGGAAGGGCGCTGCACGAATATGGAACGGTGTCGGAGAATGCGACCCAACCATTCCTTCGACTTCCAGTTCCAAGGAACAAGAAGCCGTCGGCGATCAGCTACAGAGCTCTCGGGCGTGTGCTGGACGCGTTTGCCACTGACCTCCGCCGGGCTGAGATCACCTTGGCCGGCATCAACGACGATGATGTGAAGTTAAGGTTGCGACTGAGCAAGATCGCCTTCGACTTCACCGGGACGGGCAAGGACCAGAAGACCCTACTCGAGTTGGTCAACAGCTTGAACGGGGGGCGATTTGACTTTCAGAAAGCCAACCCAGATTTTCGGGTCCACTTCGACCGTGGGGACGTAGCGTGGCTGCGGGCATACTGCCACCTGCTGTGCGCGATGGTGGAGGGCTATCGGGCGGTGGCCGAGGAGGCTGGGTTCGCGCGGCGGGTGAGTGGGATTTTCCCAAAGGTAGAGGCCTCAACGAAGCTGTATGGGAATTTCCCGGGGGAGGGCCTGAACGTGGTGGATGCCCCTCGACTGCGGAGGATGCGGCTGCACTTGGTGATGGTGTGCGAACTAAATCGCGAGACGTGGACACACATCCGCAATGAGGCCGACGACGACTACGAGTGGCTACCGCACCCGAAGCAAAGCGACCAGCTTGGCCTCCCCTTGACCGACGGCCGGATCGATGCGTGGTTGAGTATGATGGCGCAGTGGGAAGGGTTGCTGAAAGGAGAACGGTTGTTTCCCGGCGGTTTGCTGCAGATGGCCTATCAGGAACATGAGCGTGGGCAGGGGCTGAATTTGAAGACCCTGCTGGACGATCCGCGGGCGGACCTATTCAATTGGAAACGCATTCGGGCAGAGGGCATCGACGCTAAGTACTTGGAAGCAGAACAGGGGAAGCAGATATTCGAGATAAACACAATATTTACCGTGGCCAATGTGCTCAATGGACCATTCGGATTTGCCTATGCCGTCCGGCTCAACTGACCGCTCGCGGTACAATTAACGTGTGTCAGACGCGACAATCAGCGAATCCCGGATCTTGAGTTCTCAGAATAGACGGAAGTTCCTGATACTTCTACGCCGCTCTTCGCACGAATGATCTCACGAGTCCACCCACATGTGATTTGCCCACCACGGAGAGGCAAACCGGTGCAGTTATAATTGTTTCGGCGTGCCCCAATTGCGGCAGCACGGACCACAAGAACAAACGGCACGTGCGAGGGGCGATCGCATCCGGCACAATCGACGGCCAGAAGTTCGTCCGCTACAAGCATTCCAACGCCGACTGCAGCCAATGCGGGCAAGCTCTGCTGGTGGCCGAATACGAACTGGCCACGGCATAGGTCGCCACGAACGCCCGGAAATGCAAAGTTTGCATTTCCGGGCTTGTCATTTTAAAAGTTGCAACCCTCCAATCGGGGGATGGCAGCAACCGACGAACAACTGGCCACGCTTTCGCGTCTTCGAAAGATGCGGGATTCGGGCATCACGTCCACCACTGTGGACGGCGTTTCCACGACGTTTCAGTCGTTGGACGCGTTGCGTCTGACGATCGTCAATCTGGAACGTGAAGCCGGTTTGCGAGCTCCACGCGTCCGCAGTCGCAGTGTCTTTATGGGACACCGCTGATGGACGACTTCAACTATTCGGTCGACGTCAGCACCAACGGCGTGAACGCTCCCGGAGCGTCAGCCGCATTTTCGGACGACACCTGCGACGCACTGAATCCAAAAGGCCGTCGACGTTCAGCCACGCAGGTACGATCGCGTCCGGAAGATCTGCTGATGACGCAAAGCCGTCGCGATCGCATCAACGCGAACGCCGACGATTGCGCCCGCAACATCAGCCTGATGCAGTGGCTGCTGCGACTGACGCAAACCTACAGCGATTTTCGCTGACTTGTGGCCGCGGAGAACGCGAATTGGACTTTGTGGGCGGTTGGCCACGAGCCACAACCGTCCTCAACAATAAGTAAACTGTTCTATTGCTGCTGGTACGACTACCATCCGGAAAACGACGACGAAGGCCTGAACAACTAGCTGCGAGCGATGATGGCTGTCGATTACTGGGAGACAAAAACCGTTCTGTATTCCCACTTCCAAACTGCCCGAAAGCATGAGGCGCCAACATGGATGGCTCCTGGGGGTGAATTTAGTGTACGACGAGCATAAAGCAAAAAGGGACGTTGTACCTATTCAGGAATGTACGTATGTCGATCCCCTATTCTACGTCCACTTCACAGGCCACGCGTTCAAACGCTTACTTAAATGGACAGCGCCGCGTCTGAATAAGCCTCAGGGCGTTAGCCTCGGTTTTCTCCGTGATCCGCAGAAACCGGGGCTAACGCCCTGCGGCTGATGTGGGTCGCGGAAATACTGACTTTTCATGGAACCTGGCGTTGTCCAGTTAAGTGACATGTATAAACGTTGGCGGCAGGTGCAACGTTGGCTTCCGCAAATAGAACAGCGTTACGCTGCCAGCGAACGACGATATCTGCGGCTCAGGACGAAGCCCATCAGCACGATCAATACAATGCCGCCATAACGGGTCGTCAGGCTGACGTTTTGGAACCACGGGGCAAGAGCTTCTGCAAAACCAAGCATCATACCGCCGCCCAGAATGCTGCCAATCAGCACTGTTGCCAATGTTGCTGTTCGAGACAATCCCAGAAGTCTCCCCAGCAGTGAACCGCCGATGCTGCCTGTTGATGAAATCGGCAGCATAACGAATGCCAGCACCGCAATCACCGTCATTCGCCGCATCCAGCGATTGCTCTTCAACAACAGGCCGCCTTCAATAACGGCTGCTCTAAGTTTCACTCCCAGCCACGGCACGTGAAATAGTATTCCCGCGTGCCAGGTCAACACGACGGCCCAGATCGTATCAAGGCACAGCACAATCAACGCAAGTTGCGCGGCAGAAAAACCAAGTGCATGGCCCGCATCATTTCCGCTCCAGATAATGAATCGCCCAACCGCGGCCGACCCCATCGTGGCGAACGCCAGCTTGCGAACCAACGACACACCTCCCCAGGCGAACGCAACCACCAACACGACAATGCTGAACCAAATGGGTAACAGCAATGTGACCATGGCCGCGTGGCGATGTTGCTTCCAAAGGTCGTCAGATTCGTGTTCCAGTGACGACATCAGCACATCGGTGTCTTCGCCCGATTCCGTGGTTGAATTAACCTGAGATTCCGGTGTTGAAGACATTGTCACAATTTGAGCTTCGTTTTCTCGCTTAGGCATGGTCGCTCAATGCTAAACAGCGTGGTTCCACAGAACAAGGGCACAACTAACATACTGGATCGAAGTTGCAATCGAGTATTAATGTTCACTGTTATGTTTGGCGTCCTGTGAAATCGTCTTTGTACGAAACTTGTACAGGCAGGCTGCGCTGATTTACTTCAGCACTGCCTCAGCTGATTGAGCGTATTTCTCCTCCGCTTCGCACAATGTTTCGACCAGCTGCAACTGTGCGTCCAGCACTTCTTCACCTGCCTCAGACGCGTCATTCTGCTGCGATTGTCGATGGCGAATGCGTTCTCTTAGAACGTGTTCATCCGCTTCACAATGCAGAATTGTGAACGGTACACCCAGACTTTCGGCAAGCTGAATAAACATCCGCCGTTGGGCGCGTTTCAGAAACGTAGCGTCAACAACAACTGAGTATCCAGCATCGATTGCCACAGCCGCCAGTTGCTTCAGCTTTTCGTAGACCATGTCGGTTGATCGCCTGGAATAGACTCGCGTCTTCAATTCGCCAGTAGACTGATCCAGCAACCCTAAACCGTGCATTCTCTTCCGTTCGACGTCGGAACGAATGCGGATGATGTTGCTGTTGGCGATCAGTCGATCCGTGACGGTCGTCTTTCCGCTTCCGGAAAGCCCCATGGTAATGGAAAGCGATGGCGGCTGGCGGATCAGATATTGACGTGCCAGCTTCAAGTATTCGCAGCAATCCTTTGCCAGATGACGCTGCTCTGAGTAAGCCACATCCGGCTGGTGAATCCGAATTGAGTCAACCTTGGCTCTCACGACAGCTCGGTAAGAACAATAAAATGCCAGAACTTTCAATCCATCGTAGTCGCCAGTTCGTTCCAGCCAACGATTCAGAAATCGATTGGCAATGTCGCGGTGACCGCGAATGGTCAAGTCCATCATCAAAAAAGCAATATCGCTTACGACATCAATCCATCGCAGAGAATCGTTGAATTCGATTCCATCGAAGATCGTAATTCGACCGTCCTGCAAAAACATATTTGCAAGATGCAGGTCGCCATGACATTCGCGGATGTGCCCGTGGATTTGCCTTTGCTTGAATGTGTAAATCAGGCGTTCGAACAAAAAACATGTCCGGTCTCGCACATCAGCCACAAGGGCACAAATCGAACCGTCCAGGGCGTTCATGACTTCGAAGTTGTCGGACACGGGTTTAAAGATCGCCGCCGGGGTTCCCTGATGCGAATCCGGAGCGACCGTTTCCGCCGTCTGATGGAAAACAGCACACTCATCGGCCAGCGTCTCAACCTGCTGAATTGTGATTTCCTGAATCGACATCACTGAAAGAACATGAGACTTGTCAAATTGCTGCATGCGAACAGCATAGTCGATGATCGGGCCATCACCGTTGATCCGGGGATTTTCCACAGTCCCCGTAATTGAAACCACGTCAAGATACAAATCGGGAGCGAGCCGACTGTTCAGTCGAATCTCTTCTTCGCAGAAATGCTTGCGACGTTCCAGGCTTGTGAAGTCAACAAATCCAAGGTTGACTGGTTTCTTAACCTTGTAGGCATGCTGCCCCGTCAGCAGAACCCAAGAAATGTGTGTTTCAACCAGCTCAACGTGCAAGCAGGGCGGCGGGTAAATCTTTGCATTCATTAACCCATCAACAAGCTGCGTTTGTGTCGTCGCCATCGCATCACCCCAATATACATCAATGCCAAAGACTGCCTTGGAACCTGCACTTTGCATACCAGAACGCTGAATCAAATGTACACGAATTGCCGCGTAACTCAGGCGTGTTGATGTGGCAGACCAACGAGAACAGCGGGACACGCGATAACCATCGTCTTCAATCCGTTCAAACTGAGGTGCCGTTTCCACGACCATATCGCGATCTGCGATTTGTGAACGGCCCCAACAATTCGCAAGGATGCTTTGGAGTGAGCGGTTGTCTGTAGCACGAAACGGAACTCGTGGCGGACGATTTATCGATGACCAGTATCAGGTCAGCGCCACGTGCTTTTCACCCCGCGACAGGTCAATTTACGTTGCGCTATGAACGGAGCTGGCCAGCTTTGGATCCGCAAAATCATTGATAACGCGTCTTCACTTTCGCAAATCACCGCATTGCTTACCTGCCGCACTTCAAAGTGCCACGTTTTTCCATTTTGTGACCGCTTATAAATCGAAAGCTTCGACCAGTCGAAGCACTCCAAAGAAAATCTTACTCGAAATGATGCACGCACGGAGGACGTATGATTCTCGTAGCGACAACGGAGCGGCTCGGCGGTACCAACGTCCTATGTCTTTCCGCACACCACGCCAATGGGTCAAGGGCAAAGCCCTTGTCAGGTGTCAGTGGCATGCTTTCTGCAATTCAGTCTGCAGAATGGCAACCCAATGACCAGCCACACCTGTTACAAAGGAAACCCAAAGTGGTGCAAATGCAGAAACGGATTCGAGTAGCCCTAATCGCCTTGGCTTTGGCCATTTCCAGCTACGCAGGCTGGAACGGAGCAGGCATGCTGCCATCAGCGGTCAGTCAGGAAAAGCTGTCCTTGAAGCGAACCGCTCCCGATGAAGGCAATAAGGACTTCATGCAAGCGAAACTGAGTGCCATCAATGCAGCGATGAAGGCGGCTTCTACTGACAACTTTGCCGCCGTTGAACAGGCTGGCCTCGACCTTGTTCAGCTAAGTAAACAGGCTGCATGGAACCGGCACGCAGACGCTGCCTACCTGCAGGACACAGCTGATTTTGTGCAGTCAGCAGAATTTATGATGCGGATGGCTCATGCAAAAGATTCTCAGGGTGTTGCCAGCAGTTTCGGAGCAGTTGCTACGGCCTGCTTCAACTGTCATCGCCACGTGCGAACGCCAAAGGTGGCTGTTAACTTCGACGCGAAGATTGGCGTCGTCGCCAGTGCAGAAATTCTGTCGCCAGTCTTCAGATAGCCACTGTAGCGATGAGCACCGCAAAAAGCTGCAGGTCTGAAAACGGCGTATCCACTGATGCAACAATCCGTATGTGAGACCGCCATTTGGCTGATACGTTTTCGATTAAATGCAGGAAACCTTTCCGCCATTAAGACCGAACTTCGTGCAGTACCGCACAGCTGACCGCAAACATGTGCACATGAGCACGCACCGAATCACGTGTGAAATGCAAGACACCGTTTGACGTGAAATTCGGGCGGCAAATCCAACCCCTGATTCAGCGGTCTCAAATTTGCTTCCGTTTGCAGTATTGCTTCCACAAAGCAAACGAATGAAGCCCCCCAAAAGGCAAGGCAGAAAGGCTGGGACAGTAATGAGCCATGACATCTTCAAACAACGCGGTGATGCACTCGAAGGCCAATTCTTCCGTCGAATTGACGACGAACTGGCCATAAAATTAAAGGAAAAGTGGCAACATGAACGCGACATCGAGTCGCTTAGAAAAGAGTCGCATATTCAGGACGATGCGGTGCTGGAAGAATTGCTGTATGTAGGCATTCAACCGGGCACTCTTCAGGCAATGACGCTTGTTCCGGCAATTCATGTCGCGTGGGCCAACGGTTACGTTGAAAACAAAGAGCGGGATGCTGTCATACATGCCGCAAAGAACATGGGTATCGATACTGAGTCTTCCCCCGGGCAGCTGCTGACATCGTGGCTTAAACACAAGCCGACATCAGAACTGTTTCAGGCGTGGGAAGATTACATCAAGGCACTCAAGGGTATTATCAACGTCGTTGCGTACCGGCATCTTCACGAGAGCGCAATCAACACCGCGGAAAATATTGCAAAATCAGCTGGCGGAATGTTGGGAGTGCTTGCGATATCGTTTGCTGAGCAACAAGCGATCAAACAGATCGACGAAGCGTTTTTGTGATTGCCCAGCCAATGTCGCGGCACAACGTCGTTGTAAAGACAGCCTGAAATGGGCTGCGTGTTTTCAGCATTTAGAAAGGCTGTTTGAGATGCGTGGAAAAATGGATTGCTATGGTGAGAGTCATATTGGGCTTTTGCGAGAACGCAATGAAGATCAGTTTCTCATCGCCGACTTAAAAAAGTCTGTCGTGATTCACCATACAAGCCTTTCCTACGACGATGAGACCGAACTTCTGGGAGGATCGCAGGCAAAGCTTCTGCTTGTTGCGGACGGAGTTGGCGGAAACGCAGCGGGAGACCGAGCCAGTTCGATGGCGCTCGAAAGTGTGATCCAATATTTACTGAATGCGATGCACTGGGTTTTCCTGCCTGAAGATGAACGCGAAGAAACATTCATGGACGACCTGAAAGCAGCTCTGGCGTTTACCCAGGAGCGAATTCAGCACGCCGCCGAAGTTGTCACGTCTCAGCAGGGAATGGGAACCACCATCACAATGGCTTACATTGTCTGGCCCGACGTGTATCTTGTGCACGCCGGTGACAGCCGCGCATACTTGTGTCGCAATGGCAAATTACAACGACTGACCCACGATCAAACTTACGCTCAGGCACTGGCAGATGCGGGAGCGATTGCGCCTGAACAGGTTGCGAAATCCCCCCTGAACCATATCCTGTTCAGCCTGCTGGGATGCGACCCAGCGCATCTGGACCCTCAGGTTTACAAGACAACCTTGTCGTGGAACGACAGTCTTGTACTGTGCACAGATGGACTAACACGCCACTTAAACGATGAACAAATCGCTGAAGTTGTTCATTCCGGCGACTGCGCTAAAACTTGCGTTCATCGCCTTGTTACAGCAGCAAACGACGCTGGAGGGCATGACAACACAACGGTGATCGTTGCAAAGTTTGGCGAGCCTTTATCAGACAACAACGCTTGCCAGGCTGCAGAAGCAATTCACGAAAACGTGGCCGAATCGAATTCTCCAATAACCACATGGACGGGAATCTGAACTGGTTTTGGCTCATCTGCACACGTCCTTCGTGTGCAGATGAGCCAGTGAGTTAAAAAACAGGGTTCACCACGGGCACGAAGGTCTGTTGATTGAAAATCAGTCAGCTCAAGGACAAACTTGAATCGTTACGCCAAGTTTGACACCCCAACTCTCCATTTTTCCCGAATCCAAATATCTTTTCATGACTGACAATAAAAAGACCAAACAGGCACAAACAGTGAATCCCAAAAACAACGACGCCAGTCGCAGCGATACGGTTTCGAACTCAAACGGTCCCGCCAATGGAAAGGCTCGCAAGGCGGTTCAGGGAGACGTTTCGCCCGTGCAAACAAGCGAGGGAATTGAGTCCTTTGCGATCGCCGAATCCACCGCTGGTGCTCAGGAACAAAAGATCAACGCCATCACGGACATCATCAGCGGTGTGCCACCTCACGACATTAACACTCTGGCAAAAGTACTGGAAGTCGTGATGAAAGGAACATCCCCCGACGATGCCGCAGTGTTGCGACAGGCATTGCTGAGACCAAACAGACCGCCGGTCAACGGACTTGGCCCGGCGTCCGACGATGTCCTCGCGAAAAACTGGCGTGGTGGTGCGTATCCGTACGAAAACCTGATGTCGCGCAAGTCGTACGAAAAGCAAAAATACAGACTGCAGGTTGAACTTCTAAAACTTCAGGCCTGGGTCAGAAAGACAGGAGCACGTGTCGTCATTCTGTTTGAAGGTCGCGATGCGGCGGGGAAGGGAGGAACCATAAAACGTTTTATGGAACACCTGAATCCTCGTGGTTCTCGAGTCGTCGCTTTGGAGAAACCAACCGATGCCGAACAGGGGCAGTGGTATTTTCAAAGGTACGTTGAACATCTGCCAACTCGAGGCGAGATCGTGATGTTCGACCGATCCTGGTACAACCGCGCGGGTGTAGAACGCGTCATGGGATTCTGCTCAGATGACGAATATGCGGAATTCATGCGACAAACGCCCGAGTTCGAACGCAATCTTGTGCGTAGCGGAATTCACCTGACGAAGTTCTGGTTTTCTGTAAGTCGACAGGAACAACGTCGACGTTTTAAGGAACGCGAGCGTCACCCACTGAAGCAGTGGAAGTTATCACCGATCGACCTTGCGTCGCTCGACAAGTGGGACGACTACACTAAGGCAAAGGAGTCGATGTTCCACCACACGGACAGCTTTGATGCTCCTTGGACCGTCATAAAATCCGACTGCAAGAAACGCGGTCGACTGAACGCAATGAGGTATGTACTTCACAGCATGCCATATACGGGCAAGGATATTGACACGATTGGCACCATCGATCCGCTCATCGTTGGCCGCGCACAGAGCACGTACAACGGAAACGACTAGCTGCACAGCATCAATGCATGTTGCTGTCTTTCGGACACTCCGAAAGTATTGAACTCTGGTTTTAAACTGAAGGCGGTTAGCCGTGAACGAACTTTCTTACCTCAATGGACAACTAAAGACTGGCAGTGAACTGTGCATCAGTGTTCAGGACTCTGGGTTTGTTCAGGGGACGACGGTTTCTGAACAGCTGCGAACCTTTGGCGGAGAACTCTTCGCATTGGACCAGCATTTTGCGAGGTTCCGTCGTTCGCTTAAGATCGTTGGAATTGAAGAACTTGATCTGGCAGAGATAAAAACCAATGCTTTGGCAATTACATCACACAATTACAGCGAGATGCGTTCGGGAGACGATTTAGGCCTGACACTTTTTGCCACTCCTGGCACGACTCCCACTGCACCTGGTTCTGATGTGTCACATAGAACTGTCGGAATGTTCACAACGCCTTTGCCCTTCCATCGCTGGGCTGGCAAGTATTCTACTGGTGAGTCGCTGGTTGTCTCCAGTATCCGACAGGTCCCCGAAAGCTGTTGGCCGTCTGAATTAAAGTGCCGCAGTCGCATGCACTATTTCCTTGCCGATCAGGAGGCTCAAAAAGCATGCCCGGGTGCTCGAGCTGTGTTGCTGGACCAGGACGGGTTTGTGGCAGAAGCGTCGACGGCAAGCATCATCCTTTACCGACGTGACGAGGGACTTGTCGCGCCGTTACCTGAAAAGGTATTGCCGAGCATAAGCGTCGGTGTCTTGAAGACTATTGCGGAAGACCTGGGCATTCAATTCGTGCATCGGGATATTCCGGTGGACGAATTACGTTCAGCCGACGAGATTCTGTTAACCAGCACATCTCCCTGTCTGTTGCCCGTGACGCGTATCGACAACGTCGCTGTGGCTGACGGAATGCCCGGACCAGTCTTCGAAAAAATCATGCACGCGTGGAACGCTGTCACTGGCGTTGACATTGTGGCTCAGGCGAAACAGTTCTACTGTCGAGATTGACGTCGGGGGAGGCGATCATGGCTGTTCCCGGTACGATCAAATCATGTGCGGGGACAGAAGCAATATCGATCGGATGCCCGCCACACCCGGGGAAGCGTTACTGCCGACGATGCCCCAACGTTTCGTGTGTGCGGATCGTCTCACCAGCAACGTCTGTCCGCAACAAAGTCACAGCGTTGGAACACGGAATTGGGCATCATTTTCACTGATTCGCATTGGCACAAAACGTGCGACGATGTGTGGCAGTTACCGCAATCAAACAACAGGAGCGAGTCATGATGCAAGTCAAAAACATTCTGGTACCAACCGACTTCAGTGACAATGCGAAAGCGGCTGTTGACTATGGCTGCCACATGGCAAGGCAGTTCAAGGCAGATTTGCATCTTGTGTCGGTCGTTGAGAATCTGGCGAACTATGCCATTGAAATGGAGATGGTCGGGACGTCTGCTTTCGCCTTCGATCTGGTCGAAGCAGAGAAGCAAGCAATGCAGCGTCTTGAAAAGTTGCCCAAATCAGCTGTCGATGGTTTCAAAGTCATTCGCCAAACCGTGGTCAGCTCACCCTGTCAGGGAATCACTCGCTATGCCAAAGAAAATGAAATCGACCTCATCGTGATCAGCACTCACGGACGCACCGGGCTGACTCACTTTCTGATGGGGAGTGTTGCCGAAAACGTTGTCCGTACCGCCCCGTGTCCTGTTCTGACCGTGCGGCCCGAAGGTCATCAGTTCATCGATCAGGCTAGTGCTGACAAGATGACGAACGTTTGAATAGATTCGCGTGACAAACTCAGATACTGGTACTTCCAACTGCATGATTGATCGCGGTTGGAAGCTTTGAATTCAATACCGCAAAGTGGTACTTCGCTGGTGCCGCGTAAAATTGAATCAGAATACACCAGGTCATCTGTCGTTCAATTTGTCCTGGTCGATTGAAGGGGATGAATTTCGCCTTCCAGCCCGGCAACCGATGATGTGACAATCGTGCAGCAGCCCACAGCCCAATACGTTCGCGATCCAGCACAGCTTTCCTGCACGCGTTATTACTTGACCAGCAAAATTGGGCAGGGGCAGGCGATGGAAACTTTATAGCTGAGTGTGCCCCAGCTTTGAACGCCGTCATTGGGCTGGATCGCATGTGACGACATAATGATCAAGTCGACCTTGTGAGTCGTGGAAAACTCGACAATTTCCTGCAGTGGCTTGCCAAGATGGACTTTGGTTTCGACTTCCACACGCGCCTCTGCAAATCGCTGCGACATCGTTTCCAGCTCTGTCATAAATCGCAGCCTGATCTTTTCATAGAAAACACGTGATTCATCGTCTGGTTCCTCGCCCGGAAGTTCGATCTTTTCCGTTACGTGCAGCAATGAAACTCGCGCCTTGTTTTCCACCGCCAGTTCGAAAGCAATTTCAAGGGCAGCCCTGTTCTTGGGTGTCAGGTCAACGGGAACCAAAATATGTTTGAACCGTGGGATCATGGGATCACCTTTTCGATACGTTATTGTCGTCGCAACAGAAGAAATGGTCTTGTTAACAGGCGGGTGATAGCTTCACAGCAGCACTGGCACAAGAAAACGATGTGAATTCGGTGTGGCGTGAGACGTCTGTCGAAGAAAACGAGAAGCAACCCTCATGCCGAATGGCAACTTTAACCATGCAGCACTTCAGGGGCGTTTAACGCGTGCAATCTGAGCGAAACCGCACAGGTGTGCCCGGTTGCGTCTCAACCGGGCACACCTGTCGCGCCTGCAGCAGGCAGTCGAACAAACAGCCAGCACTTCGGGCCATCCACCCAATATGGTTTCACCAGCCAGCCCCGCTTCCACACAGTTCACGTGGGGGCCGTTGCTTTCACAGATCGCCCACAGAAACATAGAGCTGATACAAAGTTCACTTCACACCCGACATTGAAAATCGGTGGATCATTGCGAGCTGTTCTGATCAATCCGCCTGACTTTGTGCTGCTAACGAATGACTTGACTGCTGCCGCAGCAATCCATCTTCCATTTCGTAGATTGTGTCGAAGACGTCAAGTGCTCTGTGGTCGTGAGTGACGACAATCACGCCAGCTCCCTGTTCGTGGGCGACCTTGGCAAACAGTTCCATCACCTGGCGGCCTCGATGACCATCCAACGCTGCCGTCGGTTCATCGGCCAGAATCACGCTGGGCTGATTAGCGATCGCTCTGGCAACAGCAACTCGCTGCTGCTGTCCCCCGGAAAGCATCGATGGAAGATTGTCAGCTCGATCAGCAACGCCCAGATAGTCCATCAAAGTCAAAGCTCGTTGCCTGGCTGCCCGCTTCGATTCGCCATTCAGTTCCATTGCGATCTGAATGTTTTCGACGGCTGACAGAAACGGAATAAGGTTTGATTTCTGAAAGATGAAACCAATATGCTGTCGACGAAACGAACGCAGATTAACGTGAGCTGTTTCGCCGTCCTGTATCAGCCTTCCTCCAATCGAAATCTGACCGCAAGTCGGAGAATTGATCAGGCCGACTGATGTAAGAAACGTCGACTTGCCGGAACCGCTTGGCCCCAGCAAGGCGACAACTTCGCCCTGGCTGACGTGCATCGTCGCATCACGCATGGCAACAACTTCTGTATTGCCACTGCCATAGATCTTAGTCAGGCCGACCGCATCGATGGCGTTGTTGGGTTTCGACACAGCAGCCGTCATGACAGGGCCTCGTTGGGAGAAACCTTCATTGCTTTCCAGATTCCCAGAAAGCTGGATAGAACAGAAATTCCGAGCACAATCGCGGCAAGTTGCAACAGGTCCGAATCGGCCAAAATGACTCGGCGAGGAAACTTCGGAAACAACTGCTGCCCCAAAAGGTACGCGATGCCATATCCCACGAATCCCAGAATCAGCGCCTGTTGCAGAATCAACCCAAGAATGACCGAATTCGGGGCACCAATCAGCTTCAGCAAGGCGATTGAATGAATCTTGTCGAGCGTCAGTGTGTACAGAATCAACGCCATGATAATCGCAGCTATCACGGTGAGTAACACTCGAAACAAGCCGATTTGCCGCCGAACTTTTTCAACGCTGCCCTTCAGCAGCAACTCCCGCTGTTCGGTTGCCGTAAACACCGAAACATCCCCCCAACCGGAAATTGTTTCCGCAACGCTTTCCACGTCGGTTCCGTGCAACAAGGTGACAACCACGGCACTCACCTGAGGTCGGGCAACGCCCGGAAGTTGCGCGGAGGGACGGAATGCATTATCCAGTATCATGGGTTGTTGAATGGCCAGTTCAAAATCCTCGCCGCGTGATTCTCTGGCGGCGCGTTCAAGCCTGACAGCTTCGCCCGGCGTTTCGAACTGTATCGCCTGTGCATCAGCGATTGTGAAAAACGCCAGCCCATCACCTCCCGAACTGATCATGTTGCTGGTAATACCCACGACTGTGTACGTTTCTTTGCCCAGCGTCAATTGTTCACCAACGGGCATTCCCAGCGTCCTGTCGACAATCATTTCAAAGTGAGCCTGCCCAAGCGGACGACCGGCGGTTAAAGGTATCCATTCACCGCGATCCGTCGGACAGCTTAATCCCAGCACCGCGATTCGCACTGGAGTCCCGCCGCGTTGGCGCTGAATCGTGTGGTAAACGAACTCTCGCGATGTCTGAACACCCGGAATTGCCTTCGCTCGATAAACCAGATTGGACGACACACGTGAAAGTTCAGCAAACGGTCCCCGCGTATCTCTTTGAACGATCCACAAGTCGGCTCCAACGTTGTCGATCAGCAACGTCGCGTCTTCCACCACACCACGATAGATGCCCCCCATTCCCATCACAACCATCAGCAGCATGCCGATTCCGACCGCCGTCAATGCGAATCGTCCAAGATTATGACGGATATCTTTGGTTGCCAGATTCATGGAATCGCCACCCTTCGACCTTCGGCCAGTACAGCGGCGGCCGACTTCGGCGTAACCACAACATCACCTTCAGCAAGTCCGTCCACGATCTCAACAGCGTCGCGACTTCGCACACCAAGTTGAAGCTCACGCCACGCCGCACTGCCTTCGGCATCCACAAACACACCACGATGATCTCCAGAATTGACGATCAACTTTGCAGGAAGAACAACGACATTCTGCCGCCGTTCAATTTCAACAAACGCTTCGGCTCGCTGCCCCACGGCCCAATTCGTGGGAAGTTCAAGAACACGAACATCCACGATAAATTCGCGAGTTTCACGATCTGCTTCTCTGCCCAACCTTGCAACAGTGCCCTCGTAACAGCTCGAAGACTCAGAACGAAATACGACGCGAGCTGGCTGGTCGGGCATCAGTCGAGCCATTTCAGTCTCGTCAACCCAGGCACGAATCCATAGTTCGTCCGTGGAGATCAACGTCAACATGCCTGTGCCGGGCATTACAACATCGCCGGGTTCTCGATTGCGTTTCACAATCAGTCCATCAAACGGAGCATGAATTTTTGTGTCATGTAACCGAGCACGATGATATTGCAGCGTCTTTTGTGCAGAGATCAGTTCTTTTTGCCCTTCAGCAATCGCTGCTTCGGCACGAGAAACATCGGCAACGGCCACCGCCAGGGCTGTTGACACTTTGTCGATTTCATCCGAACTCACGGCGTTTTGTTTGGCCAATGCCTGCGTGCGCTCGTGGCTTTTATCGGCCTGCTCAAACACCGCGTTTGTCCGCGTCTTGTCGATTTTAAGCCGATCGATGGCGGCATTAGCGGCTTCAACATTTGCTTCAGCGATGGCAACCTGCTGCTGAAGTTCTTCGTCATCCAGACGCACCAGAATGTCGCCAGCTTTGACGCGTTCTCCCTGGTCCACCAGAACTTCAGCGATTCGTCCAGAGATCTTGGGACTGACCGTCGCCTCCATACGAGCTTCCAGAGTTCCCGTGCCCATCACTTCGGCGATAATTGTTCCGCGTTCCACTGTGTGAACATCCACAGGAATCGGGGCGAACCGAAGCCAATAGACAAGTCCGGCACCGACTGCGATCAATGCCATACCCTTTAACACACGCGACAACCATGGTTTCATCACTTCACCCGTTTGTTCAACTAACAAAGGCCGCTTTAAACCAGGGTCGATACCAATCACTCCGTCTTTCGAAACGAATGCCCGGTCTTCAATCCGGCCACAAAGATAACCAATGCGACCGCCCCCACAAAGAAAATTGTGTCGCCGGGAACTCGCATCCATTTCAACGTTTGCATCAGATCAGTCTGCATGAATTCTGCACTGCGAGCATACCAGTAACCGTGTTCGACGGACGCTTTGGTTTGTAGTAAGCCAACCGGCAGCAGACTCAGCATGCACATGGTCATCAGACCGCCGTTTAATGTCCAGAACGAAAACTTCAACAGGCCGTCTTTCCATTCTCGTCCCGGAATCAATACTCGCAGACACAACAGCATAAGTCCGATCCCCAGCATACCGTACACGCCAAACAAAGCCGCGTGGCCGTGCAGGGGAGTCGTATTTAACCCCTGCATGTAGTACAGAGCAATCGGTGGATTGATCATGAATCCGAACAACCCGGCTCCAACCATATTCCAGAACGCTACCGCCACAAAGAAGTAGATCGGCCACTTGTAACGTTGAATCCATGGTGAGGTTCGAGAACGACGCAGGTCTTCCACAGCATCGAATCCAACCAGCACCAGCGGCACCACTTCCAAAGCGCTAAAGACTGATCCCCAGACCAGCGCGACGGTTGGTGTGCCGGAGAAGTACAGGTGATGGCAGGTTCCAATGATTCCGCCCGACAGGAAAATGGTCGCTGACAGTAGCGCTGATGCAGCCGCTATGCCCGGTCGAATTAAATTCAGTCGCATAAAGGTGAATGCAATCACGGTTGTGGCGAATACCTCAAAGAAACCTTCTACCCACAGATGCACGACCCACCAGCGCCAGTATTCCACCATCGACAGGTGAGTGTGTCGGCCCCATGTCAGACCGGCTCCGTAGAATAGCGCGATGGCTCCCGTGGCCACAGCCAATAGAATGACAAGCTGTCTCTGCTGCCCAGTCTTTTTCATGGCTGGCAACAACACGCGGATCATTAGAAACAGCCACAGCAGCAGGCCGGCCATTAAGGCCATTTGCCAGACTCGTCCTAGATCGACGTATTCGTAGCCCTGGTGACCAAAGTAAAACGATACTTCATCGCTGAGCTTGTTGTGAATACTCAGCAACTCGCCAGTCAATGATCCGACAACGACCAGCAGCAAAGCGCCGAACAACACGTTCACGCCAAGTCGCTGAAATCTGGGTTCGCGTTCGCTGACAAGAGGGCCGATAAACAAGCCGGCGGCCAGCCAGGCTGTGGCGATCCAAAACAGTCCCATCTGCACGTGCCATGTACGAGTTACACTGTACGGCAGCCATTCTGATAGTGGAAAACCGTAAAAGCCGTCGCCTTCGACACCGTAATGAGCCGTGATAACGCCCAACAACATCTGCACCAGAATCAGCGCCGCGACCACCCAGAAATACTTGACCGTGGCGTACTGGGAAGGAGTGGCTTCCCACAGAGCCAGGGGATCGAATTCCGGGACGAGCGGCTGCTCTTCTTCTTCTCGTTTTGAAGCGTACCACCACGCCATTCCCGAGATGCCTGCCAGTAGTACGATAATGCTGACGCCCGTCCACACGATGTTGTCGCCAGTGGGTCGATTGCCGACCAATGGCTCGTGAGGCCAGTTGTTGGTATAGCTGACAGGTTCGTCCAGTCGATCTGTTGACGCAGCCCACGATGTCCAGAAGAAGAACGCGCACAGCTTTCGCAGACGTTCCGGATCAGAAATGGCACCCGCGTGAATCGCGTAGTCTGCGTTGCCGTTTGCAAACACGTCGCTGTAGTGAGCCAGATTCGACTCAAACGCTTCAGCACGAATCGGATCGATCGTGACCACGCCGGATGAAGTGTCAAAAGTGTTTGCTCGCAGAAGATCTGTCAGGCGAGCCTGAAGTTGAGCCTGCTGTTCATGGCTGAGTTCTTCAAATGAACTGCCAAACTCCGCAATTGCCCAACGATCCAGAATAAAGATCGCTTCGCGGTGCAGCCAGTCTGCCGTCCAGTCTGGAGCAACATAACTGCCGTGCCCCCAGATGGATCCAACTTCCATGCCGCCCATCGACTGCCACACATTCTGACCGGCAGATACGTCTCCGCTATCGATCAACGTTGCGCCGTCAGTGGTAACGACCTTATCGAAGAGCGGCGGCATTTCCTGATAGATCCGCGTCCCAATCCAGCCCAGGACCAGAAACGAAAACATCATCACCGCCGCAAATAGTAGCCATAGCTTTTTCATTGCATTTTGTCTTTCGGTTTCACATCGTCGCAGGCAGACAACCAGTGACCAACGCGTTGCTTTCGTGAATTCTGCACAAAGTCCCGTCTGGACAGAACGATTCACAAGACTCCTTGCTGCCACTATTGATCTTGTTCTACCAGTTGGCGGCCTTCACGCAGTTCAGTCAGCAATTGCCCGGTACAGAACTCGTACGGGGGCCGCCAACCTGAAGTACTTTCGCTTCTCTCAGCACAACCAAATCAATTATGCACCACAAGGTATACATTCGGGATATACACGTCAAGGAGTATAATTGACACCGCTAAAGATTCCGACTAACGCACCAGGGCTATGGAGTTCCAAGGCAGCTGAAGTTCAATGAACGGGCGCGGATTAGCACAGCGCCCCAACACTTGAGTGAGCCTCTTTAAAATCCAGTCGCAATTTTCAACGTCTGCAACCCGAATAGGCTACCTTCGATTTGGTCCAAAAGACGAAGGGGCCGAGTCGCCTCGAATGGACTCAGGCGCGTTGTATTCATTGCCCCGGAATGACAGATTGCGAGACGAAAAAATCACCTTCAGTCTGCGACTAAACAGTCGCGATGTTGACACAACAAGGGATCCCGCCATGCTCTGAGCAAACGCACGACGCTGAGGGCAGCAGCCTTGTCCGTGGTAAATCAAGTTAGCTGGAAGACGGTGGCATCCGAGCCATCAGCACCACAAATCGAATGCATCACAGCTTTTCAAAATTCAATGTCGCTAAATCACTAAACGCAACATCGTAAACACGCACCAGGCCCCCACAGGTCAACCGCACGTTCAAAGCGATTGAAACCGCATCCAAACGCAGGGGCAGGGTCGGAAGTATTTAACGTAAGCACCGAAGACGAACAGACACTGGAAGCTTACGCAATGAAGCCTGGAGAAAATACCGGATTCGGATGGCAGTGTCTGGTCGCCTGAAGACTTGCAGAGCAAGGTGCCCGATTCATCGAACTCATCGACACCGGTTCACGCCTGAACTGGGATTTCCACGGAGAAATGAAGGAAAAGCCCCGACTGGCCAAAGCCGTCGGTCAGCTTACCGCCGGCCTGATCAAAGACCTGAAGGCACGCAGCATGTTGAACGAAACACTAATTGCCTGGGCGACCGAATTGAGACGCACTCCAACATTAGAAGGCAACCACGACCGCGGTCACCGCCGTGATTGTTTTTCTGTGTGGCTGGCTGCGGGTGGCATCAAAGATGGAACTGTCCATGGCAAAACAGACCATATTGCACGGTCAATTGCTCGCGACAAAGTTGATGTCCACGACCTGCACTCCACAATCCTGCACCAGATGAGAATCGACCCCACAAACTTACCTATCGGTATGCCGGACGAAATTTTCGCCTGACCGACGTGCACAGAAAAGCAGTTCGAGACATTCTGGTTTAATATTGGCAGACGCACACTGTTCGAACAAAACGGTTTCGCTTCGAACAGTGCGCAGCTTTCCTCTGCACTCAGCCTCCCTGTGACAAGATCAATACTGATCAAGCAAGTGGCGAATCAAGTCGGTGGATGTGACGATGCCGACAAGTACGGAACCATCGACGACCGGTAGAGAATGAAACTCGCTGGACGCAAGAATTCTAGCTGCGTCGCGGATGGTGTCGTTTTTGTCGATCGATACAGGGTCGCCGCTCATAAGGTCGGAAAGGGAATAAGTGTGATCAAGAATCGCATCCAGCGACCGTCCGTCCTGATCGCCGAACTCACCAAACGAAACTCGCAGAAAATCATTTGACGTTAAAATCCCTACCAATTTGTCTCCGTCCACAACTGGTAGATGGTGAATCCCTTTTTCGTTGATCAAACGTCTGGCCGTTGAAACACTTTCATTTTTTCCGATGCTGATCGGATTAGCGGTCATTACGTGAGTTACGGATTCATTCTTTTTCATGACTGAAGATTCGTTTCTGTAGAAGTTGCGATTCGCGACCAGCAGGTATCAGCTGGCAACATTCTCTTGCGCACATCAACGCAATCCACGTGCCAAAGCACCACCGATCACTCTCGCTGAATTTGCAAGACAGAAACGCCGCACACAGTAAGTCAACTTTCAGCAATGAACGCATTTCCCAACGGCGACCAGCGCGCCATTTCGCACGCATCCGCAGCAGTGTGTCGACGACGCACAGCGAACAGGCACGTTCAACGCACTTCAGCACCGCCCATTCGTTAGCGACGCCTGCGCGATACTTTGCACAGGCCATTCGACCGGGCTGCCAACAGGCAGGGAATTTCACATAAGAAACCCGTCGCCACGGGGTGAGCTCGTAACCCCAAAGACGCACTGGCACGAAGTCCTGGCGTGACAGCGGAAGATCCGGCAATACCGGACCCGTGCTGCCTCCCTCGGGATTCGCAGAACAGAAACATCTTCAGGTACGAACTCACCCCTTTGGCAAAGGGATTCCATGGTTGTAAAGCAGCCTGTCAGCACTCACAGTTTGCAGACTACTTAATGCAATACAGGGCCTTGTTGGATCGAAGATACAGACGTCCATGAACGACCGCCGGTGTTGCATTGAAGTCGGTTTCGTCCAGAGCAGGGTTAAGTGCAACCTGCTTCATTTCCGGCGTCGCTTCAAATACAAAAGTGCCGCTTCTGCGAGTCACCACGTAAATGTATTCGCCAGCCTTTACCGGCGAGGCATAGACTGGACGCCCCCCCGAGGCCAGTCCGATCAGCCGATTTCTGGTTACGGTTTCGCCCGTGGATGCATTTGCCGAAAACGCCTGTCCCTTGTCGCTAACCCAATATAAGTGATTGTCATACAGCAAGGGCGTTGCGACATAACTGCTGTCGCGACTTTTCCACAGTCGGTGCGTGCCAGTCACGTCCTTTCGGCCGCCTCGCTTAATAGCATTTGACTGCTGTTCCGGATATCCGCCAAACGTATAAATCGCATCGTCACCAACAACCACACTCGGACTTACGTTGCCTTCATTGTCAATTTCGCAAAACCACCGCAGCTTTCCAGTTGCGGCATTCAGGCCCCAGACTTCTCCGGGCATCGATATCACGGCTTCCATGACACCGTCATCTGCTGGAACCAGCACAGGCGTCGCATAACAAAGCTCAAGCCGATCATAATCTGATTTCCAAAGCTCATCGCCTGTCGCGGCATCCAGGCCAATAATCGCTCGACTTTCTTCAGACGCATTTACAATCAAAATACTGCCGTGCAGCACCAGACTCGAACCCGATCCCCACTGACGATTGCTGGACATTTGCCCAACGTCCTTTTGCCATAGTTTCTTTCCGTCAACAGTCCACGCGGCGACTCCCGCCTTTCCGAAAAAGCAATAGACATTGGTGCCATCCGATACCGGAGTTCCGCTGGCATAGCCATGTTCTGTCAGATATCCGCGAAAGGCGTCATCGCGAGAAGGACCGCTTGTCGAATCCTGCCAAACAATCTTACCTTTTTCAGCATCAACACAAACCAGTGATCGCTTAGCGTCGGCAGAATCGTCTCCTGAATAACACCCCAGAAACACTCGCCCGCCAACCACAATCGGAGACGACGAGCCCGCACCAGGCAAATCGACCGCCCATGCGACATTCTTTTGTGAATCCCATTCAACAGGCACTGCGGAATCCGCGATTCCCTGACCGTTGGCACCTCGAAAACGCATCCAGTCTTCGGCATTGACGCCTGAACAGACGACTAGAAACGCGATGCAGGTGAGTCGGCAAAATGGCTTCATAAAAACGTACCCATCAAGTCTAAATCTCGATTGAAACAACGCAACGTGAACCAGTGAAAAGGTAAATACGTTGCGTCGCATCCGTCCGATGAAATGCTATCGGTGACAGAAAAAATTACTCAATTTCAGGCCGCTGTCGAGATTGGCCACTGCCCTCAGCACCTTGTCGTCCGGAACGACCGCCACCTGAACCACCCGCTCCGCCAGGACCGCGTTCGCCGCCACCGCGACGCGCCATCTCTTCCGTCACAGCCTTGGCCATGTTTGCCATTTCAGCCTTGCTGATCATTCCGTCTCCATCAACATCAAACGTCATCGCATGTGTCAGAAATTGCTCTGCAGTTGGGCGACCGCCACCGCCCGGACCACCACCGCCCGGACCACCGCCATGAATTTCATCATGTGTCAACTTGCCATCTCGATTCTTATCCAGCTTCGCCAGCGATCGTGGGGATTCTGCAATTTCCTGAGCTGAAATTTCATGATCGCCATCAGCGTCGATGGCCGCCAGCACAGCGTTCGGCGGCGGACCTCCCTGAGGACCTCCTTGCGGCGGTCCACCAAAACCGCCTCCCCCCGGACGTCCACGGCCACCACCCGGCGGCTGAGCAGTCGCGGACAACGCTCCAACAATTGCCACCGCCAAAATCACGAACGTAAAATTTTTCATCGAAAGTCTTCCCTGCAATGTGTCTGCTGAATAAGTTGCCTGAAGTCAGATGGGCCACTGGCTGCTCAACGCATTCTGGCGTTGAAAACCACCTGACTTGAGCTTTGAAAACGCGAACACCAAACTGGTTCATCCGAGGAAATCACAAGTTTTCGAATTTCCGGCGGAATACTTCCGAAGCGTCACAGGCCCAGTTCCACGGCCAGACGATCTCTGGACAATTGAAATTGAAGCAACCAGGCAGAATACGCGTCCGCATCCGGAAAGCGACTCACTAATTGCCCCTGCAACCTGCCTGCAGCATCGTACTGATCGAAGGCCTGCTTCAAAAACTTTCGGCGTTCCTGAGCCCCTAGCAGCGTGTCCGGGAAGCCATTCTTTGTTGTTGCCAATGGCGTCTGAAA
>CALFSX010000333.1 GCA_937916515.1 uncultured Planctomycetaceae bacterium | reverse complement strand
TACAACTTTGTTTACGTTGATCCAAACGTAAGCGGAGTGGGAAGTGGTACTTATGAAGATCCGTACAGTTCCCTGCAACTGGCAGCAACCAACAACAATGCCGGCATCGACCTTATCCGAATTGCTCCCAACGCGGACGATTCCGGAACGAACCTGACTGTTAACGGCGGTCTGGCACTGTACGACTGTCAGGTTCTGCTGTCATCTACGAAAGATTACGTGCTGTTCACGGAGAACAACATGGACTTCGTGATTCCAGGCGAATCAACCACAACCGGCCTTGGTCCATTGGTTTCAAATCCAACCATGAGTGCTGGTGGCAGCGTGATCCGAGTCAGCAACGAAAACAGTATTGTTGGTTTGCGAATTGACGGTGCGAATTCAACCGGAACCGTATTTGGTCGCGGCATTGCTAACCCACTTCCAATTACCGATTCACGCATCGTGATGAACACGTTTACCAACTATACAACGGCAGTAGACCTGCAGGATGCTTCGGGCGACATTGTGTACGATTCGAACATGGTAAACGGATTAACCGGTCTGTCGGAGTCTGGTTTGGTTCTGACAACAGCAAACGGCTCAATGACGAATCTGTTGGTGAACAACAATACTGTCAGCGGTAACTCAGTCGCGGGGATCAACATTACAGCCGGACCTAACTCAACACTGAACGCAGACAATCCAAATGGCTTCGCCGGAGTTGGCGTCGCTACAGTGCAGCCAACTGGAATCACAAACAATACTGTGACTGATGGCGGCAATGGAATTGTGGTGACGGCTCAGGCCGGATCGACTGCCGATCTGCTGGTGGAAGGCAACACTTCGACCGGCAACACTTACAACGGCTTTGTGGCCGAAGCGGATGGTTCGACAGTGAACCTTGCAAGCCTGCGGAACAACACCTTCAGCAATAACCTTGAGAACGGTGCTTTCCTTCACTATCTGAATGGCGGCATGTTCAATGCCATCAGCGAAGACCTGAATGGTGATGGAGTACTGGGAGCGGGTGAGGATCTGAATGGAAACGGCCTTCTGGACGAGGGCATCGTTTCGAACAATATGAACAACAACACCATTGCTGGACTTTGCATCTTTGGTGAAGACAACAGTGTTGGCAACTTCGATATTGGTGGCCCGATCAATACTCTTGGAAATAACTTTCTTGGCAATACGGGTGCCGGAGTGGCTGTGGACTTGAAAGACACGGCAACAGCTCAAATCGACGCTTTGTTCAATACGATTTCTGGCGGATCTGCCGGACCTGCAAGTCTGACGATCGTTCTTGACTTCATCGATCCCGGTCAGGCACCCGTGACCGATGCCTTTGGAGTCGTGATCAATCCGTTTGATGTGACCAACTATGGTTTCGTCGCCACTGACTTTGATGCGGTCACTAACGCCGTACTTGGAACTGTCAGCAGCTACTTTTCATCAATTCCAACAGTCTCTCAGGATTCCCGTAGTCCGATTCCCGATGGAATGGCTCTCGATATCGACTTCGTTATCGGAGACAACGGTGTTGCTCCAAGTAATGGGGCTACCGAGTACTACGTCGTAAACATCGGAGATGCAAACGGAGCAGCTGGCGGTGGAATTGCAAACAACATTGGCAACGTCCGTGACGCGAACGGCGTCGGCCCGAATCCTGACTTGTTTGGTAATCCAACGGTAATTGGCGACGACGTCGCTCAAGTTTATGCGGACTCTCTGGCAACGTTTGGACCATTGAATCCAGCGACAGCGTTCCTGGGAGACCTTGTGCCTCAACCGCTCGGTCAGGCACCTGCCTACGCGGCCAATGCTCTGACTTCGGGCAATCTAACCTTTACAAGACGAGCATTAGGGCTTGTGACGTCCCACGAAATTGGGCACACGCTGTCACTACGGCATGTTGACGATGCTGGGGCGATCACACCTACAGGGCAAAACCCAATCATGGGTACACCGGCAGCACCATACTTGTTGCCGATCCAGACGTTGATTGAACCTGCTGAGTTTTCGTTCGAAGCAAATCACCTTTCGGAAGGCCCAGGAGATCCTCAATTCATACAGTTCGGCATAGCTCAACTTGCATCCGCTGTGGGGCTTCGAGCTGCAGGCGGACCGACGGACAATGGGTTTACCGTTAGTGCTACCGACAGTGCAATCCTTCGTCCATCTACCTTCAACAATAACACGATTTCCGCAGCAAGATCTCACGGTATCAATATTGATATGCAGGGGAATGCAAAGGCTGAGGGAGTTACTATTCAGGGTAATACGATCCAGAATGGCGGCGGAGTCGGCGTTAGGCTTGCCGCAAACGGACCTGGAGCTTCAATTGAAGCTTCAAACACGATTGGTGGAGCCGGAACGAACGTGTACCGTGGCACATCTTATGCTCAGGGCAATACAATCAACGGAAATGCTGGCGATGGTTTTCTGGCTCTCGCGTCTGGTGGAGGCACAATCAACGGCAACTTAATTAACAACCAAATCACCAATAATGGTGGTAACGGTGCTTCTCTGCATGTAGATGGCAGCGGCACGATCGATTTCGGAACACCAGCCAGCAACCGGCTAATTACGGGTAACTCTATTACTGGCAACGGTGGGGCGGGGATTGACTTGATCAGCACCGTCACTGCAACAGGGACCGGGGTAATCAATGCGGTGGTTCGAAATAACGAAATCTCCAACAACGCCGGCGGCGGTATCGTTTCTCAGATGTTTGGACCAAACTCGGGCGGTGCGACTAATAATCTCATCAACCTGACAGTTGGCGGAACGTCAGCACAGACGAACGATATCACCGGCAACGGCAACGTGGGTATTAGCTATAGCGTCGCTGGAAATGCGAAGGGTGTCTTTACTCTGTCCAATTCCACGATCTCTGGAACGACCAACGGAGCGGATCCTCTGACCTTTGGTGACGGCATCTACCTTAATCGTGCAGACTCATCACTGTTGTTGGCGGATATTTCCAACGTGACTTCCATCAACAATGCCGGAAACGGAATGTTGGTGACAACTCAGGGTAACGACAAGAACGACCCTAATCAGCCGATGTCCGGCACCATCAACAGTGTTGACTGGAACAACAGCATCTTTGACAACAACGGCTTGAACGGCGTCGCCTTTCGTACTCGCGGCGATTCAATGCTGGTGGCCGATGGTCAGGGCAACTTCACTCGCGGTAACGCAGAAAACGGAATCGACATCGAAACCTATGACAACTCATCCTTTGGAGATTCCAGTGACGGTCTGCCACCTGGACGCCGCACGATCTTTGACGGATTCGTGTCAACGGGCAACGGTCTGGACGGTCTGTTGATGACGGCTCAAAGTGGCTCTCAGTTGTTGCTGGAAGTTACCAGCACGCGAGTTGCCACAACTTCAGGAGCTCACGCAGCTTTGAATACAAATGGCAACTCAAGTTACTCCAGCAACGGTAGTGACGGTATCCACATTGACAACTTCGGCAGTTCATTCGTTGATGTGAAAATCACTTCTGAAGGGCCGGTCACTGCAGACACCGGACGAACCTTTATTCAGGATAACGGAACAGTTACCGGAGCATTCGGCGGAATCTTCATTGCATCTGCCAATACGGGAACTGGTGTGGTGAACGTCAGAAATACCATCATCAGTGGCAACCTTGCCGCAGGAACAGAAGACACTAATGGAAACGGTATTCTTGATCCCGGCGAAGACTTGAATGGCAACGATGACATTGACGTCTTTGGTGGTGACGGGATCGCCTACAATGCCTTCAATCGCTCCAGCCTTGCTCTGCAGGTGGGGGGCACGAACGAAGGGAACATCATTCAGAATAACGCTGACGATGGTATTGCGATCACAGCCGTTGGTTCTGGAACTGACATCTCACGACCAATCATCAGTATCACGGGCAACCAGATTGGTGGTCTGAACAATGGAGTTGCAGCCGGTAACGGTGGAGACGGTGTCAGCCTGAATGTTATCGGTGGCACCGACGATGTGGCTTCGATCGGATCGGATCCGGGAAGCATCGATACCGATATTGGTGATGGCGACGGATTGTCGTTCAGCAACGGTGTGACACAGTCCGGACCAATCGTTCAGATGGCTTTGAATGGCAACTCAATCAGCCACAACGATCAACGTGGTGTGAACCTGTTGTTGAATGGTGCTGCGGGTGAACGTGACCGAGAATTCGGTGCCAGCTTCTTCGATCCAGTTCGAATCACTCTGATTGACAACACCATTGCCTCCAACGGTACTGAAGGTGTCTATTACCGAGCTGACTCGGACATGAATCAGGGACGCTTGACATACCTTGCCAACTTCCCATTCCCGAACCCTCCATTCAATCCAGCTGACAGCCGACCGCAAATACCATTCTTCTACGATCCAACTCAGCCTGAGTTTCAGAATGACAATGTCGGCAGCGTGAACGGCAACACGGCCTTCCTTGGCAGTGCTCCTGACGGGGCACTTGGGTTCCTGAACCTGCGAACCGTGCAAAACAGCTTCCTGACAATGACAGGAAACACAGTGCAGAATAACGGTACGGGAACTGTGACTGGCGAAGGACTTGTGATCTCAGTTGGTACGGGAGCTTACGTTGCTGCCGATGTACGTAACAACATCTTCGGAGGTAATCTTCAGGAGGACGTTCGAACAGAATCATTCCTTTCAGCAGGAAACACGTATGACTCTGTAGACGATACCGGAGCCACAAACTTTGACGCCATCTATCATGACGACACAGCTCAGCTTGATATGCGGTTCACCAATAATAGTGGTAATCAGGTGTTGTTCTCATCCACTGGAGCGACCTTCACTAATAATGATGCCCTGAAGCGAATCGTGCTGGGTGCTATTGGTGTGACAGATCGTGATGCTGGACTGTTCCAGATTGATGATGGTGCCAACCTGAACAATCCAAACAACACCTTCATCAACTTCGGCTTGACTCAGAGTATCAGTGGCAGCTTTGCAACGGGTGGCTACAACATCCGAGGTGCAGCGGACCCAATGTTCCCGAACATCGGCTTCGCACCATTCCTGCCATAAAGCGGGACATGGAAGTGAATTGTTAAAACGACTGAAGGCTGGCGAATTTTCGCCAGCCTTCTTTCGTTTGAGGGCGTCAGAAAGTATGCTTCGAACGCGACTCAACTTGTTTTACAAGGTGATTGCATTTCCCTGCTGCGGATGGTTTGATGCAGCTCCTGTTATTTCCATGCGATCCTGATCCTGACCACAGAACGGCAATTCATGACCCAACTGAATACCAGCACTACGAAGTCATGACTTGACGCGTCGAATCGGACAGGGAAGTGGCTTTGCGTATAATAAAATGGGATACAACCGAGTAAGACCACTGTGGATTGATGGTTCGTGAAGATCTATTTGGAAACATAATATGGGACATTCACGGAGCAGATTTCTATTGATGCTGATTTCGATTGTCCCTTGTCTGGCTGGATGTGGTTAGGCAGTGTGGAGGTATCCAGATTGGGCATGCAGCGATTTTTTCGATCCTGATACGCCGGCCTTCGACTTATGTAAAGCCATTGGGGATGACGATTTCGCCAGGGTTCGCGAGTGCCTGGAAAACAATCAGCAAGTTGCCAATGCTGTTGGGAAAAACGGAATGCGTCCTCTAATGTGGGCGATTGGTTATGACCGCCCAGCATGTTTTGAGTCTCTACTGCAGTGCGGGGCTGAACCCAACTTTCAAGTTCAACATCACTACGATCGAATTCCCTACTTTCAGAGGGGGCAGTCCAGCGTGATCACGGCGGCTCTGAATTCAGACCGCAAATTCCTCGAATTACTGCTGGAATACGGGGCCGGGCCGACTTGGCTTATTGTGATGGGGAGTCGGCTTTGCAGGTTCTTTGCAGACGGAATGTTCGTCATGCTGTTTGAAAGGCAAACGCTCTTATTGCTGGGGGAGCAGATGTCAATCGTCAATGCTCCGCTTTTGGATCGCCACTCTTGGAAGCGTTGGATTCACGACATTTCGACCTTGCGATCCTTCTGCTTCAATCAGCCGCTGACGCGACGTTACGAACTAAGGTGACAGGCGTCAGTTCCAAAGACATCAGACATCTTGCCGAATATGATCCGCAAGGCTAACAGTCCTGAAGATTTAGAAAACACGGTGAGATTCAATCGCTCGTGGAACAATACAGCTATGTTTCGGCTGATGATTCAGCACCTTAGGCCGTTATCGATTATTGACCAGGAGCCTGTCCGAGAATCGTCGTGGACTGAATTTTAGTGTTGAAACTCGCTACAGAGGGGTTGGTTGTGGAAGCTTTTTTGTTTTCGTAGCGAATCGATTCTGGGACGAGCAAGAAAAAATCGGAACTGGGCTCCCGATCAGCAGTGGCTACTTTCGCCGTCGACGCGTGACTGGGTGAACGATAATCTCTGGTTTACCTTTCTCGCCGTTGTCGGTGAAACGGATCTCTCGACGTTCGCCGAACCCTATAAGAATTCCATTACCGGTCAGCCATCCGTTTCATTCGCGGATGATGGTGTCGTTGCTGCTTTATGGCTATGGCAAAGGCGTGTTTCTTCCCGTAAGATTCAGTCGCGCTGTCGCGAAGAGGTGGCGTTTCGAGTCATCGTGGGCGAAGACATTCCCGACTTCCGTAACATCAGCGACTTTCGCAAAGACAACTTTGAACACATGCTGTCGCTGTTTGTGTGTGCCGCAGCGGAACTGATGAAGCGGGGACGAGTGGGCTCTGGGCGGTGCGAAGGTAAAGACCAACACATCGCGGTATAATACGTGAACAACGTCACATGCAGCAGGATGAACAGCGTCTAACGCAGGAAATCGCTGATGTGATCGCGAAATTTCGACGATGTGAATGCGATCAGAGTAAGGCAGTGATCGGGCTTCCAGGGCTGGCTGGAATGGTAAATCCGTCTGGGCTGAGTCGTGACGCCGGATTGATCTGCATTGCGGTGAAGAGCGTAGCGGTAAAGTCTTCGAGCGATACTGGATTGGATTTTACGTAAGCTGCGCGATCATTGGATTCGCCGTATACCACGCCTCCCTGAATTCCTCCGCCAGCAACCATTGCTGAATAGCATTGAGGCCAGTGGTCGCGACCGATTCGCTTGGCTCCCTGACTGATGATTGGCGTCCTGCCAAACTCGCCCACCAAGACCACGAGCGTAGAATCCAGTAGGCCCCGGTCACTAAGGTCACTCAACAAAGCTGCCACTGCCTGATCGGTTCGCGGCAAGGCGAACGGCAGGCCGTTCCATCCATTTTCAAAGATGCCAACATCGGCGTTGCCATGCATGTCCCACGTTTCAATGCTGACGAATTGTTCGCCTGCCGCCAGACCAGTCCATGCGACGACGTTCACCAGCCGCACACCAGATTCAACCAGTCGTCGCGCCAGCAGCAGGTTTTGGCCGAGCGGATTTCTACCATACCGATCTCGAAGTGACGGAGTTTCCCGATTGACGTCGAAAGCAATTTTTGCGTCTCGGCTGTGCAGCAAATCGAACGACTGCTGCTGGTACAAATCAAGCGAATGAAACTCAGCAGTCTTTCCGGTATTGGACAGCGTCTGAAGTTCCTGCGACAGTTGCCATCGCCGTTCGAGGCGTTCTAACGGAACGTTCTCATTTGTGTCGAACGCACGTACACGAAAATCTTTTGCAGCCGGATTGTCGTCATGTTTCGTCCCGATCAGCATCGGGGCATAGGCCATCCCAAGATGTCCACCGGTCAAATAGGTGTGATCCGGTGGAGCTGAGCCGCCACCGAACTTCTGCAGCCAGACGTGAGGCGGAATGCTGGCTGTGGACGGGCTGAGCTTCGTTACAATGGCCCCGAATGCCGGATCATCGACTGCCGGCTTGCTGCGACCGGCCAGCAGCATGGAATTGGCTCGGTCGTGCTGTGACATGTCGTGCGTCATCGAACGAATTACGGCGTACTGTTCTGACAGGCCAGCCAGTTTAGGCATCAATTCGCAGACTCGAAAACCCGGGGTTGCCGTTTCAATCGATCGGTACGGGCCACGAATCTCCCGGGGGGCGTCGGGTTTCATATCCCATGAATCCAGTTGACTTAATCCGCCATACTGATGAATGAAGATACATGATGTGGCCTTCGCAGACTTCTTCGTGCCCCGTCCACGACCATTGTCCGCCCGCAACAGTTGCGGCAAGGTGAGCCCCAGGGAGGTAACTCCGCCGGTCTGCAACAGTTGCCGGCGCGAAATTGCAGTTTGGGATTTGAGTTTCGAATTGCGACGCATCATTCGATTCCAGAGGCGGTGCCTTAGACGGTGCGAACATGCTCTTTGACACGCGACGTAGCCGCTCCAAACCTGCACGCGGTGTAAGGAGACGAGACGAACTAACGCAGAACGCCACAGCCAGTCGTCCCGTCAAGCACAACGGCATTGTATTCGACAGTCGTGGCAGAAACCAACTCCTGACTGCCCCAATCATGGTATTGAAGTTTGCCGAAATTTCGGCCGTCCTGATTTCTGAAGAAATCCACTACGTCCCAAACATTGGATTTACGTCAATTTGAACGGTCGTCAACGCAGCGTGGATCATGCGGCTGAAGTTCGGTACCTTTCAGAAATGTTGGTTCGGCTGAACGGCACTTGGCCGTCTCGTGCCTGAACACAGACTCCCGCCCCGCAGCTGAAAGAACAAGCATGACCCTGGTTTCCCGGCTTCTATTCGCGCCGTCCATTTTAACGTTCGTAATGCTGACACCTTCTGTGTTTGCTCAGACGCCGTACACCGTGAAAGTTACCACGGATCGAGAAGATGCCGTTTACAAGGTCACCGAGAATGTAATATTCAGCATCTCCGTTTGGCGAGGGGAAGAACGCGTCAGCGGCGAAGGTATGTTAAAATATGTGGTCGACGATTTTCTGAATAGCGACGAATTGCCACAAGGAGAAGTTGAACCGACTGAGCAGCCAATTCACTTTACGACTGGCTTAAAGGAGGCGGGGTTCCTTCGCTGCACGGCGACGTACACGCCGAAAGAAGGGAAGCCCGTACGAGCGGCGGCGGGCGCAGCGTTTTCCCCCGAGAGAATCGGTTTGAGTATGCCGGTACCAGATGACTTTGATCAGTTTTGGGCGGAACAGAAACGGCAGCTTGCCGAGATTCCGCTGGATGCAAAACTAACGCTTGTCAAACATTCCACGACCGGGGTCGAATGCTATGACGTGCAGGCTGCGTGCCTTGGCGGGGCTCCAGTGTCAGGGTATTTTTGTAAACCTTTGAACGCCAACGCAAAAAGCCTGCCGGCAATTCTGTGGGTTCACGGAGCTGGCGTTCGCAGTTCCAGCTTAAGCAATGCAGTACAGGGGGCTGAGGCAGGTATGCTGTCGATGGACATCAATGCTCACGGAATTCCAAATGGTAAGCCCATCGAATTCTATTCGGAACTGAGCTCCGGGCGACTGAAGGATTACCGTGCCGCAGGGCGAGAGAGTCGCGACACGATTTATTTTCGTGGTATGTTTCTGCGACTTGTGCGAGCTATCGACTTTTTAGCCGCTCAACCAGAATGGGACGGTAAACACATCGTGGTGATTGGCCACAGTCAGGGTGGCGGACAGTCGCTCGTTGCTGGCGGAATCGATCATCGCGTGACGATGATTGCTCCAGGGGTCCCAGCCATCTGCGACCATTCCGGACAGGTGGCTGACCGGATCAATGGCTGGCCAAAGCTTGTGCCGAATGGAAATGACGGAAAACCAGACCCTCAGATTCTGGAAGCAGCCCGCTACGTCGATGCCGTGAACTTTGCCACGCGCTGCAAAGCCGACGCAATTATGAGCGTTGGCTTTATCGATGCTGTGTGTCCGCCTTCGAGTTGCTATGCGGCGTACAACGCACTTCAAGGGCAAAAGAGTGTCATCAACGAACCGATGATGGGCCATGCAGCACCAACTCATATTCATGAGGCGTTCTTCAAACGCGTGCTACAGCATGTAGGGCTCGACCAAATCGATGCCCCGAAGTAATCTTCCGTCGGGAATAAATTCAGGATTCTAAATTAGAGGAAGCCGTCGAGTATTCTCTGCGGCTTTCGAAGTTACGTCGTGAACCGCTTTGGAAATTCCGTCACAGATTATTTACGCGATGATTTCCTGGACAACTTGACCGTAGACATCCGTCAGGCGAAAGTCGCGGCCGGCGTGGCGGTAGGTCAACTGTTCGTGATTCAGTCCCAGCAGGTGCAGCATGGTCGCGTGTAGATCGTGAACGTGCATTTTGTCCACGGTGGCTTTGAATCCGAAGTCGTCCGTTTCACCGTACGTCATTCCGCCTTTTACGCCACCTCCAGCCATCCACATGGTAAAGCCGTGATGATTATGGTCACGACCATTGCCACTTTCTGACGTCGGCGTTCGCCCAAATTCACCGCCCCAAACAATCAATGTGTCCTCTAACAGTCCCCGCTGTTTCAAATCTGCGAGCAATGCTGCGATCGGCTGATCGATGGCCGTGCAAAGTTTCGGCACTGTTTCGTTGTGGCCGGAATGCGTGTCCCAGGGCTGGCCGTTGCCGTAGTAAACCTGCACAAATCGGACGCCGCGTTCCACCAGTCGCCTGGCAAGCAGGCAGCCGTTCGAAAAGTGTCCGCTACCATAGGCGTCTCGAGTGTCTTTGGTTTCGCGGTTCAAATCAAAGGCGTCGCTTGCCTGAAATTGCATACGATACGCCGTTTCCATCGCGTCTGTTCTCGCTGCAAGTGTGGGTTCGTCAGGACGTTTCGCTTGATGATCAGCGTTGAGCTGCTGCAATAAGTTAAGCTGTTGCCGTTGAGTCCCCTGATCCCACTGCGCGTTGCGCAGATGCGGCACCATTTTTTGTGGATCCGTCGTTGAATGATTGATGTAGGTCCCCTGGTTGGCCGAAGGCAGAAATGCGCTGTTCCACAAGATCGAAAATCGCACGGGCCTCCCGGGGCACAGCACGACATAGCCGGGTAGATTTTTATTTTCTGTGCCGAGACCATACAAAAACCAGGCTCCCATGCTGGGCCGTGTGGGAATGATTGTTCCGTTGTTCATCTGCAGCAGCGCGGGACCGTGATTCGGATTGTCGGCATGCATCGAACGCAGCACGCAAATGTCGTCGATATGCTGACTCAGCTTCGGCAACAGTTCGCTGACAGGGATTCCACTGTCGCCGCACTGACGAAAGCGAAACGGCGACGGCAGCAGTCCGCCGGTGGGTCGTTCGGTCAGTAGATTGGCACCCTCGGGTTTTTGCCCCGCATATTTCAGCAACGCCGGTTTCGGATCAAACAAGTCGGCCTGAAACGGCCCGCCATTCATGAACAGATGAATCACGCGTTTGGCTCGAGGACGGAAATGCGGCCCCATTGAGTACGCAGACGCGTCAAGGGCTGACACCGGTGAAGAAAGAGCAGTCGCTGCGGCGATGCTTCCCATACCGCCACCGAATTGGTGCAGCAGCTGGCGTCGCGTCAGTTGTTCAAACATGTCAGTCCTTGCATCCCAATTACGTCGTGCACCGCGTCTGTATTTCCAACATTACACGGCGGCATCCCGGTGGAAATATTCAGTCCACAAACAGCATTTCATTTGAAGCCAGCAGCACGTGAAGGTACTGCCTCCATCGACCGTACCGTTCGTCGTTCGTCGAATCGTCCAGAAAACTCATAGCCAGAGTAACTTCCCTGTCCGTCGGTGGCCGAGAATACAGCAGCCAGTATGCTCGCTGGATCTTTGCAGTGTCGTCATCGCCAAGTTCATTTTGCAGCCGTTCCGCCAACGCTTCGGATTGTTGGTTCAACAGCGGTCCATTCAATGCATACAGACCTTGCAATGGGGTTGTGGTGGATGATCGAGCAGGGCTGTGTTGAGTCGGGTCGGGAAAGTCGTGAATTGTGAGTGTCGTCGACATGTCGCGACGATGCACGGTCGCATAGATCGTACGACGATTGTTGTCGGTATTGTCAAGTTCCTGAGAAACTCCACCGGTCGAGGTGTTCAGTACACCGGTTGCTGACAGCATTGCATCTCGCCACGATTCAAAATCCAGGCGGCGGCGATTCATGCGAGACAACCAGCGGTTATGCGGATCAATCTGCGTTCGCTGTTCGTTGAATTCTGATGATTGTTGCCAAGTGGCTGAAAGCACGATTTCCCGATGCAGCTGTTTGATCGACCAGCCTCCGGCAATGAATCTTGCTGCCAGATCATCCAACAATTCAGGATGAGACGGCAGCGTGCCCTGCTGGCCGAAGTTGCTGGGTGTCGCCACCAGCCCGGTGCCAAAATGCCCCAGCCAGATCCGGTTGACGATGACGCGAGCCGTCAGTGATGACGCTTCTGTTGTTATTGCAATGCCCAGGTCCAGACGGCCACTGCCGTTGGCGAACGGTTTGGGTTTGAGCTCACCAGCACTTCGGGACAGCACTGTCAGAAATCGTCGAGGCACGATTGGGCCAGGGCGATTGGGATTGCCGCGAACATACAGCGGCAGGTCCCGCGGCTCGGGACGGTAATCCAACTTGGTGCCATCCTGTGGCGTTTTACCGGCTCGGACCACATGCATGGATTCTTCAGACACCACGTTCGCCATTGGCGTATCGTACAGTGGAGTCGACGTTTTGATTTTAGCCGCCTGCGCCGTCAGTTCGTCGACCTTTAATTGCGGCATTGGCTTTTGCTTCTTTAGTTTCGCAATCTCCGCTTCCAGCTTCGCTACTTCTTGTTTCGCTTGTTTCACCGGCTCGTAATCTGCCTCAGCGATGACAGGGCGTTCAACTTGTCGGCAACTGGCAAAGACACCGGCCAGCCCGTAATAGTCTTCGGCGCTAATCGGATCGAATTTATGATCATGGCAGCGGGCACACGCGACGGTCAGCCCCAGAAATGTTCGCGTGGTCGCATCGACTCGCTCTTCCCATTCATCGGCGACAATCGTGTTGATAATCTCGCACGGAAGCTTCAATTCCTTCCAATACGTCGGGCTTAAGCTGATGAAGCCCAGCGCCGGAAGATCCTCCGGGCCGGTTTCCGGCATGAGGTCTGTGGCCAATTGCCGATGCACGAATTCATCGTAGGGCATGTCGCAGTTGAACGCTGCAATTACCCAGTCGCGATAAAGGTGAGCTTCCCCGGTGGCATACAGCCAGCTTGCCGTTTTGTCCGTGTAACGCGCCAGGTCCAACCACATTCGTCCCCACTTTTCACCGTAATGAGGCGACGCCAACAACTCATCCACCAGTTGCTCGTAGGCGTCAGGAGATTTGTCCGTGACAAATCGTTGCACCTGATCAGGCGTTGGCGGCAGTCCCAGTAAATCGAAGCTCAAACGACGAATCAAGATTGCTCGATCAGCTTGCGGCGACGGAGTCAGTCCTTTTTGCTCCAATGCGGCCAGGACGAAAGAGTCTATCCTTGAACGAGGCCACTCAACGTTATTCACGATTGGCACTGGTTGAGAAATCACGGGTTGAAACGACCAAAACTTCCTGCCCAAGTCGAAGTCGATTTCGCCATCCATCCGTTCCGTGATCTCTGCAGACTTCGGGATGGGTGCGCCATGTTCAATCCATTTCGCAAACTCAGCAACATCAGCTTCTGGCAACTTCCCCTTCGGTGGCATCTGAATATCGCCATCGTAACGAACGACTTCCAGCAGCAGGCTCTGCGACAGATTGGTGTCGTTGATCGCAGGCCCACTGTCTCCGCCCTTTGCCAGGGCTTCCGTGGAATCGAGTCGGAATCCGCCATGAATCGTCTTTCCCGTTGACGAATGGCACGAATAACAGTGCTCTACCAGCAGCGGCCGAATCTTTCGTTCAAAGTGCTCAAGTCCTGCAACCTGAACTGCCGCCTCATCAGCGGCAACGGCACTGGAGGAAACGAAAAGAAGGATGATGGCCATGCGAGGCATCTGTGTTGCTCCTTAGCGAACACAAAAATTGGTGGCAGGGTGAAATTCGGCGGGAGTCTCAAAGTAGCACAGCGGACTCTCAGTAGCAAATATGTTTTCGCGTGTCGTCGGGATTGGAATTTCCCTGCCGCCCATGGCGTTATTCCACTCTTTGGGGATTGTGATCTTGTCCACAGAATGGTTGGTCTTCATTTAATTGGGTAGGACTGAACGTAATAGATTGCTATGAATCGTTTAACGGCAAGCCAAAGGCGTCGGTTACCAACGTGAAATGCGTTCGCCTTCGGCTTGCCGTCAAACTAGTAACTGAAGCCTCTTGTGGTCATTCATTGCCACGAACTGCTGCTGTTCACCTAACTTGCAGAATATTTCAATGTGTTTCCGCAGCAACTGTGCTGGCCGAAATGGGGTGGCACTTTCCGGAGTATTCGTAAGACAAATGTCATTGGTCTTGTACATTTTTCTCATCGGTTGCGGGGACCGCGTTCAGACTCCTCTGAAAAAGCTTAATTTGCAGCCGCAGTCAATCTTCGACTCGCCTTCGCACATTAGTGCGTGGCGGTCCATTCAGAATGGCGATCGCGAAAGCGTACGCAACTTGTTGAAGGCAGGCTTAGATCCGAATCTTCCTGGCACGGACAATATGACGCTGTTGTTCTGGGCTTTAGTGTGCAAGCAAACGGAGATATTTTCGGACCTTCTGAATGCGGGCGCGAACCCGAACATTTGCCTTACCGGTAATTTTGGATTCTTTGTTTGGACTGTCGGTGAATCAATCACCTTCACAGCTTTTGGCGCAGAAGATATTCGGTTTAGTCAATTGGTTGTTGCCCACGGAGCTGATCTGACATTATTGAATCCAGTCACTGGGGAATCACTGTTGCATCGTGCCATCCGTTCAGCCACTACGACTCAAGAAGAACGAGTGCAGTTGCTCATCGAACGCAGAGCCGCTTTGGACTGTATTAGCCGTGGGCTGACGCCGGCAATGTCCGCTGCCGGTCGAGGTAGATTTAGAATTGTGAAGCTCTTGCTTGAAGCGGGAGCGAACCCATTTATCTACCCCGAACGGGGGCATAAGCGACTTGTTCACCGGATAGCAAGCCACGAATTAGGGCATGTTGGCCCGTCTGCAGAACAGAAGGCAGAAATCGCGGAGTTGGAGGAGTTGCTGGAGGAACTTGGTGAGTCACTTGACGATGCGCGAAACGATCTGTTTCGGTGGAGTAACAAGCGGAGGGACGGTTCTATTGGTATGTTCGACGTCTATGTTGAATCTGAAAAAAAACGCCGTATCGCCGAGGATCCCAGATACTTCATTGGGCTACCGTGTCGGTAAGAGCGGTCTATTCCTTATATTGGCTGGTTATATTGGCTGGGTGGATTGGATGCCAATCGGTGATTTCAGAATTGCGAATTGTCCTGATTGCGTTGTGGCGATAGCAGCATCGTCCTTGTCCTTCCGCGAGGCGTGTCTGACGGAATTTCGGCGGCTTGGCACTGTTTTGGGGACGACAACGATGGCTGGGCGAAAGGGCGGGGATTTTAAGGGGGCTCCTGTACGCGGGCGCGATCGGTTCGAGGCGCGCTAGCAGCCTCGGAATATTGGGACTCGGATTCCGGAGAAACTGTGGTCGCTGGCTGTGACTCTGACGGAAGCTCATGGTGTCAGTCACACGGCGTCACTCTCACTGCTTCCGCGTTCATGCTGGGCTATCATGCGCTAAAGAAGCAGGCATCTCTGACTAGATGCTTCGATTAAAACGCTTCAATTTCAGGCAGCCCGGGTGAAACCACCTTGGATTGTGAGATCGAAGTTACGGGCACTGATGGTGTTTTTCCGAGCTGAAATGCCGGATCTGGTGTTGGCATGGGTGACGCAGTTGATTGCTGCATCGTAGCAGAGTTCCATTGTGGTGTGGACTGTGGATTGGATGACACGCTGGAAACCGAAGTGGTGGTGCCACCAGTTAATGGGAACGGAATCATCATACCCATGGCCCCCATGCCTGAAGCTTCGTTCATCGGCATCTGGTTTGTGGACATGTGAGAAACCTGAGGGCCAGCGTTCCACGGCTGTTCCATTTCCATCGGGTAGCCATTCGACTGCGCGGCCATGGACGGTGGATAGTTCGATTGTTGCTGCTGAGCAAACGGGGGCTGAAAGGCCATGGTCTGCTGTTGAGGCGGCATTGGCTGGAAGGCCATCTGTGGTTGATTCATCTGTGGCATGCCGGGTTGCATCATGTTCTGTTGCCCGAATGCCAACTGCTGGCGTGGTACGTCTGAAGGGCTGATTCCACGAGCCATCGCCATTTCGCTCATGGGATGATTCGTTCCGGCGGCTTCCGCAACCACGGCCATGCGAGAATGGACGTCTGGCTGATTCCAGTCTGATTTTAGCGACTGTTGGTACATCGTTAAGGCCTGAGCTGGTTGGCCAATGTCCTGATAGTATTGCCCCATGTGAGCCAACGCGGTTGAATGGCTGGGATTTACCTGAAGGGCTGACTTCAGGCTTTCAGCGGCTGCTTCGGGCTGGCCGAGTTCTCTTTGCAGCCATGCCAGTTCTACGTGAGATTCCGCGACATACGGTTGAGTTGCCGCCCATGTGTTCAGCAGACTTGCGGCTTCGTTGCTGCGACCATTGGCAAGATACAGTTCCGCCAGGCCGTGGTAGGACGGCTGGTGAGACGGTGACTTGGCAAGTGCCTGCTTGAACATCTGTTCTGCAGAACCCGTATCACCCATTTTCATGCGAGCCTTGGCAAGGTTCGACATGTAGTCTGGGTTGTGTGGATTGTTGGCAAGAGCTGTCTGGAACTCCTGCGCAGCCATCGCGTAGTTGCCCTGTTCGTAGTAGCCCTGCCCTGATGCATTCATGACGTAGCCGTTCATGTTGTAGCAGCCAGAGATTGCCAGAAGCCCGGAACACGTTGTCACGCCGGCAAGTTTACGGAACCATTTGCAGCGCATTTGATTGCCTTTCCTGAGATGCGGAGTTGGCATGGAGAGTTTATAGGTGAGAAAATTCGCGGACAGCGGTTCAGGCAGATCAGAGAAAGCCGTTGATCTGAATCGCCGATTCTTTAGCGAATCTTTGTAGAGAAAGGAGTTTGAGAGTAGTGGCAGAATACGTCTGTGCGGAAACTGCTGCAACATCGATCTCAGAGCAATTGTTGCCTGCGCACCAACAAAAAACGGCCATCGGCAGAAGCTGCCGATGACCGTTCAGATTTTACGGAGATTTTGTCGTTAAAGGCAGGTGGCCGTCAAATCCCGGCGTTTGCCGGGCAAATGACCGGATTCGGTTTTCACGGCTGGGTGGCCGTGGTTGGACTGAGCTTGCGAAGGAAACGAGTGCTGGGTCACAGCTCAATCTTGTCGTAGTGGATCCTGTTAAAGATCCTGCGCCCCGGGGATCTTTAACAGGATCCACTACGACAAATCCTAATTCTTAGCGGTGCCGCAGCACTACCGTGTTTCGCTCGCACTGCGTTCCAACACTGACCACATCTCTGCCGGTTCACAATCGTCCATGAACGCTGCCGCAAGTATCAGCCTTCCGCAACGTTGACATAAACTTTCAAAGCGTCTCGGTCTTCCACAAGCAATCGCATCATTTCCGCGTAATTCTCCAGGCCATCAACGGGGTTGGTCAGAATCTTTTCGATGACGCCTGGGTAAGTGACTTCGCCCAGAGCGAGGTCTGAAATTCCAGATTCGAAATGGCGGAAGTTGGCATTAACACTGCCGACAAGCAGTTTATTACCCAAAACCCAATGCAGATTGACGTGGTCACTGGGAACATCCACTGACTTCTTACCGCCGGTGATGCTGGTCCAGACCATGCAGCCGTTGTGGCCCAGAAGTTCCATGCATTCGAATGCGATCGCACTGCTTCCGGTGGCTTCGATGATCAGGTCTGGCTTGCCGTGTTCGGCGGCCAGTTCCTTCAGTGAGGTTTCTGAAGTGCTGATGTAAGTTGCTCCCAGACCTTCAGCGATTTCGGCTTTCAGATTTGGCTTTGCGCCACGGGCAACGGTGAAGACTTCCATTCCGCGCAGTCGCAGGATCAAGGTTGATAGCAGGCCGATCTGGCCGGATCCCGTTACCCATGCTCGTTTGGGTTCCCAAACCTGCAGGCGTTTTTGGGCCAGCATGGCTTGTTCAACGGCTTTAGCGGCACAGCTCATGGGTTCGGCCAGCACATGCAGGTGTTTCAGGCCGACTGGCATGCGAACGATGAATTCTTCATCGTCGACAAAGTATTCCGTCAGATAACCGTGCCGAAGATTGATGCCTCGCTCGTAATACTCTTCTTCGCTGGTAATGTCGCTGCGGCCAATTTTATCAAAGATTGATCCACCTGGTCGGCGCACCGTGCATGTGACGTAGTCGCCTACTTTGACCTTTTTTACTTCCGGGCCAACTTCGACTACGACTCCGAAACACTCATGCCCAATTACCAGAAAGTCGTAACCTGCCGGTGCGTTTCCATACAGAGCGTCGTTAATTTCACGGTCGGTTGCGTCAACGCCGACCTTCAATGTCTTTACAAGTACCCCGCGCCCACTGGGAATATCCGTAACTGACGGCTTGTCCAGTTCTGCTAAATGGACACTGTTGGGAGTTCCAGGACGAACTGCGATAGCTTTCATGAGTTTGATTTTCTGGCTCAGCCCAGGCTGAGCATGCAATTAAAGCGGGGTTGTCAAATGAAGTCGGACGAAACGAATCGTTTGAATTCTAGGCATGTGAAGTCCAGGCTTCAAAGCCGCACAGCATCGGATTGAAGAATCTCAGAAGTCTGGTCAGGCAGTATCTCAAGCTGACTCGCTGCCTTTGGGAAATCCCGGAATTGGCGGTCAGAACTACGTAGCAAGCTGCTCATCCGCCCATTTTCCCATGGCGTTCTGTAGCTCTTTCATGACGCTGTCTCCCGCCCCTTTTGCCTGATCCAAATTCACTCCCGGCGACAAATCTGATTGGCAGAACAGATAGAACTTAATTTTGGGTTCTGTACCGGACGGTCGCCCTGCAATTTGAATTCTGACCGGACTGGCTGGATCTGACTTGTAGACCAACAAGTCGCCCTTCGGCTTTGTGATTGTTCCCAGAGACTCCCCACCTGGAATCGCGACTCGGCGTCCGGTGTTGTAGTCGGCAGCTTCGACGAAGTGGACGGGCCCAAATTGAGCTGGCGGGTTTTCACGCAGCGTTTGCATCAGTCCATCAATTTTTGCTTTGCCGGTTGGGCCGGTGCAGTAAATCGACTTTTGGCCTTCAGCGTGATAGCCATGGCGTTCATAAAGAGCGTCAAGGTGGTCCAGCAAAGTCAGGCCTTTTAATTTCAGTTCCGCGGCAAGTTCCAGAATGAACAGTGCACCGATGGCTCCATCTTTGTCGCGGCAATATGTTCCCGAAAGAAAACCGATGGATTCTTCGCATCCAAACACGAAATTTTCTGGACCGTTTTCTTCAATCGTTTCCGCGATCCATTTGAAGCCAACCAGCAGTTCATGGAACGCCTTTGCTCCGTAGCTGTCGGCAATGGCTTTTACCAAAGGAGTTGTAACCAGAGTTTCAACGACGTAATGATCTGGTGTTAGTTTGCCACTTTCTTTGAGCTTGCTTAGCAGATAGTCAGTAATCAATGCTCCGGTTTGGTTGCCGGAAATCGGTGTGAATCCGCCGTCGCTGTTTCTTACCATGACGCCTAAACGGTCAGCGTCCGGGTCTGAGGCCAGAATCAAATCGGCGTCGTGGCTGTTTTCTTTGATCCATTTGATTGCCGGATCAAACACTTCCAGCAGTTCAGGATTCGGCAGGTGCCTGGGGACGTTCGGGAAATTTCCGTCCGGCTTGCGTTGAGCTTCAAAGATTTCAACGCCTTCAAAGCCGCACTGCTTGATGACCTGATAAATCGAAGTTTCTCCAACGCCGTGCAGCGGTGTGAATATTGCGGAGATATCACGCTTGTCCGTTTGGCTTAATGCCACAACTTCGGCGATGTAGGCTGCATCAATTGCTGCCCCGACGATTTCAATTTGACCTGAAGCAATAGCTTCGTCGTAGTCGATCGATGGAATCACATCAGCTAGTTCGACTTCTTTAATGATTCCTTTGTCGTGTGGCGGAACGACCTGAGCTCCGGTATTCCAATAGGCTTTGAAGCCGTTGTCTGCGGGAGGGTTATGCGAAGCCGAAATCATAACTCCGATATCGCAGCCAAGGTGGCGTACCGCATACGACAACTCGGGCGTTGAACGATGATTTTCGAACAGATAAACCTTCAGGCCATGAGCCGCAAATGTTGTCGCCGTCAGGCGAGCAAAATGCATTGAGTTATTTCGCGTGTCACAGGTTACGACTGCCGAGCCGCCAGTCGTAACGCCCGATTTTCTGAGGTAGCTTGCCAGGCCGTGGGCCGATTCCGCAATTGTGCGGTCGTTGATTGTTGCGGGGCCGAGTTCTCCCATAGGGCCTCGCCGGCCGCCGGTGCCGAACGGGATTGACGTCCAGAAAAGTTCGTCCAGCATCTTCCAGTCTTCAGCGGCGATGATTTCCAGAATACGTCTGTGGTATTCGGAAACGCAGTCCTTTGATAACCAGTCTTTAACGTTGATTGGCGTTTCTGCGGTGACTTTGCCTTCTGCCTGAGCCTGTTTAACTTTGGCGATCGCTTCTGACGACATCTTGAATCGACTTTCTATTTAAACAGCGAATAGGCCCCTGTTCGGCTACACAAAAGCTGTCTTGAGTGATGGTAAATTGAGGGCTGAGTTGAAAATGTGGCAGATTAGAAACCGAACAATCACAGCGTGGTTTGCGATGTCTGTTGCGGATGCAGCGTTGTATGTGCGACAAGTTGCCAAGTTATAGTCTTACTTAAAATGATGCGTGAACGGTGCGCGCATGTTGATCAGAGCAACAACGGAGCGGCTCGGCGATTCGAGCGTTCCACGTCTTTCTGCAGCCCACACCACGGGGGCAAGGGCGAAGCCCTTGTCAGGACTTTGCGGGAATTCCGTGTTCTGCGGATTTGACGCGAATTCGGCACCTTCTGGTTTTCTGACTGAGATCGAACTCCGAACTCGGGAAGATGGTTAAAAACTGTGATAATTGGCTGTTTCTCACAAGTCAACCGTTTGACTTGATGGCTGTAGCCGCAGCATAATTTAGACGACTGGCAATGGCTGGTCCGAATAAACCCGTCTTCCAGAGTCCTGAACTCTCCTTCAGCCCTACAGGCACTAATGACTTAGGCGGCCCGTGACTATTCAGGTTTCGAAATAGACTGCGGCTGTCAATTCGACCCAATCAAACCTCGCATCCGCGAGAACATATCTCAGATACAATTCTCGTTCTACTCATACAATAATCATCATTTAAGGTTTGTTCTGTCTTTAGGCACTTCAATCATGTCAAGTGGCTGCCAAGTTCCCGTCATAGGGATCCTTGGCGGAATAGGTTCGGGCAAATCATCTGTCGTAAGGCAGGTTGATGGGTTTCGGTTTCGCATCGTTGATGCAGACCGAATCGGTCATGAATTTTTGCACGATTCACAAATCAAGCAGTCTCTGACAGATTGTTTTGGTCAGGAAATTATTTCGGAGACCGGTGACGTAAATCGATCAGCATTGGCGAAACGCGTTTTTGGTGATTCTGACGAGCAGAAAGCAGATCTTCAACGGTTGAATCAGATTCTTCATCCAGCAATTCGTAGGGAGATCCACTCTCAAATTGATTCCGCACCAAAGGATGTTGATGCGGTGATTCTTGACGCCGCTCTGCTTCTGGAGGGAGGTTGGGACGCCACCTGTAACTGGCTTGTTTTTGTTGACACGCCTCAACACATTCGTGAACAGCGAGTGATGCAAAATCGAGGTTGGTCAATTGAAGAACTTGCCAAACGAGAAGCTCGTCAGTGGAGCCTGCAGGCGAAGAAAGATCGTGCTGACTTTGTTGTTGACAATTCTGGCACGATTGCCGAATCCGCTGCTCAAATGAAAAAAGTGTTTACCTCAATCCTACCCGCAAAACAGACGGACGCCTGAGTCCGTTTGCTTTCATGAAATACAAATTGAATTCCATTCAGTCTTAGATCGTTCAGATCGACCGACTTCCCATCACGTTGACGGAAACGCTTTTTTCTAAAGCGACTTTCCAAGACGGAATTTCTAATCTTGCCCTCCACCCAGGAGGCCCAATTCGCCATGACTCCTTCCACTCCATCTGACGATCGACCACCTATCGTCCGACAGCATCGTGCAACACCGTCGCCCAGATCATCAGGTTCTGCAGACGGCGGCGATCCTCAAACTCGACAAGCCACATCGGAATCGTTTGCTCCTTCCAAGGCGGCGGACTTTAACATCGCAGACCTGCAACGGATGTCGATGACCGAACTGATCGAAATTGCCGAGCAGGAAAAGCTGGTTGAATTCAACGGGCTCAAAAAACAGGATCTGATTTTCAAAATTCTGAAAGAACGAACTCGGCTTAACGGCCTGATGTTCGGCGAAGGGACTTTGGAAATTCTTCCAGACGGCTTCGGTTTTCTGCGCAGCCCTGACTACCACTATCTGCCCTGCCCCGACGACATCTATGTTAGCCCCAGCCAGATTCGTCGCTTCGGGTTGCGAACCGGTGCCACCGTTGCTGGTCAGATTCGTCCGCCTAAAGAAAATGAACGCTACTTTGCGTTGCTGCGAGTCGAAGCGATTAATGGGCAGGATCCCAATCTGTTGACCGCCAAAGTTTTCTTTGACGATCTAACGCCGTTGCACCCCGAAAAACGGCTAAGGCTTGCAGATAAGGCTCCGCACCTAAGTACTCGAATCGTTGACTTGATTGCTCCAATTGGTCTTGGGCAGCGAGGTTTGATTGTATCGCCGCCGCGAGCTGGAAAGACGATCTTGCTTCAGCAAATGGCAGACGCCGTTCGCCAGAATCATCCTGATGCTTACGTGATTGTACTGCTTATTGATGAGCGTCCGGAAGAAGTTACGGACATGGAACGCAAGTTGAAAAGTGACAACTGCGAAGTTGTTAGCAGTACTTTTGACGAGCCGACGGCTCGACACATTCAGGTTTCGGAAATGGTGATCGAAAAGGCCAAGCGTATGGTCGAGTACGGTCATGACGTGATTATATTTCTGGATTCCATCACCCGGCTTGCCAGAGCCTGGAATACTGAAATCCCAAATTCCGGCAAGACTCTGTCAGGCGGCGTTGACGCGAATGCACTGCAGAACCCGAAGCGATTTTTCGGGGCCGCCCGCTGTGTGGAAGAAGGCGGTAGCCTGACAATTATCGCCACTGCTTTGGTAGACACTGGCAGCCGGATGGATGAAGTGATCTTTGAGGAATTCAAAGGCACGGGAAACACGGAGCTGCATCTCGACCGTCGCATGGTTGAAAAACGTATCTGGCCAGCCATCGATGTCAATCGTTCTGGCACTCGTCGCGAAGAACTGCTGATGGGCGAAGATGAACTGAAACTCATCTGGAAGTTGCGCCGCGTGTTGAACGATATGAATCCTGTTGATGCGATGGATCTATTGATCAATCGCATGCAAAAGACCAGGTCCAACGAAGAGTTCCTGTTGACGCTGAATCTGGACTGACTGCTGGTTTCACTGTTGTGGGGCAGCGACGAATTCCTGCTGGAAAACGAGCTTAGCCCGTTCATAAAACTGACTTCTGACCTTGCAAATATTGAATTCGAATCATGTCCAATACAATTATGGGCGAACTTGTTTGTCCAGCCGCCAACTTCGCGATTGTTGTTTCTCGGTTTAACGACCTGATCACCTCACGACTGGTTGATGGGGCGTGTGAAACAATTGTTCGACACGGCGGCGACGATTCAAAGATTGACATTGTGCATGTGCCTGGATCGTTTGAAATTCCGTTGGCGGCAAAAAAACTGGCGGAGTGCGGGAAGTATGCCGCTGTGATTTGCCTTGGTGCGGTCATTCAGGGGGCCACCACGCATCACGAGTACATTAACAGTCAGGTTACTGCGGGAATCATGAACATCACTCAACAGACAGGTGTGCCAGTGACGTTTGGTGTCATCACCTGTGAGTCAATGGATCAGGCGCTTGATCGTGCCGGTGGTAAAGTCGGAAACAAGGGAACGGAAGCAACGTTGGCTGCCATTGAAATGGTAAACCTGTTGAAGAAAATTGGTTGATGGAACTTTACGTCCGGGTTCGTGCCAGCGGTTGCGTCGTTCTTTTCCGTTGGATGTGTTAAGCAAGTTCATTCAAAGTTTTTTCGCTTTCTCAAAGTCGCCTTTCAATGCCTCGTCGTTCTGATGCTCGCAAGTCTGTTTTGCAGATGTTGTTTCTTGTCGATCAAAATCCAGATGCTGACCTGCATTGGATTCGCAACTCAATCGAAGAGCAACTGGACGATGAAGTTTTGATCGACTTCGCGTGGTCGTTGTTTACTGGAGTTCGCGAGAATCGTGAGGCAATTGACGAACGAATCACGGCCGTATCTGACCACTGGAAAATTGAACGAATGGCTCCCACGGATCGCAACGTCATTCGCATCGGCATTTTTGAGATCGACAGAATCGGAACTCCTGCGGCTGTAGTACTGAACGAAGCGGTTGAACTCGCACGGGAATTCGGCACGGAACATTCATCATCCTTCGTTAACGGAATTCTGGACAAGCTGGCCAGTCAGGGGCGTTCAGCTTCTGAATAGCCTGTCATTGACAGGTTTTCCAGATTCTCGCCACCTGTTGCGGAAGTTGGTCTGAAGAACGTCGCGTCGAAGATTGCAGATTGTTGGCCCGTGAGGCAATAGCTGTTCGTATTTCGTACTGCGACGAATTCTTTGCGCCAGCAGGTTGGCCCCGTACTTTCCACAGTCTCATTTTGCCGACAGCTTATTGAGCCAATCTGGCTTGAACGGATTCCAACGTCATCGTGGCATCAGTAATGTCGATACCCTTGTCGATTTCTGTACGCTATTACTGTGGGCTTTGCGTCGGTCGTTCCCTGGGTGAATTTTGTTTTCCTGCACCAAATTTTCCTCACATTGCTGTTCTGTTTTTGGCAAACAACGAATGAAATCTGCATAGCGAATGTCTTACATTGGAACAGCAGTTACTCTCTGAATAGCATGCATCGCCATGCAATATTCAGGTGATGGTAAGTTCTTTGTTTGTTGTTAACGGAAAGTCAGAGCTGTGGGAATCAGAAAAGCCAATGATCCTAACCGGAACATTACTCGTCTGGATGCGTCCACGAGAGGTTACGAAGTTCGAGTGATGCGGCGTGGCAAGCTGCACTGCAAATTGTTCAGCGACAGCTTATTTGGAGGCAAACGCAAAGCGCTAACAGCTGCTCGCGAGTATCGTGATGAGCTGGTTGAGAAGCTTGCATCAAAAGCTTATACACGCAAGCAGTTGGCCAAGCGGGTTACAAGTCGAAACACATCCGGAATTGTTGGTGTTCGATTTGTGCAGGAATCGGACAGCCGCAGTGCCGATGGCGTTGTCTATGAATACTGGGAAGCTCAGTGGAGCCCATCGCCAGGTGTTCGCAGCAAGAAGCGATTTTCCGTAAAGGTTCATGGACCTCGCAACGCAAAGAAACTCGCTATCAAAGCCCGCGAAGCAGGCGTCAGAAAGATGGAAAAATAGTTGGAACGGATTTTCGCATCTGGCCAATGTACTTTGGCCAGATGCATTCCACTTCGCACTATTTTAATGTCGCACGCTTGATGCGACGTCTGTTGTGAATTGGTGGCCGTGAATACGGATAGAAACCGTATCTGTTAACTGTTGTTTTCAACGTAGTGCATCCGGCGCCGATTCCATTCGTCTTCAGGCTAACAGAACCTGCCGCACAATGGCTTCCTGCTGAAACCACGCAGTTGCTGTCGCATCTGATTACTGAATGCACTGATCGCGTCAGTTTGCGAGCACGGTGACAGCGACAACTCGTCCATTGACGAAGGTTGGAATCGCGAGTCCGAACGTCGGCGAAACGGAAAACGCTCCACGTGCGATTCTTTCGTTTGCCATTTCGTTGTCAGCGACAATCGGCGTTTTTTGTTGCCAGCAATCGTAGGCAATACTGCCTGTTGTTGGTTGGTTTAAGGACGACATTTGCGACGCCAGGGATGGAACTCCGTTGGCGTATTCCGTCGTCAGTGAGACTGACAATCCATCCGGCGATGGTTTCCAGATTTGAAGCAGCGAGAACATTGCTGACGTTTCTGAGTTGAACATCAACAGCACGTCACTAACTGCGGTGCCGGAATCCGTAAGAGGCAATGCGACACCGGATAGCAGGTTTTCTGCCGAAATTGCGAGGCCACGAACTGCATTTCCGTCTTCCGAAAAGCGAGCGCCGATATACGGTCTGCCCTGCTCTGCCGAGATACCTGCAAGCCCATCGCCAACCGGCAAGTGGACAAATTCACTGAGTCTTCTTAGTTTTTCGCAGTTGATGTACGAGCCATTGGCCAGTCGCAGATGCGATGTTAGTGGGTCGAGTCGCCATGATTCAAAGACCGCTTTCAACTGGTGACGTCCATCTACAAGGATTAAAACAACCGCTTGAACTTGTCCTTCACAAAAAATCGGAAAGCCAATTGCCGTGGTCATTCCTGCGGCACCGGCATCTCGACTGCGACCAAAGTCGGAAGTAATTAACTCGTCTAAAAATGCGGGTGCACGCTGTTTCCATACTGTTCCAGGAAGTCCCTCGCCACGGCAAAACGTCATTGTCTGTCTGGCTTCCTGAAGCGTTGCTGCATCGCGATAGCAGTATTGCTGGAGCTTCAGAAATGTTTCATCGTGGTTTGGTGTCCATATTTCGATACCTCGGATGCACTGCCGGGAATTCACAACGTTCGCTTGCAACGACGTTCCGGGCACTTTGAATCCCTGTTGATAATATTCGGCTGTCACGGCGAGCGCGACAAGCTCTGCAACGGAATCCACGCCGACCTTCTTCATCAGTCGAAAACGTCTGTCTTCTACAGCGCGAACGGTGATTCCCAGCGCTGCTGAGATTTCCTTATTCTTCTTGCCCTGCATAATTAATCGCAGAACTTCCAGTTCCTTTTCAGTGGCTTCATTCATACGAAGCAACGATTCTCGACAGGTATCAACCGTCGACTGCTGCCCAATGCTTAGTTCGACTGCCTCTGTGATTGTGTTTAGCAGTTTTTGATGTTCAAACGGCTGAGAAATAACTGAGTAAACGCCCTGTTGCATGAATTCCACCGTGTTTTCGGTGGAATCCGCGTTCTGCAGCACAATTAATGGGATTGAGTGAAAGTGCGTTTTGATGCGGCTGACGATCGCAAGGTTTCTTGCCAAATCATTGGTTGCACAAATCAATACGCAGCCCACAGACGACGGAGCCGTTGCGTCCAGAAGGCTTTCGACGGTTGGGTACTGGCGAAATCCATAGCCCTTTACTTCTGCTGCATCAAGAACCGGAATTGTTGTCTGAGGTGGAAGTGAGACCGCATGGATCGTTACGGATGCAGTGGAGACTTTGCTGCTGCTGGCTGTCATTTTCGAAGTGTTGCCTGAGAATACAGTTCGAAGTGGTTCTGTTGGGGCATCACGTAGAGTGTTGTATTTCAACAATGTTCGACCTGGCTTCAACATGGATTTATGACCAATCGTTTTTTCGCTGATCCAATTCCCAATGGGCGATCAGCGTCAATAATGTTTGCTGTAGGGGTGGCTCGCCTGAGCTAGTTCTCTTCTTTACTCGTGTGCAAGGTCATCGCGCGAATGGTAAGGCAATAAGATGTCGATGGTTTTATGAGAGTCTTGACCTAACTGATTTGCCCCAGCGTTTGATTTACCTCGCAACTGCACCCGGCTGGGGGCAGTGATTGACTCGGGCTTAAGTCTCCCGCCTTCAACGAACCGTTTTTCTTTTGAGATCACGACCGGAGCACTGTCGTTTAACTTTATGAAGCCAGACTTCCGCTGAGCCTTCTTAACTTGTTGAAGTGCAGGAAAATCTGTCTGCCCCTTTGCAGCGAAGGTCTTCGATTTCTGGCTGTCATGCCATCCGGTCGCAGTCAATGCAGATTCGGTATGCGCGAACGGACTGCCGACTCGATTTCGCCAGCAATCGAGATATTGAATAATCGCAGTCACAATCAGGTACATTTACGGATCTTGTGCAACAGGAGCGCACTTGCTTGTGCGTATTTGAGTAACGAAGATGGCAAAGGGTGTGCCGTTCCATACTTTTCTTTACATAGGCGTTTGTAAAGCTAAATAGGTTAAGTGTTTTGTGGTGAACCACGTCAAAAGCCGAGCAACCTTGCCAATGTGCAGCACTTGGTCGCACAATGAAATCGCATTTCTGCTCGTAAACTGTGCGATCCTGATGGAGCTGTGGTGGCAACGGGAGATCGTCCTCACTGGTAGGTGGAGCGTTCCTATTGTTGTCTGGATCCATGAAACGGTCGCCGTGTCAAGTCTTGTGAACTCAAACTGAACGTTATTACGGGCGGCGATTCGATTCCGTATTTCACACTGATCGTCAGCGATGAAACTGTGGTAGTCTACGTGCTGGAAAACGGCTTGGCACGACGGCGCGGAATGCCCCTTAGTTGTTCTGTGTTTTGTCGTTTCTGGTCTTTTGCTGACCAAAGTGTTTCATTGTTTCCAGAACCAGTCAGGGCCCGGTAATGAATTCAACCAGCGGCGGAAAGCTATTTAGTGGCGCGGAACAATGGTTTCTGAACGGCGTTGATGCGATGGATCGCAGGAACTGGGAATACGCATTGGAGTGTCTGACTCAGGCGGTACGTTTGGGGCCGGATGAGCTTGAATATCGCAAGCAGAAACATCGATGCAGCCGGCGAAGATTTGGCAAGACTGATTCACCTTCCAAAGTGGTCGCGGTGAAAATTGCCGCCTTGCGAAGCCGAATTATGGCAGCTCAGGCTCGGCACGATTGGTTGTCGGTCGACGAACTTGCGGAAGATGCCATTTCGCTGAACCCGTGGGATGCTTCGATGTTCGCGGAACTCGCAAAAGCTGCGACTGATGCGGGAAGAATTCAAATTGCCCGCTATGCCTGGTCGACAGCGCTAAAGATCGATAAAGACAATGCCAGTTACTTTCGTGCCTTCGGTACACTTTTGCAGGCAAATGGGGAATACGATCTGGCGAAGTCCTGTTTTCAGCGAATTAACAGCATTGATCCCACCGGCAGAATTGCGAAAGAACTTATCTGCGGTGTTGATGTTGCGGCGATGATTAACGTTGGTGGATATGCGCACGCCGAAAGTTCTCGCGACGTTGAATTGGGCGTTGACCGAAAACAGATTCTTGCTGCAGAAGCGAATCGGCGTAAAGAGGTCTCTGATGCCACGGAGGCAGACAGGCAAAACCAGAATCGACAGCTTGTTGCATTGATTGCGGCGGGGGAAAGTCAAATTCAGCAGGCAAAGCTTTGTTCAGCGTTGCAAACGTACCGCCAGATTCTTCAGCTTGCTCCAAACAATGTTTCAGTTCTGAAACGCTTTGAAGACGTTGAACTGACATTGCTGCGAAAAGAAGCAGCCGATGCTCAGAAACAATATGCCAGCAAGCCGACCTGCGAAAAGGCTCGCTGCCTTTTGGCCGACTGCAGTTTCAGTTTGGCGAAGAAAGAACGCGACGTGTTTACTCGTCGCGCGACCAATAGCCCGAACGATTCGCTGAGCCTGTTTCAGCTGGCCGACTTTTTTCGCCGCGTGCAGGAATTTGAATCTGCGATTCCGCTGTTTCAAAAGGTGGCTGGCAACGATCAACTCCGCAGTGAGGCATTGATCGGATTGGGAGAATGTTGGGTCCGCAGTGGGCATGCGGTGGAGGGCGAGGAAAAACTGAGATTCGCCTTATCGATTATTGATCGCCAATCGAAGCCGAATGCGTTTAAGCTGGCTCACTATTGGCTTGGTCGTTTGTGCGAATCTCGTCACGACGCGCAGAACGCAGCTGTGCATTACACGGAAATCTTTGAGGTTGATGGTTCGTTTCGCGACGTGCGAAATCGTCTGGCTGCTCTTCAATCGAGCTAATGTCGTATTTCCCGTTTAGCCTCTGGTTAAAGACTTGAAATCCAATGCCATTTGATAGCATGGACGGAATTCAGCTTACTGGTTGATCTGTTCTTTGGAATGGCACGCCAGTGGTCGCAAACAAGATCTCCGCAGCAGGATGCCGTGACGAATGACGATTATTGATAAGTCCAGGCCAGTGATGATTACTGGCGCAACCGGGTACGTGGCTGGATGGATTGTGACGAGGCTGCTTGAAAAAGGGCTAACGGTCCATGCAGCCGTTCGTGATATCGAAGATCATGAAAAGTTGAAATACCTTGATAAGCTGGCCAGCGAGTTACCGGGACAGATTCGTTATTTCAAGTCGGATCTGCTGGACGAAGGGTCGTATGCTCAGGCGATGGATGGATGTGAATTGGTTTTCCATACGGCATCGCCATTTACTGTCAGTGTGAAGGATCCTCAGAAGCAGCTTGTTGAACCTGCCGTGTTGGGGACGCGCAACGTGCTTCTGCAGGCCAATAAGACCAGTTCCGTTAAGCGAGTTGTTCTTACAAGCAGCGTTGCAGCAATTTATGGTGATAACGTTGACGTTAAGAAAACGGCGTCAGGAAAGTTCACCGAAGATGACTGGAACACGACTTCCACTTTGGATCACGGCGCTTATTCGTATTCTAAAGTTCAGGCCGAACGCGAAGCCTGGAAGATTTCAGGCGATCAGGATCGATGGGATCTTGTGGTCATCAATCCATCGTTAGTGATTGGGCCCGGCATCAATCCCAATGCAACTTCAGAATCGTTTAAGCTGATCAGGAATTTTGGCGATGGAACGATGAGGCTTGGTGTTCCGCAATTCGGAATCGGAGTTGTCGATGTGCGCGATGTTGCTGACGCTCATCTGAAAGCCGCCTTTCTTCCGGAGGCACAAGGGCGGCATATTGTTTCCGGCTATAACACCGATTTTCCGTCGATGGCCAGGCCGTTGGTTAAGAAGTTTGGTCGAGCGTATCCGTTTCCGAAAATGACATCCCCCAAACCGCTGGTCTGGTTGGTGGGGCCGCTGTTGGATAAGTCCTTAACCCGTCGCATGATTCGCGACAACGTTGGAATCCCGTTTGTCGCAGACAATTCCAAAAGTATCGATCAATTGGGAATGACCTATCGTCCACTGGAAGAATCGTTGGTCGAATTCTTCCAACAGTTGGTGGATAGCGGAGCGTTCGATAAGAAAAAATAGTCGCGTATCGTTGTTCATGTGGCTGGACTTCATGCGATGTGTGTTTCACGTCGCTTGTCGCGTTTTTGCCAGCCTCGTGATGTTGATGGCAGGTGCGGTGGTGCAATTATGGACGATTGGTCTGCGAACTTTTTCCATCGGCAGGTGTCGACCATTCCAGCGGAAAAGAAGGGCACAAATTGAAACGGCTTAGCGGCCTCAGATCACTGCGTTAAGCAGTCTGGAAATGGCGACTTCCCGGCGAGACCGACTGATTGCTCGGTTTCAACGCTTGTCTACTGACAGGCACTTTCGAGACACTCAGCGTGAGTTTGTTGTCGAATCAATCCGAGATATTCAGGCGGTCTTGCACGGCGGTTTACGCGTTTCTGCAATTCTGGTGACAAGCAGGACGGCGAAGAGTTCTCCTGTCCAACGTATATTGAACGACGAACGCTGGAAGGATGTGCCAATTCTTTACGCATCAGCGGACGCTTTCAGCTCGTTTTCGGCTACTCCTTCCGGTTGCGGCATTGCGGCGATTGTTGAGATGTTCCGACACTGCCTGGACGACTATCAATCAGCGGGATTCAGATGCTGGCTGGCGATTAGTCGAATTCGTTCGACAGGAAATTTTGGCACATTGATTCGGTCTGCTGTGGCTGCGAATGTGCAGGGGATTTTTCTGATTGGGCAGTCAGCCGATCCCTTTGATCCTCGCGTTATCCGCCCCGCGATGGGGGCCTTGCTGCGGATTCCTGTGATTCGGACGTCTTGGCCGAAGTTGAAGAACTGGGCCGTTATGTCTGGCTGTGAAATTGTGGGAGCGTGCCCGTCTGCAAACACCGATGTCTGGCAGCAGACCTTATCGCCAGGAACCGTTTTTATGCTGGGCGAAGAAGGAACCGGACTTTCAAGTCGGCAGAAAAAAGCGTGCCACAAGCTAGTGAGAATTCCAATGATTCGAGATTCAGATTCACTAAACCTTGGCGTCGCCGGAAGCCTACTGGTCTACGAATTTTACCGAAGATTTTCCAGCTCGGAAACTCGCCCATAGCAGAGAAACTCTCAGATTCCTGCAGTCGCAGACAACGGCGGAGCAACTATGGACGATTGTTGAATTCGTCAGGTTTGGCTGCGGTTGAAGCGAGGTGTGAGCGAAACCAGGGGATTTCCGTCGCATGTTTATTTCAAGCCCGGCAGCTTACTTCTGAAAACGGAATTCGGTGAGCACACCAACGATATTTCGTGACTGGCTGAATGCTTGTTTGCGTGTGGTTTTCCGGTTAGTCTGCCTTTGGGAATGTCCCTGTTATTGGTCACTTAACACATTGCGAACGAATAAACATGACACGCTTGGTTCCACTTCTTGTTCTTGTATTTGCCCTGCCCTCCTTTGCAGATGATCATGGGATGGTGCCATTGTTTAACGGCAAAGATCTTTCCGGTTTTACTCAAAAAGGCGGCAAGGCAGAATACGCTGTCAAAGACGGAGTGTTGATTGGCACTTCAGTTCCTGACACTCCCAACAGCTTTATGTGTACCGACAAAGAGTACGCTAACTTTGAGCTGGTGTATGAATTCAAGGTTGAGCCGCCTTTGAATTCAGGCGTGCAAATTCGTTCGCTGTGCTTCGACGAAGAAACCGAAATCAAAATTGAAGCAGCGGATGGAAAGAAGAAGGCAAAGAAGATTCCGGCTGGTCGAGTTCACGGATATCAGGTTGAAATCGATCCTTCGGATCGCGCCTGGACTGCGGGGATTTATGATGAAGCGCGTCGCGGTTGGTTGAATAACCTGGAAAACAACGAGCCAGCTCGTAAGGCGTTCAAGCAAAACGAATGGAATAGAATCAAGGTCGTTTGCAACGGCGATTCCATCAAGACCTGGCTTAACGACGTTCCTGCAGCTGACTTGAAAGACAGCTTGACGGCGAAAGGTTTTATTGCGTTTCAAGTACACGGAATTGGCAAAGACAAGAATAAGCTGGGAAAAACCATCAGCTGGCGCAACGTTATGATCAAGGAACTTCCATAGTTTGTATGTGTACTTTTGCTGGTTTTTCTGCGGTCTAAGTTGCTTCCTCATGTTGTTGAGTGAACAGGGCTGGCTGTGGGATACTGTCGTTTGAACGACAGTCAAAAGCTGGTGCGTCGCGCACGGTCCGCGGATGTTGGCCGTAGCGACAACGGAGCGGCTCGGCGATTTGATCGTCCCACGTCTTTCGGCGGGCCACGCCAATGGGGCAAGGGCGAAGACCTTGTCAGGCCGTTCTGTTTTGTTGATGGAGAATTTTTATGAGCAGCGTCCGTGATTTTGGTGCAGTCGGTGACGGAGTTGTCGATGACACGGATGCGATTCAGCATGCTCTGAACGATGGCGATGGTTTGATTGAGTTTCCTCGCGGGGAATACCTGGTGACTCGAACGCTGGTGGTTGATCTTGCCAATCGTGGGCGGACATCCATCAGCGGTTTGGGAACCGTTGGTCGCATCGTCATGGCTGGCCCCGGTCCGGCCCTGCTGCTGAAGGCTTCACACACCACCTCTGCCGATCCACTGGGCTTTCGACCGGAAGAATGGCAGAATGAACGCATGCCGACCATCGACGGTCTGGAAATCGTCGGTCAGCATCCGGAAGCAGACGGCATTCGCATTGAAGGTGTCATGCAGCCGACACTTAGCCGAGTTCTGATTCGCAAGGTTCGCACGGCTGTTCATGTTACCAAGCGAGCTCGAAATCTGCTGATCGACGCGTGCCAGATTTATGAGAACACGGGGATCGGCGTTCATTTACAAAACGTCAATCTTCATCAGTGCATCATTTCAGATTCGCATATCAGCTATTGTCGTCGAGGCGGAATTCGTATCGAAGACAGCGAGGTCAGAAATCTGCAGATCACCGGCAACGATATTGAGTACAATAATAACCGTGCTCACGCAGCCAGTTTTCCGGATGGAGAGTCTGAGACGACAGCCGAAATTTATATTGATGTCGTCAACGGCAGCGTTCGGGAAGGTACGATTGCCAGTAACACAATTCAGGCAACGTACAGTTCAAACGGATCCAATATTCGTTTTATCGGTGCTGGCCCTGCCGGGCGCGAACGTGCCGGAATGTGGACCATTACCGGAAACCTGATCGGCAGTCAGAATAACAATATTCACTTAACGGACGTTTACGGTGTCAATATCACAGGCAACTACGTCTACAGCGGCCATCACCGAAATCTGCTGATTGAACGTTGCCGCAATATCGTGATCGGCCCGAATTCGTTTGGACACAACGCAGACTATCAGGACAAAGCTCTGGCGACAGGCATTCGACTGGAAGATTCCAGCAACTGCAACCTGAGTGGCCTGCTGATTCAGGATGCACCTGAAGGCCGCCATACTGTGGCCAATACCGTTCCCATTTCGCGTGACGCTTTGGTGGAAATTGTAAGATGTCGCGGTATCAACATGACCGGTTGCCAGATACTGGATGGCACCCCCATTGGCCTGTTGCTTGATGACTGCACGAACTGCATAGTCTCCAGTTGTACAATTCTGGATCAGCGTGACACTGCTGCCATGAAGTCCGGAGTTGTGTGGAATGGCACTGCCAAAGGCAGCATGCTGTGCAACGTGCGAATTGGAGGTTCGGTTGAAGCGGCTGTGATTGCACCGACGGAACTTGTTCAATCGGCTGTGATTTTGGACGACTGAATGCCGTTTGGCTGGGCAAGGGCTTTGGTTCATCCAAAGTTTTGTGTCGAACAGTGCGTGATGGGCCCGTTGCAAAAATTCAACATGGCTGCACGTGCGTTACCAGTAATTTCTTTGTTCCTTGTGCCAGGGAATACTGGCCCATTTCGTATGTGGACTGTCGATTCGGCGTCTCAACACGTTCATTGTCTGGAAAGCGAAACCTATTCGTTTGGTTTTTCAAACAATGTGAGCCTGCCTTGAAGTCCCACCGGAGTGCGCCGTGAATTCAAATACGCGATCCTGCAAGCGTTCTGATGTCGAGTCTTGTGAGCCATTAATTCTGCTGTCTGCTTCTGCGACAGAATCCGGAGACGTGCTGAACGACCTTTACGAAGGCAACCTGATTGACGGATTGGGTGGAGACGACGTTCTGATCGCTATGATTGGTGATGCCAGTTTGAATGGAGGTGCCGGTGATGATTCACTGATTTCCATTCGAGGATGTAACGCAATGGACGGCGGCGCTGGGACAGACACGGCGGTTTACTACGGAGATCGAAACGAATTTGTTGTTGAAGCTGGTGATGACGGGGCTGCGGTTGTTCGCACGGCTCGCCGCACGGACTCACTTCTGAACATCGAATACATCCAGTTTGACGACGGCATCTACGCGATTGGCGATTTGATTCCGTCAACGGAACAGCAGTATCGTTCAGTCGATGGAACTGGCAATAATCTACAAGACTTCGAACTTGGCAGTACCGATGAGAACTTGCTGAGATTAACAACGGCGGAATATGGTGACGGTATGTCGACTCCCGCTGAAGACGGGCGACCGAGTGCTCGGGAAGTCAGCAACGAAATATCAGCGCAGCAAACGTCCATGCCGAACCAGGACGGCTTAACGGATATGGTTTGGTTGTGGGGACAGTTTATTGATCACGACGTTTCGATTTCGGACGTTGGTCATCCGCTGGAAGCATTCGATATTGATGTTCCAGCGGGCGATCATTTGTTTGATCCCGATTATAGTGGCGACGATGAGATTGACTTCAATCGAAGTATTTACGATCCATCGACAGGAGACAGCGTTGACAATCCTCGACAGCAGATCAATCAAATTACAGCATTCATTGACGGTGGAATGGTCTACGGTTCAGACTCTGTGCGAGCCGCAGAATTGCGGTCATATTCTGGTGGGCAGTTGAAGCTTACAGATGATCGCCTGCTGATCTCTAACGAAGCCGGACTACCCAATGCGAGTGCCGGTGCCAATGAGAACCTGTTTTTGGCGGGTGACGTTCGAGCCAACGAAAATGTCGCTTTGACGTCGATGCACACCTTGTGGGCTCGTGAACACAATCGCATTGCGGCGGAGTTGGCTGCTGGTGATTCTTCGTTGAATGATGAACAGTTGTATCAGCAGGCTCGTGAACTGGTGGTTGCAGAGATCCAGGCCGTGACCTACAACGAGTTTCTGCCAGCGTTACTGGGGGCAGAAGCGATTCCTGACTACGCTGGATATGATTCCAGTGTCGACCCGTCGATTGCGACAGAGTTCTCAACCGCGGCTTACCGTTTTGGGCACAGCATGTTGCCAGACGAATTGAAGCGGTTGGACAATGAGGGCAACAGGATTGCTGATGGCAACCTTGACCTGAAGAATGCGTTCTTTGCACCGGAAGAAGTTCTGGAAAACGGGATCGATTCTTTGCTGATCGGAGCGGCCAGCCAACTGGCAAGTGAAGTTGATACGATGGTCGTCGATGGCGTACGAAATTTTCTGTTTGGAGAGCCCGGACAGGGTGGTTTTGATCTGGTCGCATTGAACATTCAACGTGGGCGTGATCATGGTCTGCCAGACTTTGCTCAGGTTACTGCCGAGCTTGGGCTTAGCGAGATTGATGAGTTTAGTGACATTACATCAAACGTTGGCCTGCAACAGCGGCTTGAAGATGTGTACGGATCGGTAGACAAGATCGATTTGTGGGTTGGTGGCCTGGCGGAAGATCATGTCGCGGGCTCTCAGTTGGGAGCGACCTTTCATGCGATTGTTGCAGACCAGTTTACTCGGCTGCGTGATGGAGATCGATTCTGGTATCAGAATATCTTCAGCGGTGCAGAACTGCAGCAGATTGAATCAACAACGTTGGCTGACGTAATTCGCAGAAATACCACGGCTTCGAACCTGCAGGATGATGTATTCCATCTGGCGACCAGCTAGAGTCTTACTCAAGATGACGCGTGCACGGAGCGTGCTTCATTCTTGTACCAACAACGGAGCGGCTCGGCGGTTTGAAAGTCTCACGTCTTGCCGCACACCACGCCACTGGAGCAAGGACGCAGTCCTTGTGAGGCCGTTGGAATAAAATGATGCAGCGCGGTAGCGTTACGTCAGTCGATAATTCCGAGGTGTTGCTCGAATCGCCTGCTCTTAACCTGCCGCGTCTGACTTGCATTGGTTGTGTTGTGCAAATATCGGTTGAGTCGCATTCGGCGGCACGACACAGCGCCGCCAATTGATTATCGTCCAGCGACGGCGTCGCTTACGTATAATCACTCCGGTCAAGCGGTGCGTCGAATCTTCATGTCTAACTCAGAAAGCTGTGTCACAATGAAAAGCCGTGTTTGTTCTTGCTTCGTAACCGTCATTTTGACATTCGCAACGTCTGTTCAGGCAGACGATCGGGGCACGTTGATTTTTGAAGATAGTTTTGATCGAGTTGAATCTCAGGAAACCACCGACGAAATCGGCAAAGGCTGGGGATCGAACAGTAAGAGTCGAGCGAAGGGGAACAAGCAGGTCGATTTGAAAGATGGAGCGATGTATATCAAGCTGCATCCGGCTGCCGATCATGCTGTTTCGGTTACTCACCCGGTCGAATTCAAGGACGGTAGTGTCGAAATGCGTTTCATGCTGGAAGATGCAAAAGACTCACTTGGCCTGGATTTCGCTGATTTGCAGTTTAAAGAGGTTCACGCCGGTCACCTGTTCAAAGTCGATTTTTCAGCAAAGTATGCTCAAATCAACGACATGAAGACCGGCAACATGAACATGAAGTTTTATGACGCCAAGAAAGCGAAGACGCTGACAGGCGAACAAAAGAAATTTCTTGGCACAACCACCAGGAAGTTTCCGAGCAACATTTCCATCGGCGAATGGCACACACTTTGGGTGACGATCAACGGTGACACTGTTGTCGCTTCGGTTGATGGTAAAGAGGTTGGTTCGTTCACTTCAGCTGGATTTGCTCACCCGACAAAACGTATGCTTCGCCTGTCTGTGCCTAAGAATGCCGTCGTTGATGATGTCAAAATCTGGGCGAAGTCGAAGTAGACCTTATAGCACTGAATCGAAAAGCAACTGCGCAAGCAACAAGCCAGTGAACGGGATTCACTGGCTTGCTGTTTTTCTGCTTGCTGAAATGCGGCCTTTGGCTGATTTTCAGGAATCGCCTTATGCAGGCGCGCCCGCTGTTTTGGCGATTGCGATTTCTGCAGACATGTCGCGCTGGTAAGACGGAGAAACAACCAGTTCTTCAATCACTGTTCGCTGTGGCAATGTAGCGGCCAGATGAATGCAGCGAGCAACGTCTTCGGGTTGCATCATCAATTGGCGAGCATCAGCATTTGGCGGCGCTGGGCGACCGTCAAGAATTGATGTGTTAACTTCGGCTGGAATAATAACAGTTGCTCGAATGCCTTCGTTTCGCAATTCACTGTTCAGTCCGTGGGAAAAATTCTGCGACGCAGCCTTGGCGGCACAATATGGCGAGCCTCCCAGAATGCCGGGCTTCAACGCCGACATGGATGACGTCGTAATGATCGTTCCCGAACCTCGCTTCAACATGTCTGGAAGGCATGCCTGAGTCAGGTGATAGACGGCTTCGATATTTACTTTGAAGACAGCGTTCCATTCTTCCGGTTGAATATATTTGATCGAGCGCACTTTGGAAGAAAATCCGGCGTTGTTGACAAGGATGTCGATGCGTCCGTACGTTTCCAGAGTGAACGTGGCGACACCAGCAATGGTTGAAGTATCCATCAGGTCACACGGATACGCAGTAGCGGTGCCGCCGGCGGCTTTGATTTCGTCAACGACGGCATTCAGTGGCTCGGGCCGACGACCGACAAGGACGATGCTTGCTCCTTCTGCGGCAAGCATTTTGGCGGCTTCGCGTCCAATCCCCGTCCCCGCTCCGGTAACGATTGCAACCTGATTTTCCAGACACGCCATTTCAGTACCCTTTAGTCTAATCAATCTGTGGCGGTTCAGGACTCGCCACAACGTTTCTGTTTTGTTGACTTGTTGCCGCACTGCACAACGCAATCGGGCCGCTTTGAATTTTAGCAATCGCTGTCGTTAACTGGCGTCGCAGGGGAAGTTTGTGTCTCGGTTTTTCTGTATTCCTGACGCAACGGTGGGCGTTCCGTCGGATGAAACACCTGCGAATTTTGCCGAACGGAATCTGCTGCGGATTTGATTGGCGTCTTGCGTCTGCGCTTACAGCGACATTCGCCTCGCCGAAGATCTCAATGGCCGGTTTCGGACTCGTGCTGTTTTGCGAAGTGTTTTACGTTGCAACGCACGATTCGCCAGTGAACTTATCGCAGCTTCCAACGCGCGATCCAAACTGGCGACTCAAACCACTGCAGCGAAAGCTGCACGTTACACAAAGCGGTGCCAGCTATTGGAATTTTGTCCTCCGGATCAAAATGACCTACCTATTAGGTAATCAGTTTCCATGCAAATGACTCGCTACATTTCGCTGAGAGTTACTGTCAAATGTTGTGTTCAGAGAAGTTGTTTCAGGCGACGA
>CALFSX010000332.1 GCA_937916515.1 uncultured Planctomycetaceae bacterium | reverse complement strand
GTGACTGAAGCCCATTCGGCATGACTGCCTCTTCTCCAGTTCAAACAGTGTTTTTAATTTTCAAAACTCTTCACAGCCGCAGGGCGTTAGCCCCGGTTAGTGCGGATCACCGGAAAGACGTGGAAAGTTTCAATCGCCAAGACGCTCCGTTGTCGCTACGACCAACATGTGCGAAAAGTAATCGCATCATTTTGTGCAGGACTCCAGCGAGGCTTCGCCTCAGACCATTCGAGCTGTCGCTCTGAACACTTGAATCAACGTGAATATGTTCGCTGCAATAAGAAGTCTAACCGGAAACCTGTCCTGCGGCGGTGCTTTCCACAATGGCAAACGGCAGGTTGTCTCGCGAACCGCGACTCCATTCGTTCGAACCCTTCACCAGTGGAAGCTGCTGCGTATGAGTGACATGCTTCAAAAATTTGCCACCGGAATAGTACATGATCGTTGACGAATCCGGATCCAGCACGGCCAGTTGTACCCAGCCACCGCTGCAGATGCGATCGATGGTGGCATTGCGTTTCATAATGCTTAGCATGGCTTCGGGCGTCGTTTCGATGATAAACAACAATCGCATGGGTTCGTGAATATCCACGCCCTGCCATGGAAGGCCCGTGCGCAGGTCGCTGCCAGAACCATCCATCACGCCCAGCATCGAAGTGGCGTTGTGAGGCAGTTTCGAACCGGAGCCAAATCCCTGTCTGTCGATGGCCGAAAACGTATACAGCAGATTGATGCCTTCGCACACCGGAACCACGGCGCTAAGAATGCCCAGCAGGATGGAACTTTCTTCGTCGTCTGTTGTGGGGTCGTAAGACATCAGGAACGAGCGACGATCCAGGAACAGTCCGCGCAAACGTTCTCGACGAGCCACAATGCACAGCGAATTCGTGCAGTTGCCGTATTCCGGTCGCGTTTCTGAAAGGTTTTGAGATCGGTCCTGCACGTGCAGCAAAGCTTTGTCTTCTGAAATTCCGAATTCGGCGGATTCAAAGCGACGGCAGCGTTCCTGAGCGTTTCGTTCGCACGCTCGACTTAAAATGCGGCGGATTTCCGGCATACGGTGAACGTGCCATGCAGGTAACAATTCAAGATCGTAAAATGTAATTTCGTCGGTACCTGTATTGTGCTGTCCTCCCAGAAAATGAGTTTCTGTCGGAATCTTAAGCCCTTCTTTGGCCAGAATTTCGCGCACTCGCGGATCGTTCAGCATCGCCGCCATCGCTCGCCCGTTCGGTCCTCCTGCACCTCCCGAACACGCTCCACAATGGTACGCAGACTTGTGTGGGTTGTTCAGGCACGACGAACCGTGGCCCATGAAGATCACAACCGGTGCAAAGTCCTTTGTGATTCCGATGTCTCGCAGCAGCTTGCCGCCGATCGCCGCCATTTCGGCAACGGTAAACCCAACCTGATCGTCTTCCGGGCCGGCGGGAACTCCTTCTTTGCGTTCCAGTCGTAGTCGCGTGATCTGAGGCGGTTCAACAAAGTGCCGAGCCGCCGTGTTTAACTGAGCGGTTAAGCCAGGAAACATGGTATAGCCGACCAAAGGAGCAGTCGCCAATGGGCCCAGCAACGCCGAAACCAATGCACCACCGAAGGAACGGTGCGTTTGCTGCAGAATGTTATGAGTTGCCGTACCTAAAATTTTGCGAGCCTTCGCTTTGGCGCGAGCTACTTCTTCCAACGAGTAAACGGGTTCTTCAATCAGCCAGAAGCGAGGCATCACAACGATGGGGCACAACGCTGTAAAGTGAGCGTCGCCGGTTCCTCGATAGTACATCGGAATGCCGAAGAACCCGGCTGCTCCAAAGGTTTCTACGTCGGGCGATACTTCTTCAATGTGACGGCGAAACGATTCTTCGCGAGCATCGATGCAGCAGGTGATCTGAAATAACGGAGCTTTCGGCTTGATGGCAGGCCGAGAAACTCGCGCGGCAACGGCGTCCAGCGCACTGCGAGCATAGTGGCGTTCGAACGCAACGTGGAAGATGCGCCGTCGTTCGTGTTCCGAAAAGTCTGCCAGTTCCTGAATCAGTTGTTTCCAACACGATGTTGTGAGCGTGGAAAGAGTGGCTGGCCCCCATCCGTTGACCTGCGCACACTGGAAGACGCGGTAAGCGTATTGTTCTGTTGTGACCGTTTGGTGAGTTGGAAGTCTTTGTCGCAGGTCATCGCGAAGTTCGGCGACGGGACGCGTCCAGACGAGCGTGGTTTTGGCAACGTATTCCGTTGCCAGACGATCCAGCAGCAGTCGCACGGCCAGAAATTCCATCAGCGTTCCGGCGGGGGAAGGAATATAGACTCGATCCGGGCGAACTTCTGTTTGCCAGATCATGCCCGCCCAACCTCGCAGCGCCAGCAGTGAAGCTCGCACAAAGTCGTCCCGTTCTTCGTCGCCGATGCCCAATGCGGTTAATGAATCGGCAATCCATTCTGAGGAATTGCTGCATTGCTGCTGTAATTTGTTCACTTCAGATTTCAGCGATTTCATCCACGGCAGACGCTGCACTGCTGAGACGTTCATTAAGTCGCAAAACGATGCCAGAAAGCCATTTTCGCGATTTGGCAATTGCCATTCTGCAAATCCCTGGTCCAGGTACGCCGCGCAGAATTTTACGAGCAGTTCGTCAACAAGTTCGTCTGAGTCGACTTTTGTCGCCTGCTTTAACAGATCGCGATGTCGAATGCGGTGTGGGACCGGCGGTTGAATTAAAGGAACTCGACGCACGCCTTCGCAGCAATAATGCCAGATCAGTTTCAGGCTCACTTCTTCCCAGATCGGTGAATCAGGTTCCGCCTTTCGAGCTCGCTTTAGTGCATGTCGCAAATCTTTTGCAAAGCCATCATCCGGAAGTCCGGCTACCCAGTGTCGCGATTCTGAGATCAGTTTTTTGCGTTTGCCTTCAGATGCTTCGTTTCGAAAACGCGATAGAGTGTCGGTTTCCATCAATAACCAATGCAGCTCAACGTCGTCGCCGGATTGCAGTGAGTTCTTTAGCAGGCTTAGGCGGAAGTCAGATCGCGAAACAATTCCCGCAACGGATTCTGAAGCGGAATACGCCAGCTCGTCCAACAGGATGTCGCGAAGTTCGTCTTCAAGAATTCGACCGCTTTCCAACATCGCTCGATATTTGGCTTCGGGTAGATACGGTTCGCAACCGAACAGTTCCGGCACCTGTCGCAGAGCTTCTTCAAACGAAGTGTTTTCCAGGCCAGCCAGCGGATTCAGAAATGTGAACGCCGTGATGGGGCCTTGAGATGGCAGAAATTCGGCCGCCGCGACAACGGCATTGTGAATGCTCTGTTCGTCGTGAACAGGGGACGACGCTGATTCGTTTGTGGGGGAATGAATGGCGGTCATGAATGATCGTTTCTTACTGGTCTGTTTTGGTTCGGGAAGTCGCCCGATGATGATTCAGTGAACAATTGCCGAAGTCGCGGGATGCTGGTTGTGGGGCTCAGATGCAAGGTGCCAGCTGTTCTAAAAGCTTCTGCGGTATCCGCTTGCTGCGTCGCTGTGACATTGGATAGCACCGACGAGCGGTAATCGCCTTGCTTGCCACCGATTCAAGTCGTGAGATTTGTAGGGGCCGTCGTGTTGTTAGGCCTGCTACCTTGTCGTTTGCAGGACAGCTCAACGCAGTTCACTGGTTTGGCAGTGGTTGAAAACCTGCCACAGTGGCAAAAATCAAGCCACCGGGGGCCCACGAGAAATGGCAGTGCCCCGTTGCTGAGGTAATTCAGGCGGCTGCTGGGGGTGAAGAATGCAGGCAATCAGAGTACCGCCGCGAACGATGACTCCTGGTGCAACAACAAATGCGTTGCTGTGAGGCACTTGTTCATCTGTTGGCGTGCTTTTGCAGTCGGACTCCACCTCAATCGACACGATCTCCGCTTCGCACAATGGCGAAGCCAGCGTCATTTCCGACAGGCAAACCGTAAAACCGGTTAATGCCGCCGTCGCGATAAAGAGTCGGTGAATGAAAAGGCAATTCCTCATAATGCAACTCTACATCAAATTCTGTGCCAGGACCAACAAAGATTTCGAAACGGTTTTCCAGGGACGAGGTCACGGATTGTGGCCGAATTGAGATTATTGACGATGGGGGCCGTTGTTGGACTGAGCTTGTCAAGGAAACCCCGGGGTTTCGCTCGTGCCTCGCTCCAACCCCGGCCACCCTTTTCAGATTCAGAACCATTTATGACTGCACCCGTTATTCAGTGGATCAGGGGAATTTAACGGCAGCGCGAAAAGCTGGAGCTTTCCCCCACAATAACTGATTGTCGCGAACGTTTTTCCATGACCACTGCCAAAGTCAGCGGGATTGTGATTCGTGTTCCGTCATAGTGGCTGGGGTGATATCCTGTAGAGCCTGCCTTCAGCGTAGTTTTTCATTCTCCTGCCTTGTACACGCTGCTTTATCATGTGTCTGCCGTCTATTCGTCACCAGTTCAGCCTTCTGAATTGTCTTGCCATTCTGCTGTTTGGCGTGTTGTCGTCTGTTTTGCTGGCTGGTTCTGCAGTGGGGCAGATTCAAAACAGTACAGCCGTGCGTCGCCTGGAACAGTTTCGTGAACGGCGATCGGAAATTCTGCTGAACCTGCGACATGAACTTTCGCAGCTAAGCCAGCAGTGTTTTGACAATGGGCTGAAGCAGGCTGCTGAAGATGTTACCGCCATTCAGTTGGACCTGACTTCTCCCACTGAGGGAACTTCGTTGCCGACGTTGGTGCAATTACCCGTCAGCAACCGATTGCCACGTGAAGAGCAGCTTTGGCGAAATCGCTTAACGACGATTCGTTCTGAAAAAGCGAAGGAGTTGTATTCGCTGGCTCGACAGACGTTGCGAGCTGACCTGCCGTCGCTGGCCTATCAGCTGATTCATGATGTGCTGCGGCTGGACCCTGATCACAAAGACGCGCGAGCCGTTTTGGGGTTGCAGCTGTTTAACGATCCTCGAAATGCGGACGACCCGAACTATGCTGGCGAATGGGTATCACTGTTTGAAGCCGACAAACGCAGCGGCAGTAAACCGGAAGTGAACCATCCGGTGTATGGCTGGATTCCGGCTGCCAATGTCGATCGTTACGCAGAAGGCGTACGCCCCTGGCGCGGCAAGTGGGTTTCTGAACAAAAGGAAGCCGAACTGCGTCGGGACTTTGCTAATGCGTGGGAGATTCGCACGGAGCATTTTCTGATCAAGACGAACACTAGCCTGGAAGAAGGCGTGGTGATTTCCAGAAAGCTGGAACTGTTTCACGACTGGCTGCACTCCAACTTCGCTGCGTTTTTTGACACACCAGCTGCACTGGAAGAACGCTTTGCCAATACGACGGCGCGTCGTCGAGGAGTTCTGCCGAAGCCGATGGAAGTGCATTACTATTCGACTCGCGATGAGTACGAACGACGGCTGAAAGGTAAGGTTCCACCCAACGTTACCAATGGTTTGTACTGGGAACCTGATCGCACGTGCTATTTGTTCAGAAACGACGACGATGTCGATTTGAATGCCGCGTTTCACGAAACAACTCATCAGATGCTGGATCTGCCCACCATCGATGATCGCAACGCGGCGGCTCGAAAACGCCAGTTGCTGTTAAGGGAACGCGATCGTCGTCGTTGGGAACTGTGCGAAAATTCCAACTTCTGGGTACTGGAAGGGCTTGCCTGCTATATGGAATCATTTCGTATGGACGAAGGCGTGGTGTCGATCGGCGACCCATCGCATATTCGTTTTGTGGGAGCTAAGCAGCGCCTGCTGGATGACGGCTTCTATGTCGATCTGCGGTCGCTTAGCACGCTGGGGATGGACGCGTTTCAGTCACATCCCAACGTCCGCCAGTTGTATACTCAGGGATCCGGCGTGGCTCACTTCCTGCTGCATTACCAGGACGGAATTTATCGCGACGCTTTAATCAAGCTGTTGGCGGGAGTTTACCGGCCGGATTTGAAAGACGTCAGAACCGAGCCATCGCTGGAAAAAATCACAGGCGTTCCGTTTGAAGTGCTGGACCAGCAATACAGAGAACACATGGGAAACCTGTGACTGGGTTTGTAGTGACAGGTTGCCGCTGAAGGCACTTGCCGTTATCTGGGGCGTTCGCCCGGAATCCAGGTGACGCCAAAGTGCAATCTGTTTTCTCGTTCTGCACCGGAGATGCCTTGCAGAGCGTAGCCGTAATCCAGTCGGCAGGACAAGCGGTCGCTCATGTTGTACCGCAGACCGACACCAGTGCTGAGTGCGTAAGTATAGGCGTCTTCGCCGGATTGTGGATGCTTTACATAGTCGGTTCCCATGTCGATGAATGAGAAGACTCGAAGTGTTTCCGGTTCATCTTTGCAGCCTCCCCGGAATGTCCTGGGGCCGAATTCCAGGTTCAGAAGCCATCCGGTGTCTGCGTTGAATGCTCGCTGATTGAATCCTCGAATTGTGTCATAGCCCCCCAGCCCCAGAGTTTCGCTGAACAGCAATCGCTCTGATGCGACCTGTCCGGTCAGGCGATACAGCAGTTGCCAGTTGTGCGTGACCAGCGATGTTTGTTCGGCCATCATTCGGGCGTAAAAATAGTCGGTGGAAGTGCCGGGGCGAATCGTCTGAAATGCGCTGTTGGAATTCGAACCGGTAAGGCCTCCACCCGGGCCAACATAAGAATCCAGCTTGATCAATTGATACTGATCAATATCCGTACGTTGCAGGTCGTCAAATCCCAGATGCAGTTCAAACAGATCTGCATTGCTGGCGACGACGCTTGATCCTGCAAATTCCAGTTTGTTGTTTGTTGTTTGTTGATTTGAAGTCGAAGCCGAACGAAAGATTCTGCGAATGTTCCGGACTACGAATCAGGTGGCGAACTGCGCTGGCTCCCAACTGCCAGCTTTCGCCCTGCTGGCTTAAACCCACACCAACATTTGGTGTCACACCGGCCCAGCTGCCGTACATGGAAACGCTATAGTCTCGATTGACCGGTTGTGAATAGCTGACCGAATGTGCATTCAGCAGTCGAAACTCCTGGTCGGTGGTGTACTGATAAGACAGCATTCCTCCACGTTGAAACATGTTTCCATGGTATGGTTCTGGGCGACGATCTGGGAATTTCCACCACTGGACTGTTCGATAACAAGAACGTCGCGAACGGCAAGACGGTAACGTTGTTCAGCACTTACAACGGTTCGGACGTTGGGAATTACTCGATTACGGACCAGGCCACAACAACGGCAGACGTTACGCCGAAATCGATTGTCGTCTCCGGACTCGCGGCCGTGGATAAAACCTATGACGGCAATACGTCAGCTGCGATAAACACGTCTGCAGTGGTGTTTGGTGGCATTGTGGCAGGCGACGATCTTTCAGTTGCCGGCGTTGGTAACTTTGACAACAAGAATACGGGGGCAGGTAAAGCCGTCGCGATTGTCAGTTCTTATGGCGGAACAGACGTCGGAAACTACACGTTTACGGATCAGCTGTCATCTGTGGCCGACATCTTCCGCCTGAACAGCGTTACCTGGATTGGTGGGCTGACGGGTGACTGGAGCGATCCAGCGAACTGGGCTGGTGGAGCGATTCCGGATCTTGCGAACGTTGCCAACGTTGTGATTCCTGACGGCGTGACAGCGCTATTTAATGACAGCGTGGCTGGCCCCGTGCAGCTTGATTCTCTGTCGGGCGGCAACCTGCAGATTGACAGTGGCACAATGGTGGTGGACAACGATGTGACGTTGGGCACGTTCACTCAAACCGACGGCGACACCAGCTTCGGTGGCGACTTCAGCTTCGACACGGCAACCATTGATGGCGGAAGCCTGGACGTAACCGGCAACGTGGACGGTACGGAATTTGTCCAGGAAGGCGGCGCGATTAGTGTGAATGGCGACCTGGATGTCACCGACTTTACACAGAATGATGGCACCCTGGGCGTCGCGGGAGACCTGGAAGTCACAAACACTTTCTATCAGTCACCCGATGGCTCCATCAATATTGATGGAGCCGTTGGTATTACTCACACAAAAGGTGAACTGACAGTTGACAACCTGTCAGGCGGGCAGATTTCACTGAACAGCACCAACGGTGGAGTTCACCTGGGAGACATTAATACGCCGGGCACGTTTGACGTTAACGCGGGCAACGGCAGTATTGATCAAATTCCGGGGACCAACATTATCGCTGATGGAGAAACAACGCTTAGCGCCACGGAAGACGTGACATTGGACGGCACCAGCAACAACTTCGGAAGCACTGTCAACGCCAGCGGCCAGAACATTGTTCTGACAGACGGCAACGGCGGTCTGATACTTGTAGACATTTCCACGAACGGTAACTTCACGGCTAACAGCACGGATGGACCTGTCACTCAGCCGATTGATGGTTCACTGGACATTGGCGGTGAAGCCAATGTTGCAGCCAGCGAAGGGGGCCAGCCAGCGAATGTTGATCTTGGTGGGGCAAACAATAATTTCCAGGGCGTTGTCAACGTCAGTGGTCAGGACGTGAACATCGTTTATAATAATGGTGGATTGGTTCTTGGCGACATCAATGCTGCCGGCAACGCGTCTTTGGTTTCCAGTGACGGCAATCTGACTCAGACGGATTCCGGGTCGGTTCAGGTCGCAGGGACTTCCAATCTGGCCGCCTATGTTGGCGGAAAACCCGTCGACATTGATCTTGGAAACAGTACTAACGAATTTGGCGGCACAGTGGACGTTGTTGCCCAAAATCTGAACATCAAGGATTCAGATGGTCAGATCAGCTTTGGTACATTTGAGTCTGCGGAATTCACTGAGATGGCTGAAGAATCTTTGGCAGCCGTAGTGCGTGATACGATTGTTCGTTACAGGGAAGAACAGTCAGGCCGACTGCAGAATATTGTTGAACGCTTTGGACCTCGCTGGCTGCAGACTGTTTTGCAGTGGGTAAACGGTGAAGCTCCCGAAACGGAATTGACGGCACCACAAATTGAAGCGGTTGCTGGTGAAGTATTCATTCGCCCGGACGGTGAAAGCCGAAAAGCGGCGGCAACTAACGATGACACCGAAATTCGATAGGTTGGGCTGCGGAATCTGAATCAAGCGGATTCCGCAGGCATCACGAGTTCAACGTAAACAGCTCGACGCGTTATACGCGTCGAGCTGTTATCGTTTTTGGAATTGGCGTGCTGCAATACAGCGTCGGAAGGAGTTACTGTCAAATGTTGTGTTCAGAGAAGTTGTTTCAGGCGACGATTTC
>CALFSX010000331.1 GCA_937916515.1 uncultured Planctomycetaceae bacterium | reverse complement strand
AACAGAAATCAAGCTCAACCAATTTCTAATCAGCGGCCTTAATCACGTCGTCGCCGACCTGCCTTCCGATCGAATCTTCGAGCGTGCACCGGGTAACGGACATCCGCCAGTCTGGGTTCTGGGACACCTGGCAATTTGTGGCGAACTGGGGCAGTCGTTCCTTGATGGCTCCGTTACGCACCCAAACTGGTTAGCCACTTTCGGTCCAGGTTCCTCAGATGACATTGCCCCCACGGACCAATTCTCAAAAGACGAGTTTCTGGCCAGTATTCATAGTGGCTATCAGTCTCTGCAGGAAATGGCTCGTTCTGCTGACGAACGTGCCATGCAGAGACCACACGGAGTTGCGTTGCTGGACGGAACAAAAGTGGAAACAGCTGGTGACCTCGTGTCGCACCTGCTGACCTCTCACTTCGCATTCCACCTTGCTCAATTATCAGCGTGGCGAAGAGCAGCTGGACACGGCCCGTTGTTCGAACGTCGCCCCCCAAACAGGCAGGCTCAAAGCGAGAGCAAAACACTGCTTGAAGGTCAGGCACTGCGATAGACGAACACTGCACCAAACGAACACAGCCCCCTTGCATCCTGCGAAGAATTGCACGCAACAGCGTGCAATTCTTCTTCCGTGGTCCGCCATCCCACCAACATGTCAGCAGCCAGGTTTACGAAGCTGATTCAGCCACACAAGCATTGATGCCAGCCTCGCGTTTCAACACCAGGTATTCGCCAACAGCTTATGTCACGACTTCTGGTAAACTCTGACATAGTCAACTAGAAACTGCTGAGGAAACGTTGATGTCGCATCGGGGTTACCAACAAAGTGGCCACCCACCGACAGGTTCAACAGCAGATGAAACCGCTGATCAAACGGAGCCGGAAATTTGGCGCCATCAGAATGCCATTTGGTTTGAGTCTGGTACGGCGTGCCATCCACAGACCAGACCATCTTGCCTTCTTCCCAGTCCACAGCAAATGTGTGAAACTCATCGCTGAAGCTGCCTTCTTTCAGCTTAAACGAGGAACCGGAAAAGGTATTTTTGGGCCACCCACCTCCGTAGTGCAGCGTGCCAAGAACTTCCTGTTCGTTTTGACCGCGAAATTCCATAATGTCAATTTCGCCGCTGGCCGCCCAGCCCCCGTATTGTTCGTCGGTAGGCAACATCCAGATCGCGGGCCACAGCCCCTGTCCCTTCGGCATTTTGGCTCTCACCTCAATACGGCCATACTTCCAGTCACCTCGATGCTTGGTACGAATACGTCCGGAAGAATATTCGCGAACGGTACCGCTGATCCCGGCGTTATCCTTATGAGCTTCCAAAATCAGGTTGCCCTTTTCGACTCTGACGTTTTCGGGGCGATCTGTAAAAATCTGCAGCTCATTATTTCCTCCGCCAAACGCATTTTGCTCCACGCCCCACTTGGAGTAATCCAGCGAATCGCCGTCAAATTCATCACTCCAGACAAGCTTCAGCTTGCTGGATGCCTCCACAGTCGCAGTCTGTGCAGACACAGTAGTAGTACAAGAACACACAACGATGAGTGCGAGGCTGGTCGTAAATCGAAATTGCATAACAAAATTTCTTTAACAGTAAACGGAGTTCAGAATGGGTTCAGGTATTCGATACCGGACAGAAAAACACATCAATCCGAGCAATGATGCCTGAACGAGAAAACAGGCTTTGGGATTCTGCAAGCGTAAGAACAAGATCAGATCGTTCAAGCGATTCAATGTTTTCACAGTGAATCACAAGTCGCGTTTCAGCAGAGCGATGATAGATCACAGGAACCTGACAAACGGTGAATCCAAATTCCCCTGAGCTCATCGGATAGTCAATCTGCGAATCATGGAGATCGTAAAAACGAAAGACTTCGTCTTCCCCAAGAAACTCAGAATCCTCAAACAAATCCGGAGCAAAACGAAGCTGTCCTTGATCTATTTGCACGCCCAACTCGCTGTAACGACACAGAATGTCTTCTTTCACTTGTCCAGTCATTCCAGGTTGTTGAGCCCCCGCGTGTTGTGGAGTGTGTGAATATGGATCGGAGGGAATCGCACCGTATTGCAGAGGTGTTTTTTCAAGACCCAGTCCATCACGAATTTCTCGATAATGCCTTATCAATCGGGCGATCAAGCCTGGACACGACAAGTCGGTCTTAGCATCAACGACGTTTTCAATCGTGGCGAGTGCCAGTTTCGAAACCATGTGCCAGTAGATCGAGCCAAGTCCTTCATAGGCGAAGAACGTGCCCGAACGACCAGTGAAATCAGCATGCTGAAAGGTCGCCTCATAGATATCGAGAACTGCAGCTCGATCCCGATCAATCAGACTCGAAAAACGCCCCTGTCGCTTCAGCAAATCCAAAGCGGCGGCGAGGTCCGAGGCATTTCGGAAGTCGCCATTAAAGTGAAATTCGCCGTTCACATCTGCTCGAATGATTGAGGTGTCTGCATTGTTTAACAGGGCCTGCAGCAGCTCGCATGACTGGACTTTTTCTGCAGCAATGATGTTCTTCTGAAGAAATGTCGGGAGTATTCGATCGGGATACAACATGTAGCTTTGCTGATCGTCCCGGTACATGCGACTGCCGCGAAGTGCGTCCAGAACTTCAACGGCTTGCTCAGCTGACAATAATCCGCTGCTTAGTACTGCCACCTGCCCCTCCAGCATTTCGTAGAGGTGCTTAACTTCAGCGGCATCATCAGTCAGCGTCAAAAGGTTGTAGGAATGGAACAACCCGTCATCGCGTCGATTCATGCGGATCGTGTGATCGATCATTGACAGGCATTGCGACAAGAACTGCCGACAATCAAACTTCGAAAGCTCGCACTTCGTTTCCTTCAATCCATTCCGATACAGCTCAGCACGATACTCGCAACCTGCCAGAGAAAGCCCATCCACAATTTGCTTGCGTTGCTGATCAGACATTGGCCCGGCGAACGCGGCACTGTGCTCTACGATGACAGACTGAGTGCGTCGAAGCAACGTGACAACCTGGTCACAAACGTCAAAACACTCTGGAACGTTTTCTTCAGCAAGCCACTTGTCCATAAACAAAACAAAACGGCGCAAATAGCAGGTTGTCACCATCGACAATCCACGACCAACAAGTGCATTGTTGGCGTCGTTCCATTCTGGTCTCTGAGTGTTTAACCAGACTCCGCCTTCTGGAACAAAGTTGGCCAACCTGGCCAAAATCGGCACCAAGAGTTTTTCAAAAAACGTTGCCCGCAAAACGCCACCGGCTTCACTCTGCAGCAAACAACCGTCAAACCCAAGTTCTGCCACTCGAGCTTCTATTTCAATGGCCAGGGCATAATCGTACTCGATCGTATCCTGAGCATTTTTAACAATCTGCTGATACGGACGTATACGATAGGGCACTTGAGCATACGCACAGACTTGCTGAGGCAAAAGTTCTGTCAGGTGAGTTGGCGAAAATTTCCGTGACCATTCCATAAGCTTCAGCAGATAAATAATCTGATGATCGCCCCAATACCCAATGTTGGCCCAAGGGTCGTTGGGTTCCGGAGCTTCCCATTCGAAACCATCCTTGCTTAAGCGATATGGGTTGTAGCCATCTGCCGTTGATGCGTTAACAAATTTCAGAACCATTCCACGCAGATAATCCGGATATGAAAGAGCTAATGCCTCCCAATTCTGAAAGATGTCGCGCCAGTTTCCCTCGTAACCGAGCTTCTGAGATCCGTCAGCGTTCTGAAGTTCGATCGAAAAAGAATTCCACGGGCGAGTCGGATCGCCGTGACGTCGACTGAATGTCAGCGGAAGGTATTCACTGACAATCCGAATGAATTCATTGTCTTCCGTTTCATTAACCAATCCATGAAGCTGTGTAAGGTGGATTCGTTCGGGAAGTGTTTGCAGCAGGTTCTTATGTCGCTGAGCCACACCAGTGTTAAAGCGACTGACGTGCGAACACAGGTCACTGGCGTCGATCCTATAGCCATCAAATGGTCGGCCGCCGCGCATGACGTTAAACAACACATTCGATTGATGGCGATGGATGCGCAGCCGATTCCCTCCAAGCTGACGCCCGTCAGCACTGGAAACCGTTGCCAACAGCTGTTTCGAGTTTTCAGCCACGTCCCGTTCAAGCAACGACGCTGCAGAATTGAAAATCTGATGACTTAGGTTGCTGACGTCAGTCTGATCCTGCTCCACGTTGGCGACGATTTTCCATTTAACCGGTTCCGCTGGAGCAAGACGCAATTCTGTTGAAACGAAATACGCGCCCCGGCGAGCTCTAATGCTGTTTTCAACGAACAGCGGCAGCCCCAGGCGAAACCTGTCCAACTGTATTGAACTCAACAGTATGTGCGGCGATGCAAGACCATGCTGCCAGACAGTCGTGGCTCGCAGGCCTTCACTGGGCTCAGCCCTGTCTGTCGGAATTGAACTGAGATAGTAAAGCCCAAGCTGGCTGGCTTCCAGTAGCTCGTTCTTTTTATAAGCATCACCAAGATTGCTGTAACGCGACTGGAAGTCGCGCCCGAGGCCGCTTGGCAGAATATTCTGCAAACCATCCACAAAGCTGACGTCCTGATGCCCACTACCAATGTTTAATAGCTGGCTTGTGCGGACGAACCCAAATCGATTGCTGAACTCCCATTGATATCGAAAGCTCAATTGCAGGTTGTCATTAGTTTCTTCAAGAATCAATCGGTTTCCCAGATCGTTCTTATAGAAGTTCTGACGTACACCAGGCTGCAATCGACCAGTCGCTGCAAACGGCTCCCACAACTTGAATTGCGTTAATCCTGTGGCAATGCGAATAATCGTTTTGGGCCCGGTCGATTCCGACATGTCCAGTAGCTTGTCGGAACAATAATAGGGGAACAGGGCAACATCAGGATTTCTCCGCCCCGCAGACAAGGCACCTCGACGGGAAACAAACATCCAGTGATCGCCAGCGCTGACAGGGCATACGAAAAAATCCGACATCAGATGGCAATTGGAAACCCTGTACCAGGTCTCACCAGATTCAAAAACATATTCTCCCGCAACTTCAGAGGTCAGCGTTTCGAACTGATTTCCCCGGGCCGAATCCATGGTGCCAACAGAGTACATACAACAGATTTCCACGATAGATCAAGACGACGAATGACATCACCGGGCGAAGGCCCAAAAAACATAGACGATTAAGTTTCTATTCAGTGAGTGTGATAGTTTCGCCGCCTGAATTTGCATCCCGCCTTATACGCAAGTCGTTTTCAATCCGATGCAGCATGGATTCGTTGATGTCATAGAACACAAGGCAAAACGCTGCCAGCATATAGAACGCAGCCGGCAAGACACTCATCATCATGCAAAGGCCATTCAGCGTTGTTGCTGACTGCGTCTGATTTGCCCCGTTAACAGGAGCAGCGTATTGAAAGAAGTCCAAAGCGAAACCTGTTACCGCTGCTCCAACAGCACAGCCCATCTTCTGAGAAAAGGTAGCGGCAGCGAACACGAGACCGGTTGCTCGACGATGATTTTTCCATTCGGAATAATCAGCGGAGTCAGCATACATCGCCCACAACAGAACAGGACTTGGGCCGCCAATGAATGACGCGGCAATATGCAGAACAAACATTAACGTAATCTGTTCCGGCCCCAGCAGCATGAATGCCGCTGTAATCGCAGCAACGCCAATGTTCATATAAATCATCAGCGTTTTCTTGCCGAACACGCTGGTTAACTTTTTCGTCAGCAGCATACCAACAATTGCCGCAACACTGCCGGAAACCCAGAATGCAGGAGCATGCCTGGCGTCGCCGCAGTAATACTTAAAGTAATACAAAATCGCCCCACCACGAATAAAGGCTCCCATTAGCTGCATCAAACCAAAACCAAACAAAACCATCCACGGTCGGTTCGTCAGCAAATCGCCAAAATCCTGTTCAAGCGTTGAATGCTGCCGCTCGCCATTTTGGTTGGCACCAAAGTAAACTCGCATTACCAGCGACAGGACACTTAGAACAAGGTAGATTCCAATAATCCAATACAATGAGTCGGCACCAAAACCCGTTGCCAGTAACGCCAAAGAGGTCAGCCCACCCAACATAATCTGATGAAACTTCAGACTGGTCAAAATGAATCGCAGGTCCGCCCTACCTGTTGCAGAATCTGTTATCTCCGGCTGAACTCGTTCCCGAGTTGTTAAGAACGTGATCGCAAAAAGAATCACAGCCACCATTGAGAACACAGCCATGGTCCAAAAGAATCCAGCCTGTTCGTTGATAACGCGAATCTTCTCTACACCGTTGACAACAATCGTTTCAGAACCGCCCCCAAAGTAACTGACCAGATCCTGAGTGAAGTACTGAACGACGATGCCCCCGCAAAACGCCGCGACGAATCGATAGGTTGATATGCTGGTCCGTTCAAGAGAGCTTGCTGAGATCACGCCCATCAATGCTCCGTACGGAACATTAATCGCCGTGTAAGCCATCATCACAAGGGTGTAAGTGACGTATGCGTAGACAAGCTTCCCTTCAGGACTGAAATCCGGAGTGTAGAAAGTCAGACACCCGGTAATCGCAAACGGCAATGCCATCCAAATCAAGTAAGGACGGAAACGTCCCCATGACGTTCGAGTCCTGTCAGCCAGGTAGCCAACAATAGGGTCATTAATGGCATCCCAGATTCTCGTGACCAACATCATCGTGCCGGCCGAACGTGCGGTGATCCCAAAAACATCTGTATAAAAGTACATCAGGAAGAACTCGAACGTCTTCCAATACAGATTCGATGCGGTATCGCCGAGACCGTAGCCCACCTTCTCAGTGATCGATAATCGGACGGACGCCCCGTGTTTTCCCGACATATCCTGGCGTTCTTCAATCACTGGAAAAGGTCCATTTTTGCGGCCCCTGAAATCGGTTTCATAAAATAATGCAGTTATGTTAGCATTTCGCCGAAACATTCAAAGCAATTCTATGGAACCGGTACCATCAATGTGCTAACTTTATGAAACTTGTGTTAAGCCCTAACGTTTTTCCACATCAAAACACATGACCACTATTCAGGACATCGCAAAGCACGCCAAGGTATCGAAGAGTACCGTTTCGCGCGTTCTGAACGAAAGTTCAGTGGTGAACACTGAAACCCGCCTGGCCGTTGAGCAGGCGATTACTGCCCTGAATTACCGCCCAAACCTGATGGCCCAAAGCCTCGCAAGTGGTCGTTCAATGACCATAGGGATTGTGACACAGAAAATTGGTAGTCCATTTTATGACTCGATTGCTCAGGGAGTCATCGAGGGACTCAACAACACGGGTTATTCACCAATTTTTGTCGATGGTCAGTTACACCACAGCACAGAAAGCGAAGTCATCAAGGCCCTGGTCGGTCGGCAGGTTGATGGACTGGTTCTTATCGGTGGACGCACCCCAGTTACTGATCTTGAGCAACTGAAGGAAAAACTGCCAACGATACTGGTCGCGCGCGAAGTTGCGGGTTGGGAGAATCGAAGCGTTTGCGTTGACAATGAACTGGCCGGTTACGAAGCAACAATGCACCTGATTGAGCTCGGACACAGAGCCATCGCGTTAATTCACGGCATCAAAGACCAGCCCGATGCAATACAACGACAAAAGGGGTATTGCCGTGCCCTTGAAAAGGCAAACATTGTTTTTAACCCGAGTCTTATCTATCAGGCCGACTTCAGTGCTCAGTCCGGTGTACTTGCCATAAATTCATTACTCGGAAGCGGTGTGTATTTCAGTGCTGTCTTTGCGGAAAACGACATGATGGCTATGGGAGCTCGACTCGGGCTTTCTCGCCACGGAATCAGAGTGCCGGAAGACGTTTCCATTGTTGGTTTTGATGATCAGGCGGAGGTGGCATTTATGACTCCCCCTTTAACCACCATGCGGCAGCCAGCCGTCGAAATGGGCAAATCCGCAGCGTCGGCAGTATTACACGCAATTCGCGATGAACGTTTCGAAATACCAAATCACCTGATCGAACTGCAGCGAAGAGAATCTGTTGCACGAGTGCGTTAAGTGAGCTAGCTTTGAAGTGCTTGTCTTCAAAGCCGTGATTTCCATTATTGACTTTTTAAGCAGAGTGACAGTTCTATGACGACTGTAAGAGCAATTCTCGGAGTTTTATCTGTGGCAATGTTCATGTCCATCACCGGTTGCGGTGGTGTACCAGAAGAAGCCAGCGGAACACCTGTTCCTGAAACTTACCAGGAAGACCAGATGAAAGCTCAAAAGGCTGCCCAGGAAGCAGCCATGAAAAACGCGAAAAAGCGTTAAGTTTGGCATTCTCTGGCAACATTCTTGCTGTAGATGGTGGCCAGAGACTTGTTTGGGCAAAACTGGCACCTAAGCCGGGCCTGAATAAATCAGTGTTTAATTTTTCTTTTTTACTGGGAGACTTTGATGACAAGAACCGGACCAAAACAGAAGAAGGGCTTTACGCTCATCGAATTGCTGGTGGTAATCGCGATTATCGCTATTTTGATCGCTCTATTGCTGCCAGCCGTACAGCAGGCTCGCGAAGCAGCACGCCGTACGCAGTGTAAAAACAATCTGAAGCAACTGGGACTTGCGCTTCACAACTACCACGACGTGTACAACACGTTTCCTCCACTGTTTGTGGGTGGTCACAATAATGCTTCCATTCCAGGAAACGGAAGCTTCAACGACCGTTGGTTGATCAGTGCTCACATCGCCATCTTGCCATACATCGAACAAGCAAACCTGTACAGCACAGTGCAGGCGGACATGATCTCGCCAACAGGCGTTGCGTATCCATGGGATGCGAACTACAAGCCTTGGCGTCAAAACCTGTCTGCATTGGTGTGTCCTTCTGACACACTGTGTTCAAGTGCTACAGGTAAATCCAACTACCGATTCAGCACTGGCCGCTACAACCACAGAATGCGTCAGATTCTCGACCGCTATCAGTGGGGCGGAACACGAGTTGACGGAATCTTTGGACTGGCTGAAGCCGCTGCGATCCGTGACATTCTGGACGGCACAAGCAACACAATCATGATGGGCGAACGTGCTCAGGGTTCGGCAATTCGCCAGGAAATCATCAGCGGCGTTGGCCTCAACCCAGGCATGAACGATGGTTCTGGCGGTGGCGTTACAGCTGGCAACATTCAGGCCATGATCGATCAGTGCCGATCGTTTATTAATCCAAATAACCGGCTGGACTATGCTCCGGGCTCGTACTTCACTGGCGAATACGCTGGTGGCCGATGGGCCGACGGACGAACATATTTTTCGTCAATCCAGACTGCGATTCCACCAAATGGTGTGTCTTGTATCACTGATGGCTGGGACGGAAACTACACCTTGATGACTGCGACAAGCCGTCACACTGGCGGTTCTCAGTTCGTACTGGCCGATGGTGCAGTTCGCTTCATCAGCGAAAACCTGGATCAGGGCACCTACCAGGCTCTTGGGTCTGCTGCAGGTCGTGAAGTCGTTGGCGAATTCTAAGTTCCCAACGCTACTTTTCAGTTCTTATGGGCAGTCGGCGAGATTCCTTCGGAGTTTCGTCCGGCTGCTTTTATTTTTGATAAGCCATTTTTCCCCCACGACATCGAAAGCCGTGATTCCATGAACGCTTCCGTTTCGGCTGACAATTCTAACAACACTATAGCACGAAGTGTCAGCGTGATCATCGCTGGATGTGCCGCCACGGCAATTGGGTATGCCATTGCATCCAGTTTCGGCAGCCCTTACCCCACACCTTCAGAGCTGCTTAACCTGGGAGCCGCCCCAACAGAAGAAGAGCGAGCGATCGCCATGTCAGCAAAGCTTGCAGCCGACCAGGGCAATGCCATGGTTTGGCTTGGCATAGCTGGAGCTATTCTGGGATCAATCATTGCCGCCACTATTAGCTGGTTTTCCCATGATGGCAAATCAAAGCTGGTCCTGAGCGTTCTGGCTGGAGCCATTTTTGGCGCAGGAGCTGGTTGCTTGTCGAGTTATCTGTCATTTCCATACCACCAGTCGATATCAACATCGACATTGATTGGCAGTTCGGGCAGAGAACACAGCACGATGATAATGCATGCGATGACCTGGGGAATAATCGGTCTTGGCGTGGGAGCCGCTTGTGGACTTAGCAGCGGCAACTCGAACATGTTGAAGTCGGTGTTCACTTCAATGCTTGTTGCAGGAGTCATGGGAAGCCTGGCTGGATTTGTATTCCCATTGGTAGCCGCCATCGCCGTACCTTTGGCCGACACTTCATTACCACTTCCACCGGAAGGTGCTGGAAGATGTCTTTGGTTGGGGCTGGCCTCCGTATTTATGGCTGGCGGACTCAGCCGCGCCAGCTAAAATACTGCAACTTCCCGCACCGAAAATCAAACGAACAAAGTCACCGTTTGTAGCGCAAACGCAAGTGGGGAGGAAGTATCCTGCACAATGCGTTCGGTCTATTCCGCGAATCAGCAGGACTGATGGTTTCGGTAAAGTACTTGTCAGAGTCTTACACAATAAGATGCGTGCATCTGCCGGGACCGACAACAAAGCGGCTCGGCCGTTCGAACGTCCCACACTTTTCCGCATTCCACGCCACTGGGTCAAGGTAGAAGCCTTTGTCAGGATATCCCAATGAACCAGCAGACTGCCGAAAGCGAAAACCGTGTACATCGCAAACCAGTCTTCCTTCGCGCTCTTGCTGTCGTATGCATTCTTCTATGCACTTTGATTGGCGGTCTTTGGTGGCTGGCACAACCAACTGCGCAGGAGCTAGCCCGCGACGCCAAAAAGTGGTTGAGAATGTCGCGATTCGAAGCGGCTCTGGCGGATTCAGAGAAAGCCATTCAATTAGGCGAAGACACTCCCTCTTTTCGACTTCTGGCCGGTGAAGCGGCCACTCGACTTGAACGCTTCACCAACGCTTTACAGCACTTCGACCAGGTTGGCGACGAAGCCGGACAGGAAGGCCTTGCCGCAAGATTGTCATCCGCATCCATCATGATGCATCAGCATCGAATGGGAAGCGCAGAAGAACAACTGCGACGAGCACTAACGATCGACGCGGACAATGAAACAGCTCACAAGTTACTCGCTGACTGCCTGGGATTTGAAGGTCGGCGTTGGGAATCTGTGCAGCATCTTCAGTTTGTGATTCAGAAAGGCGACATCAGCCTTCAAAGCCTTTGCTACCTGGCCGACACAGATCGCGCGGTTGAGCTTTCCGAAGAACAACTTGCCGCATTTCTGAAATCAGACGACCCAAGGTGCTGGCTGGGCGCCGCTTGCATTGCAATTTCGTACAGAGAATTTGAAAAGGCCGAGGAGCTGGTTCGCAAGTGTATTGCGGTGGCACCAGACCTGATTGAAGCTCATGTCAGAATCGGAAAACTGCTGCTAAGCAGAAACGACTCTGAAGAAATGCAAACATGGGATGCCGGCCTTCCTTTGAACGCGGACACGTTTCCCGAAGTCTGGTTTATTCGTTCGCAGTGGTGCCTGGCAAGCAAGGACGCTCCACGGGCCGCGTTCTGCTTGTGGCGAGCACTCTCAATGGCTCCCAACCACGCTGCCGCCAATCACCAGATGGCTCATGCACTGGCAATTCTGGATCGTGACAACGAGGCGACCGCATTTCGTGAGCGTGGGCTGAAGCTTACCCGACTGGCAACACTGGCAAACGAAGTCTATTTGGGTGACTCCCGCCCCGCCAAACTTCAAGAAGCCGTCCAGCTGATGGAATCGTTGGGCCGTTTGCCTGAAGCAATCGGCTGGACCGTGGCGGCTCAGTATCAGAATCCTCAGGAGTCATGGCCGCTGGAAGCTCAACAACGCCTACGTCAAATCCTGAATTCAAATTCCGCACAAAAGTTAGCCGACGGGCCAGCTGCAGGTCTGTCTTTTTCAACAACAGCGTGGTTGCCCCCTGAAAGCAATGAACTGCCAACAGATCGCACTAACAATGCCCAATCAACCACTCAGTTTACAGACGCAACGGCAGCCGCGGGAATTAACTTTGTGTACGCCAACGCAGAAGACCTATCAACCAATGGGCGTCTGATGTTCGAGTACACTGGTGGCGGCGTGGGAGCTTTGGACTTTGACCTGGATGGCTGTTGCGACCTGTACTTTACTCAGGCCAGCGCACTTCCGCCTTTCCAAAAGCAAACAACATCCTTCGATGTGTTGTACCGAAATCGACAGTGCCAAATCTTCGATGATGTCAGTAAGCTGGCTGGCTTGCTCGACTTTGGCTTTGGTCAGGGAGTTGCTGCGGGGGACATCAACAACGATGGATTTCCCGATTTGTATGTCGCCAACATAGATGGAAATCGCCTTTATAGGAATCAGGGCGACGGAACATTTCAGGAAATCACTGACCAGGCAAATATCGGGCATCCATTCTGGACGACCAGTGTCGCCATTGCCGACCTGGACCTGGATTCTATTCCCGACCTGTACGACGTAACGTTCCTGACTGGCGAGGATGTTTTCCATCGCGTTTGCGAAGAAGACGGAGTCGCTCGCTCGTGTGCGCCAGCAGGCTTTGAAGCGGCTAACGATTTTGTGTATCGAGGACGCGGGGATGGACGCTTCGATGAGGTCTCAGAATCCATTGGAATCACAGCAGCAGATGGCGACGGTCTTGGAATTCTGATCGCCGACTTTGCAGCAACTGGTAGCCCGTCGATTTTTATTGCAAATGATGGGCGAGCCAACTTCTACTTCACAAGATCTCCGACAGATAACGAAAAAGTTGTGTTCACTGAGGAGGGCCTTTCGCGAGGACTGGCCTTCGATCGAGACGGACGCGCTCAGGCCTGCATGGGAATTGCATCGTCGGATTTTGATGGTGACGGCAATTGGGATCTGTTCGTCACAAACTTCTTTAACGAATCGAACACTCTCTATTCGCAATACCCCGGTGAATCCTTCGGCGACAACTCTCAGAATGCAGGCATTCGAGAAGCAAGTCTTGGAATGCTGGCTTTTGGTGTGCAGGCGATTGACGGCGACCTTGATGGATGGGAAGACCTGTTGATTGGGAATGGACACGTCGATGATTTTTCCTACAAAGGTATCCCCTACGAAATGCCTCCTGAGTACTTCCGAAACGAAGGCAACGGCCATTTTAAGCGTCTGACCGCAGACCAGCTGGGAGAAACATTTCAAACACCAATGCTAAGTCGCAGTATGGCTGTGATTGACTGGAACAATGATGGGCTGGCTGAAGTTGCTGTTTCTCGGCTGAACGACAGCGCGATGCTTCTGGAGAACTCCTCCAAAGACGTTGGAGAATACCTGACAGTCAGAATTGTCGGCACCAGTAGTGCTCGCGATGCAAGCACAGCACGCGTTGTAGCGACATTCGACGATCGAAAAGTAGTCCGACAATTCACTGCCGGCGACGGCTATCAGGCATCCAACCAAAAGCAGGTTATTTTTGGACTTGGAAATGCAAAAAACGTCGAGGCACTACAAATCGTCTGGCCCGGTGGTGAGTCACAGATATTCCGGAACATTGCATCCGGGCAAACGGTTATCATCCGAGAAGGCGACACCCGAATTTGGCAACTGCCTTTGAAGTCAGCCGAACAATGACACCTCACCTGAACAGCCAGCTCCGAACAAAGTAATTGCAAACAGTGCTATTCACTGACTTCGAACAATCGATCGACTGCTTCAAGAACTACATATTTCCGATCGGCCTGGACATCAGTGAACAATTGCGTTCCGCCGGATGGCCATTGAATTTGAAGCGTCTGCGCTGTGGTATTTTCATTCAAGCCAATAATCACGTCCTTCTGGTTGCTTGAAGCATAGCCATCGCCAGCCGTTAGATGTTTCCAGCAGGTCTGCTTACCGGACGAACATGAAACGATCGCTCCGAACGCATCCCGCGATGACAGTTTCCCCACAAGTCGGACTAACAGAAAATGTCCAGGTTCCTGTGTGTGGTTAATCAACAAAGATGCCGTTTCGCCAATCTGCGATACGGCAAGATCGGTGAGTCCGTTGCGGTCAAAATCCAGTGTTGCAAGCCCTCGGGCAATATGAACTGACTCAAAGTACGCCCCTGTGACGTTCGCAGCCTGTTCCTGAAAGCTCGCATTGCCGCGACCAACAAACAAATGCGGCTGCATTGCGAAGGGGATTCCCTTGCCGGTGAAGTCATCCAGATGCCCGTTAACAACCACCAGATCCTGCTCGCCATCCAGGTTGGCATCCAGAAATTGAGTCCCGAAACCAAGCTTAAGCAGCCCAGGTTCAAATAGCCCAGCCTGACGAGTGGCGTCGTGAAAATTCGATGCCCCAATATTCAGATACAACGTATTGGGCTGGCGATAAAAGTTTGTCACAAACAGGTCCAAACCGCCATCGTGATTAACGTCTGCTGCTGCAACTCCCATGCAGGCCAGTGATTCCCCGGAACCATTCACGGCAAGCCCAAATGCAGACGCGACTTCACGTAGCTGCAAGCGATTTTGCTGGCGAGAATCCGCTTGCCAGAAAAAGTTGGGAACTTGATCATTGGCAACGAACACGCTTATGTTGCCATCACCGGAAAAGTCACCCGCAACAACTCCAAGCCCTTTCCCCAATGCATTTGAAATACCAACTTCGGCTGAATCATTGCTGAATCCGCCATCTGCCGTGTTCACATATAGTTCATCAGATTCTCCAGCAAACCGTTCAGGCGGACACGTGCGGGGCAGACCCAATTCACTGTCGATGCATGGTTCGACGAAGGGGCGTCCCCATTCCAGATAGTTAACGTCAAACAAGTCTGGCCAGCTGTCGCCGTTGAGATCCGCAACCACAGCACTGACCGTCCATTTCTTCGATTGCAGAACCGTTTCGGCCGCGCGAAAAGTTCCATCACCGTTGTTGACGTACAACTGGTTAGTTCCGCTATTGGCAACGTAGATATCCGGGAATCCGTCGTTATCAATATCGCCAACCGCTGCTCCATGTGAGAATTCAACTCCCCCACAGTTGGCTATCGACTCGACACGTTGAGTGCTGATTCCTCGAACATTTCTAAACAACGCGTCACTGACCACCCCCATAGCAGATTCGCCTTGCGGCAGAAAGATGTCCGGCCACGAATCGCCATCATAGTCCAACACGCCCACGCCTCCTCCCATGCTTTGGCGTATCATCCAACCGTTGGGATCCTTTGCTCCGTTCATATACTGGAAGTCCATCCCAAATCTGCTGGCTTCGTCCGCAAAGCTGATTGCTGGTTGCTCGAGAGAAACAACTGCAGTCGAACCGCCAGGTTTCGGCCAGTCAGAAATTTCCGTTTCCGAAATCGGAAGCGACGACAGTATTCCTAATCCCCTTACCTGACCAGCAGCGGACACAGCCTTGGCGTTTGATTTAAGACGACTGATGCGTTCCAGGTCAACCAGCGGAAATCCTGAACGAGCATTCAATATTTGAGCCCAACCAGCAGCTTCATCAAAAAGCTCAAGGGCTTCTGCCAAATCAATAACAGTCTTGAGCGATTGAACGTCCGGTCCGTTAAAGAAGACAGATTTGCAGACTTGCCGATAGTGTTTTAAAACCTCTACTCGATCAGTCAATTGATCGCTGACACTATCAGTCAGTTCATTTCCACCGGCGACCGCGAGTCGAAAAATGGCTTGCCCAAAACATGGATCCAGCCGCAAAGCGTTCCTGAAACACGTTACAGCAACCTGAGGTTGCTTCAGGGCTTCTGCCCATACTCCGCGAACATACCAAACATCAGGATGATCCATACCCGGATCTGGCAACGCCGCATGCCAAACCGAAAGCTGACTTGTATCGCCAATATCCAGCAGCACAAGACCAAGCAATGCGTGAGCCTCCAGCAACGATGAGTCGCTTGCAATTTCAGCTCGAAGCAACGATTCCGCCTCTGACAATCTCCCTGACCGCCAGGCAATAAGAGCCCGCAGCGTTCGGTACTTTTCTGAGTTTGGATCGCGAAGGGCTGCTTCCACCTTCGGCCCAACGACCGCCTCGTGACGATCTGCCAGCACAATCAAATCGTCGATCGAATTTTGTCCCATCACGACCAGCGCCAGATGGTGGCGATTCGCTTCATAACGTCGACCGACCTCATCCAGCAAAGTTGCCGCGCGTCGTCTTAACCTGGCATCCTGCGGGTACTGTTCAATCAACTCAGAAAATAAATCAATTGATAAGTGGTCGTTATCAGACTTCCCATGTATCTCAGCAATCTTCAGTGCCACCCTTATTTTTCGTGCTGACTCACGGGCAGCTTCCATAGCTTTGCCCAGATAGGCAACCGCTTTGGGGTAGTCATGCAACGATTCACACGCGCAGCCGACATACCAGCAAGTATCAAAGTCTGCTAACTGTTGTTCATCCAGATCCGCGGCAAGCAAACGAACCTTCGTAAACTCGCCCGATTTATAGGCGCCGCGAATCTGTTCCGACAAGGGTGCGGCAGAAAGGAAAAATTTCCACACCAGCAGACTGAAGCAAATCAGCGCCACGCATGTGAGTATTTTTCCGTTGCTGATGAATCGCAACTTAACCTCAATGACTCGCCAATTCAGCGAAAAAGAACTTCAAGAAAGGCTCTCGGCGACGAGTAATCAACCATGCCACTTCAAACCGCGATCGCACGCGTTTTAATTGCCAGGCAGACGCCAGCTGTGTCGATGGGATTCACTCGTCCTTCCGTTTCTTCTTTCGACCGGCAGAACTTCCTCCTGGATTGTACTTCGAATTAAGAACCGTTGGAATTGGTGCGGCCACGTCTCTTCGCCATTGCTTCATTGCCGCGTGTAGTTGCCTAAGCTTTTCAGGGTGACTTTCATTAAGCACCGTCGATTCCCCGAGATCGTTTTTAAGGTTATAGAGTTCCAGGCGACCGCTTTCGAACCATTCGATCAGTTTCCAGTCTCCCATACGAATCGCTCCAGCCGGAGTAGTCCTGAACGGGCCACCCGAAGGATCTCCGGCCCCTTCCAGGTAACAGGGGAAGTGCCAAAAGATTGATTCACGCGGTAACGTTGCCGAAGGATCTTTCAGCATAGGCACGATGCTTAGCCCATCAAGCAGGTAGTCGTCCGGCGTCTTCGAGTTCGTCATTTCGACAAATGTTGGATACAGGTCAACTCCAATGATCGGTTGTTGGCAGACCGCCCCCGCTGTTGTGACTCCAGGCCATCGGCAGATAAACGGCTCCCGAATGCCGCCTTCATACAGCATCCCCTTGGAACCACGCAGCGGATGATTTGATGTGGCTCCAGAATGGCCACCGTTGTCAGAATAGAAAACCACAATTGTGTTGTCGGTAAGCCCCAGACGATCAACGGCGGCAAGAACTTTTCCAACACTGTCGTCGACACTTTCAACCATGGCCGCATAGTTCGCATTGTTCTGATGCTGGCCCGACGGCTTAGCCTTGTACCTGGCAGCCACATCGGATTTGGCCTGAATCGGCGTATGAACCGCGTAGTGCGACAGATAAAGAAAGAACGGCTTATCTTTGTTGGCTTCAACAAACTCGACGGCTTCATCCGTCAAACGATCGGTCAGATATTCACCGGGACGATCCTGTTCCAGGTTCGGATACTTGTATGGACTGTGATAGCCGCCTCCACTGGGACTTCCCCAATGCTTGCCCGCGACATTTATGTCAAACCCTTGAGTTGTGGGATCATCGCCAAGGTGCCATTTCCCCATACTTGCCAGAACGTAGTCGTTTTGATTCAACACTTCCGCCCAGGTTATGAACTTACCGTCCAGCACTTCAGTATTCTGAGTTGGCTCAAGCCTGCGATCCTTGTCTTTGCCTCGGCGGGAAGTTCCCACGGTATAGACGCCGTGTCGAGGCGAATACTGTCCGCTTAAAAGGCACGCGCGGCTTGGAGCACAATTGGGCGCGGCCGCATATGCGTTGGTGAAGACCATTCCACTTGCCGCCAGCTTGTCAATGTTGGGGGTCTCGTAAAACTCTGATCCCTGATATCCGAGATCAGCCCAGCCCAAATCGTCAATGAAGAAAAAAACAATGTTGGGCCTTTCAGATGCAAGCACCGACTGAGCGGAGTTTGCAAACATCATAAAAACACAAATAGAGGCGATCTTGAGTTTCATCTTCGGCAGTGCTTGCTGTAGCTTGGGCGTATTGAATGACCATTTACCACTCAGGCCTGAACATCAGGAATGCCTGGCAGTGATGGGGTTCTATAAGTGGTAGACGTCAGGCCATGATCGCATTCAACGGGATCAAATCCAAGTCGTCACCACAACTACAGTACGGAAAGTTGCAACCAGACCTGCTGACGGAAAATATCGGCAGGGTTGTGAACTGAAATCAAAAAATAGACCATCGACACAAACGGAGTAGAAGCGATGTGGCATACATCAGAAGGAGACCGCATTTTACAGGGCGCCGAAGCAGCGCTGTTCAAAGCGGGAGTAACTTCACTGGTGGAACAAATCAAGGACGAAGCCAACTATGAATCGTATCACTATTCGATTGAACTGTTCGCAAGCCTGACATGGTCGCAGCGTCTGGCTGTGATTGAAACACTTGCCACACACCTGCTTACCGAAACCGCATGTGCCCCCCGATTGACGGCAGTCAACGAAGCTGCGATTGGATCGGTGTTTGAACATATCAGCTTCATGATTGACATGGAAATCATGAATACGCCCACCCAGAACACATGGCGATTGCTTTTGTTGAATGCAGCTCACGAAGCATACGGCGAACTTTCCTGCGACGACGATCCCGATGCCACTAATGCAGCTGAGAACCTTGGAATTCCGGAATCTGCAGACTGCAGGAAACGCGACCTCTGGCATCCGTTGGTGCATTCAATGTCTGACAGAATCCTGTGGGATCGCGATTTCGAAATGATGGACGAGTTTCTGGATGAACCGCCTGAAAAATCAGCATTGCTTCGCCAGATCATGGGTATTGACGACGAATACTTTTCAACGGCAGCGGAAGACTTGAATTCTTTGGAAGATGTTGGTGAAACGCTGCATCGGCTTACGGAAATGCTGAAGTAAACACTCGGCGATTGCGCCGAAACGCAACTTCGGTCCCGCACATAAAGCTGCAGAATCGTTCACTCGTTTCACACTGCGGAGTATCAGGCGACACGTTGATTTTTCAGCTGAAACATCACCGCACGAAATTTCCAACAATGCTTGAAATCAATTGGGATCGTAAAGCAAAAGCATACATTCTGAAGTCCGCTGTGACACTGCCGGTGAGCCGCGAAACACTATTCGACTTCTTCAGCGATGCATTTCAATTGGAACAAATCACTCCGCCGCTGCTGCAATTCAAGGTGCTTACACCGCCACCAATAAACATTCAAGCCGGCACATTAATCGAATACAAGTTGAAGCTTCGAGGCTTCCCAATTCGCTGGCGAACAGAAATTT
>CALFSX010000330.1 GCA_937916515.1 uncultured Planctomycetaceae bacterium | reverse complement strand
GAAAACGACGGTCGAATGCTGTTCCACGGGCTCGCGCCCGTGGCTGTCACCTAGCGTCACTTCGTGACTTTAACGCACCCCAACTCCAGACCGCGGTTTTTCGCTTCAACTCGCTGGTGTCCCGCTGAAAAATCCTTCACAGCGTTGGGCAATGCCCCTCTGCGTTTTCCTCTGCCCCTCTGCGTCCTCTGCGGCAAAACTGCGATTCCATCCCGTCCCAAGCCTGGTTCTTTTATTGCAGAGCACGCAGAGAAAGCCGAGGTTCGCGGAGACACCGCCCGCCAGCAATTCGGCAATGCCCCTCGGCGGTAAAACTGCGATCCGAAGCCATCCTCGGCAACGCAATACGTTCAGGCGATTTACAAACGCGCAACCGCTTGTGCATCGAATCACCTGCTCGTACGATGCTGCCAACAATGGCGAGCTTCACTTGTTATCACCAGTTTGGGACGTTGCTTCACATGATCCGCCACGTATTTTTTTCGATCACCAGCTTCAGCTTTTTCGCAATAAACACATTCGCCATGCCTCAGGATACGGCCATTACAGCAGACGGTTCTCGCAAGGTTTCTGACGTTACAGCAGCAGAAGATCCGCACCTGTGGCTGGAAGATGTCACGGGCGACCAGCAACTGGAATGGGTGAAGCTCCGCAACCTGAAAACTCAGACATACTTCGAATCCCAAGACGATTTCAACAAGCTCAACGACGACCTGCTAAGCATTCTGGATTCAGACGAACGCATTCCATTCGTCGGCAAGGCGGGAGACTATTACTACAACTTCTGGCGCGACAAAGATCACGTGCGAGGGCTCTGGCGACGAACGACTCTGGAAGAATACCGGAAGACTTCGCCCGCGTGGGAAACCGTTCTGGATCTGGATGCCGTTGCCGAAGCAGAACACGAAAACTGGGTATGGGGTGGTTCGTCCATTCTGCGTCCCAGCTACGACCTGGCGTTGATATCACTGTCTCGCGGGGGAGCCGACGCTTCGGTCACGCGCGAATTCGACATGCACACAAAATCGTTTGTCGAAGGCGGCTTCAGCCGATCAGAATCCAAGGGCGGCATGAGCTGGATCGACCGTGACAGCGTGTTTATCTACACAGACTTCGGCGAAGGCACAATGACTTCGTCCGGCTATCCGCGAATCGCCAAACTTTGGCGGCGAGGTACTCCGCTGGAATCGGCGGAAGTTGTGTACGAAGGCACTCACGAAGACATGTCGATTCGAGCCAGCCATGATAATTCGCCGGGCTTTGAACGAAACTTTGTATCGCGAACTCTGGCGTTCTATAACAACGAAATCTATTTGCGAGCTGACGATGGAACGCTTTCAAAAATCGACGCACCCAACAGCGCCAGCAAAAGCGTCTTCAAACAATACCTGATGCTGGAACTGCGAAAGCCATGGGAAGTTGCCGGAAAGACATACGCCGCAGGCAGCTTGCTGATATCCAACTTTGATGACTTCATGGCGGGACAACGAAACTTCGACGTGGCGTTTGAACCCACAGAAAACTCGTCACTGGCCAACTTTTCGCCCATGAAAGACCATCTGATTCTTAATGTCCTGGAAGACGTAAAGAACAAGATCTACGTTTTGACTCCGGGAAAAGATGGCTGGAAGCGAGAACCACTGAAGGGGGCTCCCGCTATTGGAACCGTTTCCGTTTCGCCCGTCGACGAAGACGAATCAAACGCCTTCTGGATGACGTCCAGCGATTACCTGAATCCGACCACACTGTTTTATGGTTCCGAAATCGGCAGCGAACCAGAACAGCTTAAACAGCTGACTCCACTTTACGATGCAACCGGGCTGCACGTTGAACAACATTTTGCCACCAGTAAAGATGGAACGAAAGTTCCCTACTTCATGGTTTCAAAAACCGGCATAAAACTGGATGGCACCAACCCAACGCTGTTGTACGGCTACGGGGGCTTTGAAATTTCATTAACGCCGGGCTACAACGCCGCAGCCGGTCGAGCGTGGACCAGTCAGGGTGGTGTTTATGTGGTAGCGAATATTCGAGGCGGCGGAGAATACGGGCCACGTTGGCATCAGGCGGCTTTGAAGCAGAACCGGCTGCGAGCTTACGAAGACTTCGCGGCCGTTGGCGAAGACCTGATCGCCCGAAAAGTGACCAGTCGCCAGCAATTGGGAATCCAGGGCGGTTCCAATGGAGGCCTGTTGGTGGGCAACATGGTGGCTTTGTACCCGAATCTGTTTTCCGCAGCCGTTTGTCAGGTTCCATTGCTGGACATGAAACGCTACCACCTGCTGCTGGCGGGAGCCAGCTGGATGGCAGAATACGGTAACCCGGATGCCGGTGACTGGGATTTCATCAAGACGTATTCTCCGTACCAGAACATCAAAGAATCAGTGAATTACCCCGCCGTACTGTTCACCACTTCGACACGCGACGACCGAGTTCACCCCGGACATGCTCGCAAGATGATGGCAATGATGGAAGCTCAAGGGCACGATGTCTGTTACTATGAAAACATCGAAGGCGGCCATGGAGGAGCTGCCAATAACAAACAGCGAGCCTATATGCAGGCACTGGCATATTCGTTTCTGAAGGAACGCCTGTTCCCAAACGACAAGTAGGCCAGATCCTTCCAGCAAGACAATCGCCGCCAGGTTACGTGCCACCCAACCACGGTGGCACGGCTGGCCTGGCAAAGGACGCCATACATTCGCAAGTCGAATGCCGTTTGCCAACAGATATGGTCACCCACCACAAAAGACCGATTTTCAAGGCAATCCCCCTGCATATGAACGGTCTGGCCGTTCGGCCGTGGGCGAAACGAAGCGAAACGTCAAACGGCAGGCTGAACAGCTTGTTGCAGATAGGAAGGCAACATGTTCAAGCAACTGAAGCTAAAACCTGCCGCCGATCCAATTGCATGTTCGCTTACCGAACTCGTCAATGTCTTTCCCTGACCAAAACAGGCAAGGCACTGGCGACTTCGGTTGATTGGAACACGTCTGCGAAATCAAGCTGCGGTGATTTGCCTGGCTTACAAACTGATTAAAGCTCAGTAATTAGCGTGGAAAAAACGAACCAGCGGTGACCAGGTAACGACATCATTAACGGTCGGAGCAGATTCTTTTCAGGCTCAATGAATGGCAAATAAGTTACCGTGAAGGCTTTTCGACCGGCCTGGCTTGAGCTTAATTCAGACAGTCAAGCGCAGCGGGTACAGGAAGGTCCAGCAGCAGCGTTTCCGGAGCTTCACCAAATTCGCGATCGAGAATCTCTTTGCGAACAATTCGCACTGACTTGGGGGCCTCAATAGACAGTCTGACGCGACCGCCCTTCACTTCAGAAATCGTGACAAAAATGTTGTCGTCGATCTGAATCGATTCACCTGTTTTGCGGCTTAAAACTAACATGGAACTCCTCCTGGTCTTGTTTGACAATCCCTTATCTTTTAGCGACGCTGTTAATGGCCAGCGAATATTCAATGAATCTTCGCTGCAAATACCGGCCCCAAAACCGGCAGATATTGCGCATCCGTCTTATGTAATACGTACTAAACACGGATTTGCTTACGATTAGTTCAATATTTTTTGTTGAAACCCACAACATTGCGGGTTTTCCCCACCTGTTCGTCTGTTTTTGGGACCGTTTACCGGCTGCTACGGAAGCCAGGTGTTGCAGAAGTCTGCTGTTTTTTGCACACCTGGGCGTTTTGGGACATGCCACGGTGGCTGGAAAATTGCCAGCATAGGCTGGCAATTCGGTCGAAAATCGACCACCAGGCGCGCCACAACTGCGAATCAGATGCAGCAGAGAGCCTGCAGTGATCTGCAGCATTGGGCTTTGTTAAGGCGACGGGGCAGCTTTATGGTGCCAGTTCTACGGTCACAAAGCGATGATCGGATCCGACATCCGGGCTGACCGTGTAATTCAGGCACGAAATTCCGCCAGTCGTCAACACGTGGTCCAATACCAACCCAAAGGCGAACGTTGGAAATCGAAACCAGGTTGGGCGTAATCCAAAACTGACGGTATCCCGACGCAGGTTTGCCTCGGCGGCAAAGTCCTGAAAGATCGGCGACCAGGGCGTGATATTCAAATCTCCCATCACCACCACATGAGGTGAGGAATCCCCCAAACGCAGTCGGTTCACTTCGTCGCTTAGCAACTTTAGATGCTGGTTGCGGTGTTCGTAGTTTCGTCGACCAATTGGTGGCAAAGTATGAGTCGCGATGATGTGCCACCTGTGACCACCGTGATTGATGGTGGCCACAACCGACTTCAAAGAATCGTCATTGAACGCGGTCAGTGCTGCGTTGCTCCAGGGCAGTTTGGAATACAAGGCGATTCCGAAATTGCCGGAGTCCTGAACGTAAAACACAGAATAAGGATAGACGCGTGAGAAATCCCCGGAAAGATGATCGTGCAGCCCGGAGCTGATTTCTATCACGGCCACCAAATCTGAATTCAACGTCAGCAGTTCGTTGGCGATATCGGCGTAGCGACGATTTGTCGTCAGCACGTTGGCCGTTGTTAAGCTTAAAGTTGCCTGAGCCGTGTGGTCCAGGCCTGAGTGGGCGGCCCCCGATGCAGCCTGGCAGTAGACATAGTCAGACACAAACACGGGCAGGTGAACAAGCAAGCCCACAACACTCACCGCCAGCAATTTCCAACTTCGAAACGCGACGTGAAAGACAAGGCAAGCCAACAGTCCCAGAACCTGCTGCGTGCGCAGATTGGCCAGCAGATCGGCCACCCAAAAACTTCGCGCGGCGTGTGTACACAATGTGGTGGCCAACAGAATCGCCGTTGCTGCCACAGCGAAAACCCGCAGCTGACTGCCGATTGCTCGCCGCACAACAGCCACGCGAGAAGTTTCGGTTTGTGGATCTTTGATGACTGACATTAAGCGATACTGCCGTGTTGCTGTAACTCAAGCGAGTTCGCATTAAGCGGGCTTACAGAAGATTGAACGTTTGATAAACCTGGTTCCATTCATTCAACGAAAAAGCCCCGTGCGGTACAAATGCACGGGGCTCTTGAGTTTTTCTTACCAGCTAATCAGCCAGTGCCAACTAGTTTTCGCCGCAACCGGTTGAAGCGTTACCGCAACCGTTGCCGCAGGCACCAGCGTCAGATCCACCGCTGATGTTGTAAGCACTGCCTGGAATCCAGACTTTCTTGCTGACCTGCTGAGGAACCATTTTGGTTACGTTAACAGTGATTTCCTTAGCAACCTGAACTGGAATCTTCACTGTGAAGGTCGCAGTCTTTTCTTCAGAAACAGTCTGCATCTTTGTAACCTGGTACTCGCGAGTACGTTGCTCAGGAACCATAACAGTGTAGCTCACTTCTCGTGAACGCTGCTCTGTGCGGTGCTTTGTAACGCATGAAGTGCGAGTTCGTGTTTCCTGACGAGTCTTTGTTACGCAGTATGTGTAAGGAACCTGTTCGCAAACAGTGCGAGGGCAGCATACTGTTCGTG
>CALFSX010000329.1 GCA_937916515.1 uncultured Planctomycetaceae bacterium | reverse complement strand
CAGCTACCTCAGCGACCCGCAAAAAAACACGCCGCACCAAAAGTGCCCGCTGTGTAAGACATGCAGGTTAATTGAATCCGGAAGTTATTTCGGGACTGCCCCTAAGAGCGGTTGGTGCCTACGTTATAGATTTTCTTCAACGATCAGGTCTCTTCGGATTCCGCAAATGGCAGAACGTCCAGCACTGTCAGCACGTCGGCTCTCCATTTCGGCAGGACGTATGTGATCGCGGTCGCTTCAAGGTTTGTAATTGTGCCAACAAGAGCGGCGATTCTCATCGGCCAGAGCGACCAATCCAGAACCAACCCCACGGCACCAGCAAGGACCAGCCAGTTGCCGATCTTCGCCAAACGCGTGTGATAGCTGGGCACGCGACCGTACTTCCACAGGCCATATCCCGTTGTAATGCAGTAGCTGGCCAGAGCAACTACCAGCCAGATGGCTTCCGGCTGCAAAACGTCCCGTTTCAGCATCAGACAGCCGATAATCAGGCAGCCATACAGAATGGCATCGGACGCGCTGTCCAATCGAGCACCGAAGTCGGAACGCTGATTCAGCCATCGCGCGAGTTTCCCATCGATCCAATCGGAAAGATGCAACGCGAGAAAGCAAACAATGAAAGCTGTCGGAAAGCCAGCGACGGCAAGCCATAGCAGGCCGAAGGATCCGATAATTCTGACGACACAAATGACGTTGGGAATGGTCCAGTATCGGTCCTTGTACGGACTGTCCGCCTGAGAGTCAGCAGAACGGGGCGTTCCATCCCCTGCAATTCTGTCTCGTCGTACGATCGGTGACATTGGAAAACTCCTGTCAAAAGGCACGGAGAACCAGCGCCACGAAGTAATAGAAAACGGGGGCCGTGAAGGTCAGGCTGTCGACTCGATCGATGATGCCGCCCATCCCTGGTAGAATTGCACTGCCATCCTTCACGCCGACGTCGCGTTTGATGGCTGACATATTGATGTCACCCAGAAAGGCAGCGGTCACGATGAGCAAGCCTGCTGCCACGGACAACAACAGACCTCGCGCAGTCGACGCGGGTGGAAACGTCGTTAGCCATGGTGAAAGAAGCAGCGACATCGCAATCGAGGTCACCACGCCTCCAAGGAATCCTTCCCACGTCTTGTTCGGCGAAATGGTTGGCGTAATTCTACGGTGTCCGATGACTCGGCCCACTAATGCCTGAGCAATGTCATCCATTTCAGTGATGATCACAACAAACAGAAACCAGCCCGCCATTCCGACCATGGGCTCGCTGTCAGACGGCAGCGTAAACAATAGCACCGCATGCGACAGGCAGTAGACCAGCAGCATGATTCCCCAGTACACACCGGCCGTCGTGCGAATGAAACCTTCGGCTCCTCCCTGCAGCAATCGGACGGTGCTGATTGCCAACAGAGCGGTGATCGGAAGAACGTATCTCGCCGCGTGGTGGCAGTCGGCAACAATCAAAGAATACTGAACTGCAACAGCTACGAATGCAGCGATCACAGCACCACGCCCAATTCTTTCCGTCCCAATCAACTTCAGAAACTCACGCAGTCCCAGAACACCCGCCAGTGCAAGCAGCACCGAAACGCCAACTCGACCGAAGATGACCGCCAGTGACATCAGCACAGCAAGTGTCCACCAGACCTTAAGGCTTCCCATCCGCTTTTTCACAAGTTCCGGCTCCGCGTTTCGCAGCGCGACAATCCGCACGACTGTGCCACCGCACAATGCCGCAAACGTGTAAGCGAGCAGCCACAATAGGTTGTCGTTGATGTCGATCATGGTTCTTTCCCGGTGTGAACTTCCGAGACCTGACAAGGCAACTCCTGTACCGATTTAGAAGTTGGCGAGAACATCCGGATCACTTTCCGAGCGAGCCAGGGAAGAAACATCGTGCCCGCCAGTGCGGCGATCATCGGACCATCCAGCAGTCCCAGCGGCCCCGAAACTATTAACTCGTCCAACGTAGGCAAGCGAGTACCTGCGTAGACGAAAACCAGATTGCCAGGCAGCAAGCCGATCTGCGTCGTCCACCAAAACGTGCGAAGCGGAACGTCCGTGCCAGCTCCCGCGGCGTAGTTCATTAAGCTGAACGGGGCATGAGCGAATCTAAGCGTGAGTAGATATATGACGCCGTCACGTGAGATTCGTTCCTGAATCGGTCGCAGGTAGAAGCCGAACCGCGACTGCACCGCCGCTTTCAGGTAGTGTCGCGAAAGCAGGAACGTCACCAGAGCTGCCGCCACCAGCGCCGCATTGACAATCACGACGCCCGTAAACAGTCCAAACAACCAGCCCAGCACGATGGACTTTCCCGCCATTCCCGGCACCAGCGAAACAAGCAGATAGACTGTGAAGGCGATCAAGCTGCATCGGATCGGGTTCTGGTGGATCGTCGTTCGCAACCATCGATCGTTTTCCACAAACCAATCGAACGACGCAAAGCGTGCCGCCAACACTGCGATGATTGTCAGCAGCAGGATCATCAGGAACGGAAATCGCAGACTTCGAAAAAGAGATCTCATGGCTGTTTCCGTTGCACATCACATGCCACCCCAAACCGCACGTGCGCGCGAATACGCACGGCTGCACAGATTGGATGGTCAGCCAGGTCAATGTTCGCAAAACACTGACAGCACGAAACGCAGGGATAACACCACGAAAGGGGCGAATTCTGCGTGTCTGCGTCTTGCGATTCTTTCGTGTGTTTCGTCCCTTTCGTGGTTGAAACAACGTATTTTCAGGTCGTACACCGCTCGACGGTTTCGCTCGTAATCGCTTCTGGCCATTGATGAACGCAACGGCACGATGTGTGCATCTACTTCACATTCGAACGCACTTCCTTCCAAGTACGCTGCAATGCATCAAGCAAAACGACTCTTGCGAATTCTGCACCTTTCGGATCTGCACTTCGGTCCACCGTTCGTCGCGGAAGTCGGAGAGGCGATGGTGCGAATTGCGCCACACCTGAATGCAGATGCGATCGTTGTCAGCGGGGACTTCACTCAGCGAGCAAAAGAAGAACAGTTTCTCGCCGCCCGAGCGTTTCTGGATCGATTGCCTGATGTTCCTCGACTCTACGTGCCCGGGAATCACGACGTCCCCCTGTATCGTCTTCGAGAACGTCTGTTCGACCCGCACGGCATGTACAAAAAGTTCATCTCACCGGAACTCAATCCCGTCCTTTTCCTGGACAATGCGGTCATCGTTGGCATCGATTCGACGTCCCCGTTGTCGACAATCAGCAATGGTCGCATTCACCAGTGGCAATTAGAAACTGCGGAACGCGTGTTTGCTGATGCACCGGTGGGTGCCGCAAGGATTGTGGTGGCGCATCATCATTTCGCCCCCGCTCCCGACTATCTGCACGACCGTACCATGCCCAAAGCCAAGCGAGCCATAATGCGCTTCGTCGAAGATGGAGTCGACATGATTCTGGGCGGTCACCTGCATCGTGCGTACATCGGAAACACACTGGATGTCTATCCCGGCGTTCATCGTGAACGAGGAATCGTCATCGTACAGTCCGGAACGACTACGTCACGGCGAGGGCGAGGACGCGAACGTGAGAAGAACAGTTTCAACGTGATCGATCTTAACTCCGATACAATCAAGATCACGCACTACCTTTATTTCGACGCAGACGCCGGGTTTGTCCCGGTAAGCCGGCACCTGTTTCCGCGTGGAATGCTGCCTCTGCCGACAGAAGGCACGCCACCGAACGGCTTCTTACAGAAATGAACGGTCACGTGAGGATGAAATTACCATGAAATATCAACACCTGCTTGTACCTGTGGTCACAAATGATCCCGATCAGCGAGCACTGGATGCCGCGTTCGAACTGGCTCAACAGCACGGTGCCTCGACGACATTGATTTACGTGATTGAAGCGATTGATGAAGCGCCAGATGCCCCGGTAGACGACGACTTGAAGGTCTTTTACGCCGAAGTCGAGCAGAGCGTTCGTGGCAGGCTGAACGAAATGTCGCAACGGTTCGAGCATGCAGGGCTGAACGTCCGTTGTGAAATTATCGTGGGACACACGGCTCAGACCATCGTGCGGTATTCAGCAGTGGAGTCTGTTGACCTGATCGTGATGAGATCCGAACGCATTGACCTGAATCGTCCGGAAACGGCAATGGCCAGTCTGAGCCATCAAGTGTCGGTGTTCTGCCAATGTCCAGTAATCCTGCTGAAGTGACGTGAACGCAACTCAACGATTACTGCCTGCCACAGACTAATTCACTCGAAAGCAAAAATTGATGGCAAGTCATCCAGACTACTATGCAGTACTTGGCGTGCCGAAGGCGGCTTCGTCTGAAGAAATCCGCAAAGCGTACAAGAAGCTCGCGAAGAAACATCATCCGGATGCGAACACTGATGATCCGTCAGCCCTGGAAAAGTTCAAGCAGGTTCAGGACGCCTGGGCTGTTCTGGGTGATGACACCAAACGTGCAAACTTTGATAAGTACGGCACGCCGGACGCACCGCAATTTCAGGGAGGGACACCGGGGGGCGGTGCTCGGTGGCAGTCTTCCGGTTCGGGCGATGAAGTCCCGTTTGACATTGAAGAGCTTCTTGGAGGCTTTCGTGCCGGTCGTGCTGGCGGCGGTCAATACGGCGGGCGAAGTGACTGGCCAGTTCGCGGTCAGGACATACAGGCTTCGATCGAAGTCCCGTTTATGCTGGCCGCGGAAGGTGGAAAATATGACCTGCGATTCCAGCGTGATTCTGGATCGTCGCCGGAAACGCTTTCGGTCACAATCCCGGCCGGAGTCGACAGCGGAAGCGTTATTCGACTCAGCGGTCAGGGAACGCCAGGCGCCAACGGAGGTGCAGCGGGTGACCTGTTCGTTTCGCTGAATGTCGCGAAACATCCCTGGTTTCGACGTGAAGCGGCCAACGTGTTGTTGGATGTTCCAATCTCTCTGGCTGAGTGCGGGCTTGGAGCGAAAGTCGACATCCTGACGATCAGTGACGGCACAATCACATTGACGATACCGCCTGGAACAAACAGTGGCATGAAGCTGCGCCTGAGGGGCAAGGGAATTCGAGACCGGCGGACGGGCGAACGCGGCGACATGTTTGCGGTTGTGAAAGTGGTTAGCCCGAAGGTGATCGACGACAGAACGCGTGAACTGCTGGAAGAACTGAAATCCATCGAAAAATCTCAATGCCGCGAGGGACTCTGGCAATAGAGTACAGCAACAGCATCGTGACTGAATCCTTCAACTAACACCTTGTCTAAGGAAGCAAAAGCCATGTCAGACGAACAAACGCTTTATCAACGAATTGGTGGCGCAGCGGCGGTCGATGAACTTGTCGACGATTTCTACGTTCGTGTATTGGCGGACGCAGAGCTTCGCCCGTTCTTCCTGGACGCGTCAGTTGATCAGTTGAAGAGGATGCAGACGGAATTTTTTGCAGCGGCATTGGATGGGCCTGTCATCACCAGTGACATCAACCTTGCCAGAATTCATCAGGGCATGGGGATCACGCGGAAGCATCTGACGCGGTTTGTGAATCACCTGATCGCTGCGGTAGATGAACGATCACACATCAAGTCTCGCGACGCTATGGGCATCATCTACCGTATCGCGACGTACAGCGATCAGATCATAGATGATGCAAACGCGGCTGACGGGTAGCGAATTTTTCTACACGTTGGATGTGACCGTCGGGGATTCATCAGCAATCTTCGCAAATCGTATTCGGCCGATTGTTTTTGTCAGCGCAGACTGGATCGCCAGCCATTCTCCCACGTTGCCCAGGTTCACGACGCCGACAATTGTTCCGTGCGCTACGTTTCAATACGAACAGATTTTGATAAATAGCATCCGCAGTTCCCTGATACCACGACTCGCCCGTTCGAAATTGCGGCGGAACGGCGGTGATGTATTCGCCCAACTCCGAATTCAAGACCGACCAGGCATCACGCAAATGCTTTTGCAGTGAATGCGACTTGTACTGAGTCAGCCCAAGAACTCGCCGAAGCCCCGAATGCAGGCAGTTGGAAAGTTAAAATCGATTATTCGGTATTGGCCACCAAACGGTACGGCTGGCTTGGCTCGATCCTGAGTGAGAGGATTAAGTCACGATCTGACTCCTCCGGCAGGAACCACAGTGACCGTATCTGAAGCAAAGGGCATGTGGGATCTCCGCAGGAGAAAATGGTGACACCGACGCCGCCAAGCGTCTGGAGTCCGGGGGGAATTTCTAGTACCTCGCACTCCTTGTGCCGTACCTGCAGGGCTTCATCAAATACGGCCGGTGGACCGGAAGCGTCCGTGCAAGTTGGCAATGCAAAGCTTTCAGCGAACGCTCTATCCCGCCACGACTTGTCAACTCCCTGCGTCTGTGCCGTTGCTGCAATCGGGCTGCACACAAAATGACGAACACAGTTGTGACACCATCGCACACAGGCCGGACAATGCAGTTGTCAATTTTCGCGACTTGTTGGAATTGGCGGTTTGGCAAGACTTTTGCTTGCAAGAGTCTTGCATATACCACTGCTGTGCATTCACGGAAACTGAACCAATAGGCCGTTATCGACGCCACCGTCATACGCCACGCTTGAGGTTTGAATTCGGTGTCAGGCGTCGATTTCGCTTCCGCCACCCAATCCTTCTATTTCAAGAACAGGAGATTCTCATGCCCGCATTAGTGAACATCGAAGGAATCGGCGAACGCTACGCTGAGAAACTTGCACAAGCAAAGATCGGCACGACTCAGACGCTTCTAAAACGGGCTGCCACTCGCCAAGGGAGAGCGGCCATCGCTAAGGAATCGGGAATCACGACAAAGAAGCTGCTCGACTTTGTCAATCGAGCCGACCTGTTTCGCATTCGGGGAATCGGCGAAGAGTACTCTGACCTGTTGGAAGCTTCCGGTGTGGATACAGTCCCTGAACTGGCTCAGCGAAACGCGGAGCATCTCGTCGAAGCGATGGCGCGAGTCAACAAACGAAGAAATCTTGTCCGACGTATTCCTGTGGAAAAGCAGGTGCGAGGCTGGATTGAACAGGCGAAGAGTCTCGAACGCGTGATTGAGTATTAGGCTCTGCCCCCAGTACACAGACGATGGTGGTGGAGGCCATCGTACGAAAACCGTCAGTGCAGAAGTATGCGTTCTTCACCCACCAGCGGTGGCCGACCAAATGCTACTGCCGTGACACAACGGCAAGGACCGTTGAGCAAACTGGGCGCTGCTGTATGCATGCATCTGGCTTTGTTGCTTTGCCAAACGCCTTGTTTACGTTCGGCGGATGGGGGTTGTGTGCTTTCATACCTTCTTCGCGGCAAGCTCTGTCCACAGAATGCCGACGTCGCGTAGGTCTTGCAATCTCTGGAGCATTTCGGCTCGCTCGGTTTCGTCCAGTGTGGAAAGATGACTTAGCAGCGTACCGCAGGTGACGACGTGGTCGAGTCCTGTCTGCAGGTGTCGTTGCCATTCTGCTTTGCTGGCAGCGGAAACAGTTGCGAGGTCATCGCACGCCTTGATCTCGGCTAACGCCTTGACCACTTCGTCGTGCTCACTTGTCATGTGATGCTGAAATTCATGGCCCCGCGACTTTGCGACCAACGGATACAGCCACTGCTCTTCGAAGGCGATGTGCGGGCCGGCGATACGATCGAGTTCTCGCGCCGCCTCCAGCACTGCGTCGCCGTTTGACGTGAGTGCATCCTTCAGGGCTTTTAGTCCACGACTCGTACTGCTGTGGTCGGCAATAAACTCCTTTTCCAGTTGGTTCTTGTGCATTTCAACGCCCTGCTACATATGAAAATCGGACCCGTCACGAACAGAAGGGGCAAATCGCGCGCCGCGTGGAACAGCGTTTGCGTTTTCCGAATTTCAGCGAAGAACAGTGCGAAGTCGCTGTCAGTCGTGTGCGGGCGCGACGCGCTTCGTGCCGGCCGGCCGCACACTGTTTTCACTCGTTTTGGAATACACTCTTCAGGAAGCCTTCAGTATGAAACGTTCCACCAAAGCGGCGACACTCAGCTTTGTGGTCCCAGGCGCGGGGCTCTGGTATCTCGGAGAATCCTGCCAGGCGATTGTTAATCTGATTGTGGCGGCAGTGCTGAGTGCGATCGTGACCGCAACAGGCCACGAATATCTTCACTGGGGCTTGCTGGCAGTTGCTGCCGGGTCATCAGGTTACGCTCACGCCGTGGCCGGAGCGCTGCAACGGAGATCAGGCGTTAAATCTGTGCGCGGTTCCAGTGACTCATCGAAAGCAGGGTTTTAATATGTGTCGACTTTACGGATTCATGGCCAACGAAGAAACAAAAGTGGAATGCACGCTCGTTCACTCGCAAAACGCGTTGCTGATGCAGAGTGAATCAGATTATCTGGGACGTGCGCACGCAGACGGCTGGGGCCTTGCATTTTATCATGATGAATTCCCGGAACTGGAACGACGAGCCAATCCAGCATACGAAGACCTTCACTTCAGCAGCACAGCAGAACGCGTCTACGCCGAAGCGGTTGTTGCTCACGTGCGGTTGGCGACAGTGGGAACACCAAGCGAACTGAACTGCCATCCGTTTGTTTTCGGAAAATGGGCGTTCGCGCACAACGGAACTGTGTCTGCATTCACTCAGTTGAAGCAGGAACTCGAAGACGAAACAGATCCCGTGTTGCAGTCCAGTCGTGTGGGTGAAACGGACAGCGAGCAGCTTTTCTTCTGGCTGTTGTCGCGAATGCGAATCGCTGGACTCGATCTTTCCCGCTGTTCGTCTGCGGACAATGTTGCCGAAGTCGTGGCGAGCAGTTTACGGGAGCTCGCTTCACGGTGCCGAAAAGCCGGCGCGATTGAGGCGAAGTTGAACATCCTGCTTACCAATGGTCAGATGATGATTGCCACTCGTTGGAACAACGACCTGTTCACCGTTCTCCGCGAGGGCATTCACGATTGTGAGATCTGTGGTATTCCTCACGTTCATCATGACGACAGTCACGAATACCGTGCGGTGGTCATCGCCTCCGAAAAGCTGTCGGAAGAGCCGTGGGCCGAAGTGCCGAACTACAGTGTTGTCGCGATCGATAAGAGCATCATTGTGGATATGAAGGATATTTCCGAAGTCGCAGCGCGCGTTGTCGATCGCTGCCATACGCAGAGTTGATAGAGTTTGCAAAAACAACAAGGAGTCTCCTCATGCAGAGCATCCCTGTCATCTCACATCACACGCCACGACCGTCAGCAACAATGCTCGCGCGTATGGAAAGACTCGCCAGAGATGTGTTGGGCGAACATCCGGAATTTTCCGTGCCGGATGTCTTTAAAGACCACGTTCCAGTGTCGTTGAACGCTGCGCCGTCAATTCATGTGGACGACTACTCAGCGATTACTCGCTTCGAGTCAGGACAGGATATCTCATTCTATCAGTCGCGATGTCGGTTGCGAGCAGTCGATGGAGACGTAGTTATTGCATGCGGTCCACCGATCGACGGCTATGAAGCGTATTGCCAGAACCATCTCGGGCTAGGACAAGTCGATTGGTTGTATCCCGCCGTCCGGGAGAATCCCGTGCGAATAGCGGAAGCAGCATGGGAAGATCGTTCTGTCCGTCGAGAAATTATCTATCGCATGAGGCATTCTGAACTGGAATACCTGCATCCACACATGGGGACTCTTCCCGTATGGGAACTCGCAACGTTGCTGCGGAAAAGCAGCCGTCGCCCATTGCAGGTCATCGCACCATTGCCAGCACTGACACAATGGACGAACGACAAAGTTGCATTTACTCAAACTGTTACTCGACTGTTCGGTGAAGGGGCAGTGCCGGAATCTGATTCTGCCTGGAACGAATCAACACTTGTTCCCAAGCTGCGTGAGATTGCGGAACATTGTGGATTTGTAGGTATCAAACTGCCGGATTCAGCGGGAGGCGACGGAAACATTGTTATCGATGCCAGCGAAATTCGGGGGAAATCACTATCGAAGATCCTTGAGCTGGTGCATAGTCGAATGCCTCAAACACGGAATCACAATTCGCGGCTATTGATCGATGCGTGGCAGACCGATGTTCTGTGCAGTCCATCTGTACAAACGTGGATTCCGCCAGTTGCAGACGGTCCTCCCATCGTTGAAGGCATTTTCGAACAGGCGACGGTTGGCGCCAATGGACAATTCGTCGGCCATCAACCAGCACAGTTTCCGCATACACTGACGGAACAGATCGCAGAACGCAGTTGGTTGCTGGCCAGTCTGTACCAGCGTCTGGGTTACGTGGGCCGTTGCTCGCTGGATTTGATTCTCGTGGGCAAAGACACCGGTAGCTGTCACATCGAATTCATTGAATGCAACGGTCGCTGGGGCGGCACATCGCTTCCGATGACGATGTTGAACCGTGTTCTGGGTGACTACGGATGTCAGCCCTATGTGTCGCAGATCGTCAACGTGCCCGGGTTTGAACGGCTTTCATTTGCGGACCTCGCTGCCGCATTGTCACATGATCTGTACGACACCAGGACTGGCAATGGAAGCATTATTCTGTTCAATCCAGGGCGATTGAAGGCGCAATCGGGCATCGATGTCATTGACCTTGGCGGTAGCGGCGACGTGACCGCAAGAATCGCTGAATGCATCAACACAAGATCGAGGTCCGTGGATGGAAACGGCTTGCGAAGTGAGGTCGCGAAACTCGCCGAAAGTTCAGATGGCCCTTATGATAAGCGGCCCCACGTCATCTAAGGCATGGCAACGCTCTGTTCAGGTATTCCGCCACATCTTCTGGGTGATCAAGGACGACGAACAGATCAAGATCCGATTCACTGATGAAGCCGTGAGTCACCATCGACTGCCTTAACCAGTCCAGCATCGGCTGCCAGTAATCACGGCCGACAAGCACCAATGGAAAGTTTGAGAGCTTTCCAGTCTGCACCAGAGTGAGCGATTCGAACAATTCATCCATCGTGCCGAAGCCACCCGGAAAAATGACAAAACCGCACGCGTACTTCGCGAACATCATCTTCCGCACGAAGAAATAGTGGCACGAATAGCTTGCATCGACGTAGTCGTTGATCTGTTGTTCCTCGGGAAGTTGGATGTTCAGTCCGATGGAACACGCTCCGCCTTCCTGAGCACCTCGGTTGGCCGCTTCCATCACACCGCTGCCACCGCCAGTGATAATGGTGAAGCCGGACTGCCCCAACTGCCTACACGTTTCGCGGGCCAACTGATACTCCAGAGCGTCTGGTGCCGACCTTGCACTGCCGAAAATTGCGAGTGCTCGTTCCCGGCCTTCCACAGCACGAGACATCGTTTCGACGGCTTGAATCACGTCGCTTTGCAATCGCAGCACCCGCCAGGAGTCGTCTCGAAGGAATGACGGCGCCGAACGTTGTGACGTGTCCAGAAGCTCGAAGTCGGGGCTTTCTGTTCGAACTGGTGGAACTGTTGGTTCGGTCACGTGGGTGACTCCGACTTAACGATCTTATCTTTGCCGCTCTTAATCCCAATGTCGACGGCAACATCAAGCGTTCTCGGCTGCGGCGGTGCATGAACAGTCAGTACCGGACACGGTGCCATGCGGACCAATTGTTCGGCAACGCTGCCGCTAAGGAAATGGTCGATGCCCGTTCGGCCGTGAGTCCCCGCCACGATAAGATCGACCGAATGTTTCCGAGCGTATTCGACAATCTGAACGACGGGATGACCAAACACGGCGGCGAATTCGATTTCATGGTCCTTTCGATAGTCCGGAAACAGTTCGCTCCACAATTTGACAACGGCCTCTTCTTCCTGCTGCACGTGCCGCGCGACAGCGCCGTCGTTCGCTTCGATGAGCCGTGCTGCCGCGTCTGAAAGGCTCGAAGCTCGATCATCGATCACATGCACCAGATGCAGTTTTGCCTTGAAGCGACGACACAGATCCCGAGCCAATTCACGACCACGTTTGCTGAATCGAGTGAAGTCGGTCGCCATCAAAATATTACGTAGTTCGATCATGGCCTTCGATTTCCTCAAGGACGCAGCGAAGTCGCGCACGTCGGCGTGGCCGAGATTAAAATAAGGTACCAACGCACCCCGCAGCTTCCTTCACTGCGTTTCGTGCGCCGTTGAACAGTGGACGATCTCGCCTACGGATGCACGAATTCGTGCTCCGGATGTCGGACAGTCAGCACGGGGCACGGCGATTTTCGCACAACTTTCTCAGCCACACTCCCCAGCAACATGTGAGCGATCGCGCCGCGACCGTGTGTGCCCATGACGATCATGTCTGCGTTGCTCTCTTTCGCGTGCTTGATGATCTCCACAAACGGATGCCCTTCGACGACGATCTTCCTGACGGGAAACGCGTAGTTATTCCATTCTGTATGTAGTGTTTCCAAGTGCTTTTCAGCCTCTTCCTGCATCCCCTTCTTTAGATCGTTCAGGGAGACATAGCTTAGTAACGCACCTGGAGGAACCGGTTCCAGTACGTGCAACAGATCGATAGCGGCGCCAAACCGATCGGCAAATGCAACGGCATACATCAGTGCGGTTTTGCCCTGGTCACTGAAATCAGTTGGCACCAGAATTCTTTTAATCGTAATCATGGTCTTTCCTTTTGGCGTTTGAGGTGGCTGTTATTCCTCCTTCGATTCTACGCGTCAGTAAGCTACACCTGCCGAAACAAAGTGATCCTCGAGATTTCGAACAATCAGCACTGGTTATGGAACCGTTCTCGCGATCATTACGTCAATGTAACTCGTGAAAACGTGTTTCATACTGGTGAGCTCATGAGTCTCCAAGAGCAGTAGGCCAGCTTCCTTCATTTATGCGTATCGCGGGATTAGGAAACGCAAAGCCCGTTCCAATCTGTGAACTTCGTTCGTTCGACGTCGAAGAATGTCACGGATGTGCGGAACCGGAGCACTGGGCAGCCTGAGCGTGCGGATGTGCTCAGGTTGATTGATCAGAAAGGGACTCAGCGGGCATTCTTCTTTCTGCGGGAAGGTGAATATCGCTTTGCGATGTTCACGTTTCGATCGACTGCGCCATCCCTGCGAATCGTGATGATCGGCACGTCGGTTGCTTGAATAACGGACAGACCGGCGCGACAGCATTTGAAGTGGGCGACGATGCTTTCAAACGGAATTACCTCGCCTGTCTTACATGCCTGTAAAATTTCAGGACTGCCTGGCCAGACATTTGAACACGCAGCAACGTAATGCTGATAGCACGGCTGACGCTTCCTTTTGCAACGACCAATCATCGGAGTTCTCTCATGACATCAAAGACAACCGTTCGCACAATCGATTCCGTTGAAATCCAAAAGCTGTTTGACGCCGGCTACGAGATCGATCTCATCGACGTGCGCACCCCCGCTGAGTTCCGGGAAGTCCACGCAGTGGGCGCCAAGAATATTCCGCTCGACGAAATCGATGTTGAACAGTTGATCGCTGGTCGCAAAGATGAAGCCGAGCCACTGTATTTTATCTGTCGTTCCGACAGTCGCGGCAAAAAAACATGCGAAGCTTTTCATTCAGCAGGTTGCACGAACGTGATCAACGTAGCAGGTGGCACAATTGCGTGGGACGATCTTGGCCTGCCAGTCGTTCGCGGCAAGAAGACGATTTCACTGGAACGGCAGGTTCGCATCGCCGCTGGTTTGCTGGTTGTGATTGGCGTTGCCCTCGGCTGGGGCGTTCATCCCGGATTTAGCGGAATCGCAGCGTTCGTCGGAGCCGGTCTGGCGTTCGCCGGAATCACCGACAGCTGCGGCATGGCGATGATTCTGGCAAAGATGCCGTGGAATCAGGTGACGGATGACGGGACCGGTGTTTCCTGTTCAACGTAGGTCGGACCGAGCGAAACGCTGTTCCGGCAATGCGGTCGTGCTACGGGAGTGTCACCATCAAAACGCTGCCAATCGCGATTAGAATCCCGAATAGGATCACTATTCGCAGCAGCAGTCGGCGATGCCCCAGCATGGCAACGATGCCAGCCTGGAAGACCAGGTTCGCCATCGCGGCCGCGACAATGATCCGCCAGCCGATCTGCGGGGTCAATCGATTCGCCGAAACCAGACGCGACGTGGACAGTGTAATCGCATCCATGTCGGTTAAGCCGGATAGCACTGCGACGACGAACAACCCGCTTTGTTGAAGATGCTCTCGGGTCGCGGCGACCCCGAACAGAACCAAAGCATATAGAAGCCCAAACAACAAAGCGGACTTCAGCTCAGTAGGATTGCCTTGTTCGGGCATGTTCTCTGTCGTGTCACGAGTATAGAACTAGGCAGAGACGCAAAGAAAAATCGCTGCAATCACCATAGTCATCATTGGAACGATGGCCCGCATCCGGAATTCACGAGGCACCACTGCCATTTCCACAACGACGCGCAACATACTGACCGCGGTGGGGATCATGATGACCGTTGCTGCGGGTCGGGCCGGGGCGGCAACACTTCGAAAACGCTTAGCGAAGCTGATGTTCGTTGCGGTACTGGAAATTGTTCCGCCAGAATCACTCCCCATGCTCGGCGACGGCTACCGAGTCGCAGCGGCCATCGTGGAATAGGATCGAGCGACGTGCTTATCGTCCCAACCGGGGCCTTGTTTCGAGAAGCCGAAAACTGGGATTCTTCATTGTCCGAGGCAGCAAAGCACGACTCACCCCAATCAAACTCGGCCACCGTAACGATGACGCAGCGGAAGTTCTCGAAGGGCTCAACGCAGGAAACCGCGTGATTCTGTATCCGGGGGACCGGTTAGCCGAGGGGGTAGCACCGAAACAGCGAGGGAAATGAGCTTTGGTGGAGTCAGTTTTACCTGAGCACACCTCGTAAGGCAGAACGAACCATTCTTTGATGTGTGCCTGAACATGATTCGAACCGCTCGGAAAAGATACTGCCCCGAATTGCACTGTCGTGCCATTCGGGCCTGTTCTGTATTTGGTTCCTAACACCTTCTTGTTCTCGATTTGTATCGAAGTCCGGAAGTTAAGGTAGTATATTCGAGAACTCGACCATCAACGCGAGCTGGACGTAACAGCGCCGATAATTCTATTCCTTCCAGTCTACAGAGCAGCCAGATGATCACGCGTCGCCAATTCGCATTGAGCAGCTCGGCATTGCTAGCCGCCTTTCCATTCATCGGACATCCGCTGGCTGCTGCGGAACTGCAGAGTCTTGCGCAGAAGCGGCTGATTCGACTGGGGCTCAACGCTCTGGCGCGGGCGCCGGACATGAGCTACTTTGCTGATGGGCATCGCGGTGCGGCGATGATATCGGCTCATCTGATGTGTGTGGACAATGAGCTGGACGATTTGGCTGCAGCTCGAATCGAGGAATTGTTCGATCTGAACTGGGCTGCCACAAAGCTATGTGAGCCTTTTCCGGAGGCCGATCCCGTGGACGATGCGACCAGACAGATCGGTTTGGCGCTGGCGGAAAGCAAGGGTGTGCTGCGAGAAGTTGGGCATGATGCCATCTTTGCCATGCATGCCATGAAGGGGTTTCGCATGATGCCGGAAACCGCGACTGCCGAGCGAGTCGCAGGCGTGTGCCGGTTAATTCGTGCTATCAAGCCGTGGCGAGACATCGCCCCGAACGAAGACGTCGATCCGCCTCCGTTCATAGACTCGCAGGCGGCGTCACGCTTTATTCTGAAGGAGGCCAGTGCCGCGATCGACCGCTTTCAGGGCTTCGGACAGGGGTTCGCGGGGCATATGCTGACGTTTGGTCAGTCGCTGGTCGAAATGGCGGCGATTGGTGATGTTGAGTGGGCCGAAAGCTGTCGCACGGCATTCCGAAAATATATCACGGTGACTCGGCAGGGACCAAAGCCCGACGATCGCAAAATCAAAGACCACGCCGTCAGTTCATTGCGACCGAACGACACCGAATACTGGAAAAAACGCGGCAACAAAACGCTCGGCATTGGGCACGTGTTCAAGTACCCATACGCCTATTACGACCTGTTGTCCCGCGCCAACGATCCGGAACTTGAAAAGGAATTCGACGCCAAAGCCTGGCAGATTTTTTGATCCGAGTTACCAACTCGGATATTGCTAAGGAATGCTCTGATGGCGTTCAGACGCCCCGACTCCAACGGCTCTGACAAATAACGGAGGACCAATCTGAAAGTTGCGTGAGTTGTAAGTCGGCTTCGCCGAAGTGATCAGCCTTGAAATTCAAGCCCGGTCATCGTGCCGGTACCGGTACCAAACGTGTCCGTTTCGATTCCGAGTCGTTGCAGCATGGATACGAATAGATTCGGTAACGGGTAGTTGTTGTCGCTGTCGAAGGCCAGGTGCTGACCATGGCGGAAACCGCCGCCAGCAAGCAGCATTGGCATGTTTTTGGTATCGTGGCTGCTGGCGTTGCCGAGGTTCGATCCGAAAAGCACCATCGTTGAATCGAGCAAGTTTCCCTCTGCATCCGCAGTCTCCTGCAGTTTTCCAAGAAACCCCTGAAACTCCTGGATCAGAGCGGATTCGACAATCGTAAGTTGAGCAATCTTTTCAGGATCTTTGCCGTGATGAGAGAGGTTGTGATAATCGCTGTCGACGCCCTGAATCACAGGAACAGCATTCATGCCCGCAATATTGTATGTCACAAACCGCGTTGAGTCGTTTTCCAGGGCAAGGTGCATGACGTCGTACATGAGTCGCATTCGCTCGACGATCTTCCTGCCATCCGTTTCATCGACCGGAGGTTTCACATCGACCTGCGGTTTCGGTTTCTGTTCCCACGCTTCAGCTTTGGCAAGGCGGCGTTCGGCTTCGCGGACTGCTTCGAAATACTGATCCACCTTTTCGCGGTCGCGGCCGGTCAAGTTACGTTCGAGGCGTTTTGTTTTTTCCATCACTACATCCAAAACACTTTGGCCATCCTGAAGTCGCTGTATCTGCTGAGCCTGTTCAGCGGGTTTCCCAGCCAAAAACAGCTTTCGAAAAACGAACGAAGGCCGTGTTTCCGTGGGGATCTCAACGCCGCTGCGAGACCACGAAAGTCCCGGTCCTGAACAGCTCAAGGACAACGAAGCGAAACGCGTTTCACTGCCAAATTTTGCGGCAGCCAACTGGTCCAGCGAAATTGTGTTGCGAAATCCTGCGCTGTTGGGATGCGGCGCACAGGTTAGGTAAGACTTGTAAGAAGCATGCCCTCCGCCGACTTCAGGATGCGACACTCCGGAGATCACGGTGAATTGGTCCCGAAAATCTTCGAGCAGTTTCAAATAGGTTGGCAATTCATAATCGCGACCCGCCTGTTCTGGAATCATGTTGGGAGCGTGCAGGCCGAGGCCGATGTTGACCGCGACGATGCGTTGTGCCGGCGAAGACTTTGTCGCGGCTGATACAGTGGATTCAAGGAACGGCAGCGCTAAGGCCACGCCAGTTCCGCGAAGGATTGTTCTACGATCAAATTGAGTCATGGTATTTCGCTGCCTTAATTTTCGGGCTACGGTTTTTGAAATGCGGGGCTTTGAACGATGGCATGCACAAGCGAACGCAAACCATAGTTCTGCTCTGCAGTTTGGCGCACAATGTCTTCGATCGCGGGCCGATCCGAAAATCCTGTCTTGCGCCCGAGCGAGTAAGTCATCAGTTTGCCAGCGAGCGTGCGGGTGATCTGGTCGGGATTGTTGGCGAGTATTTTTCTGAAGTCGCGAACGTTCCTGATGGATTGTCCATCCGGCATTTCGCCGGTCGCATCAACCGGTGGTCCAATGCGATACCTGACCCATGCATAGGTAAACGGAGCCTGCCTTAGCCCGGAGTGTTTGCCGTCTTCGGCCATGGTTCTGTATTCCTCGCGAAACCCGCCAATCGGGTCGAAGCATTCCAGAGCAAATCCGGGCGGGTCGATCTTCCGATGGCATGCAGCGCATGATTCGACGTTCCGATGCTTTGCCAGCTGTTCCCGAATTGTTGTGGCGCCGCGGATGTCAGGTTCAATCGACCCGACATTGTCGGGCGGCGGCGATGTGGGTCGCCCCAGAATGTTTTCCAGAATCCACGCGCCTCGAAGAACCGGAGATGTATAGGTGCCGTTGGCTGTCACTTTCAGAACGCTTGCGTGTGTCAACAATCCGCCACGTTGGCTGTCAGGCGGAAGGATCACCTTGCGAAACGTCTGGCCTTCCACGTTGTCGATGTCGTAGTGCCTGGCAAGCCGACCGTTCAGGAAGCTAAAGCTGGAATCCACAAAGTTCACCAGACTGAGGTTCTGTTTGAGAATCTCATCGAAGAACAGCTCGGTCTCCTGCACCATCGAAATCCGCAACAGCTCGTCGAATTCCGGATACAGATTCGCATCCGGCTCTGTAAAGTTGATGTCCTGCAAGTCGAGCCACTGGCCCGTAAAGTTTTTCGTGAAGGCCGATGCTCGCGGTGAATTCAGCATGCGTTCCACTTGTTGGCCAAGCACCTGAGGCTCCGTTAGCGAACCCTTGTTTGCCAGCGAACTCAATTCCTCATCAGGCATGCTGCTCCACAGGAAATAAGATAGCCGGGCTGCCAGAGCGTGCTGGCTGATCTGCGCTGTTCCTGGTTCATGCAGGAACAAAAAATCAGGCGAACAAAGTACCGCCTTCAGGCTGACTCGCAGAGCAGACTCAAACGAGCGGCCATTCGTGGCGGCTGACGTGAACAGTCTCAGATACGCATCCGCTTCCGTCGAATCGACTGGCCGTCGAAATGCGAGCGGCAACAACCGTTGGAGTATCTTCTTCGCGTCGTCCCGGCCAGCCGTTTCCGGTTCAACGTTGCCCAACAGGAAAGTCCGTCCCGGCGGTGGCCAGGCGTCGATGGGGCCCTCGATGACGATGTCGCCGATTTCGATGCCCGGCTCCGGCCACGTATCAGCGTCTTTTCGCGTGTCCCGTGTGCCGTAGCATTTTGGCAGATACGTTCCGCCATCTTCGACAAGACGATCAGTGAATTCTATTGTCGTCCATTCGGTGGGTGGCACATCGAAATAGCCAACCAGATGTTGTTCACGACGATTGACAATTGTATCGCCACCGTAGATTCGCAACGTTACCGGTTTGTCGGATTGTATCGCTCTCACTTTCAAAGTGCCGCGATACGTTCCCGCGGGAGCTCGCAACCGCGCGAAGTTCACCAGGTTGGTTGGGCAATAACCGGACTGAAAAATCACAAGGCCGGCATCGGTCTTGCGAAACATCTTTCCGAATTGCTTATCTTCAGGATTGCCCTGCCAGTCAACTTGCTCCAATAAGTTGGTCTCATGCCGAATGTGTTTCGGCTTCCCGCCGTTGCCGAAGACAGCGTCCAGAACCTGATCGGCCGCTTCAAGGTAAGCGGTCATCGCCTCAGCCGACACCGCAAGTCCTTCTCCAACCGTATCGAAGCCATCTGTCGACGAATCTTCCGGCAGTCCATTAACAGTAACACTCGTTTGAAACAGATCGCGGACCGTGTTTTGGTATTCGTGTCGATTCAGCCGTCGCAGGACAACATCGTTTCGTTTCGATTCCGCCTTCACTATTGAGTCCGTCAGCGTCTTCAAAAAGGCAGCTGTCTGCCCTGCATTGGGTCGCTCTTCATCAGGCGGCGGCATTTCTCCCGCGACGATCCGATCGTGAACCAGCACCCATCGTCGAGCTGTTTCTTCGTTGGAAAGATCGAAGTCCAGCTTGTCAAGGTTTAGGCCGCCATCGGGCTTCTTGCCGCTGTGGCAACTGACGCAGTGCGAATCGATCAACGCGAAAATCTCGCTCGGAACCTCGCAACGCGCCGCACCGCTGCCGAGCAACTGCCCTGCGAGAATGGCAACAAGGAATGTTCGATTATTCAATGACGACCTTTGTTCAATGACAAGCTTGTACGTTTGAGGACATTCCAAAAGTGCGTGGGCATGATCTACAGGTCGTAAGCCACGCCTCATGTTGAGGTCCATGTTACACCACCGAGCAGTTGACTCAAATCCAAATTCACCGGGAAATATGTGGTAACCAAACAACGGGTGCATCATCAATGCTCCAAAATGATGGAAACTCCCAACGCAGAATGAAGTTCCGTAGAATTAGTGGGCGCGGGTTAAGGATATTTGAGACAGGTCTTCT